>JAUIFC010000304.1 GCA_030429455.1 Bacteroidia bacterium | reverse complement strand
GATTATTCATGTTATAATCGTAAATTTCAGATTGGTCATAAGTTACTGATCCAATATCTGTCACAGAAACACCAATTTTAACCATGTAATCACTCTCATGATATGCTGTGCTATTATCATCTCTATCTGGGTGAAATTCGTAATTAAACCCGATATCTAGCCCAAAACCACCTGTAACATCATCGAAGGTAAAATTATCTTCTTCCTCAATATCCAGGCTAGAACCGAGATTTAGTCTACCAGTAGTAGAAAGCGTTTCTGAATCCTCTGAATACGACCCAATAAGCCCTGGTGTATTGATATAAGTTCCACCCGCTCCAGCTAAATATTTCAGCGTAACTCCACCAGATAACATATGGTTTGGTTTGCTCATCAATATTCTTCCATAAGCCAAGCCTATTTCTCCCCAAGCATGTAAGACTTGTGATAGGTTTTCTGAATTGAAATCAAAGTTTTCACTATCCTCAAAATCGTTTACCAAATTTTCAAATAATTCACCATTGATATTTCTAGTGTTTGAAAATGCCCTTACCCTAGTAATTATCCCTATACTGCTTTTAGGGCTTAAATTCATCATAAAAGAAGGCCCCAAAATATCGGCATTTAAAAAAAAATTGTTGTTATCGGTTGGATTTGTGACTATGTCTTCCTCAAAATCGAAACTATCATCTATATTCGCTAAATCACTGACATTTATTTCAAAATAATCACTTCCACCAAACACACTGGCAGAAAAAATGTTCACATCCGTTTTGAACTTTGAGGATACAACATTCGCAGGATTGAAGGTAACACCATGTATTCCAGCATAGTTGTCTGTTGTATGTCCAATGTAGTTTTGACTTGTAGCATGAAGTACAAAAAAAACGAATAGTACTTGAAGTATTCTTTTCATCTTAATAAGGATTCAAAATTATCGAATAAAGATATAAATTTAATTTATATGGTATAGATTAAATTTTAATCCTTACTTAACCAATCTTCAAATGTTTTGAAGACTAAAAATGCAATTTTGGTTTTAGCACTAACGCACATGCTTTGTGCATACTAAAAATCGTATTTCCTTTCCACTGCGTATCGCAACAACTCACCTTTACCTTTAAGTCCTAAGGCTCTAGACATATTTTTTCGATGCGTACTTACTGTATGTTTGCCTAAAGCCAATTCCGCAGCGATTTCTGTTGTGGTTTTTCCTTGACCTATACGTTTAAGGATCTCAAGTTGTCTTTTTGTAAGTACTGTAGATTGCTTTGCCGAAGAAGACGCATTATCCCAATCAATCAGAGGATCAAAATAAGTATCACCCTTATAAACTGCCTTTATAGCTGCTAAAACTTGGTCTAAAGACGAATTCTTTAACAAGTAACCCGATGCTCCTGCATCAAGCATTTCTTTTACAACGTTGTCTTGTTCAAGCATACTAAAAGCGATGACTTTGGTATGAGGATAGATCTCTTTAATTTTTTTAGTCAATTGTATGCCATCCACATTAGGCATTCTAATGTCTGTAATAACTATATGTGGTTCTTTATGTTCTATGAGCTCTATGAGGTCTTTGCCATTATTGGCAGTTCCTACAAAGTCAATCTCTTTTTCAGATCTTAGCAGGAGTTTTATACCGTCTATTATAGATTGATGATCATCTGCTACTGCTAGTCTTATCATAGTGGGATATCTAAAATTACACTTGTTCCTTTGCCTTGATGAGATTCAATAATCATTTTGCCACCCATTTGTTCTATTCTCTTTTCGATGTTAAGGAGACCTATACCATTATTGTGTTTTGTTATTGTATCCACATCAAAGCCAATTCCGTCATCTTCTAGCATGATGTTCAAATTATCCTTATCTGCGGTTAGATAAATGTCTAGCTGCTTAGCCTTTGCGTGCTTTAAAGTGTTGTTTATTAATTCTTGGACAATTCTAAACAGCGTCAATTCTATGGAGTTTGCTATTCTTTGGTCGCCGACATTTTCGTGCACTTCAATTATGATCTTGTCTGATAGCGAAATGGTATTCGCCAAATCTTTAACGGCTTTTACCAATCCCTTATTTGCCATCACACCAGAATTTTTGGCATGAGAAATATTCCGTATTTTTTTGTAAGCATTTTCGATAAGTCGATTTGTTTTATGATATATTTCATCAGACTTATCGGTTTTTATACTTTCAAAGTGCATTTTTATAGTGGACATCAGGCTTCCTAAGTCGTCATGAAGTTCGTTG
>JAUIFC010000113.1 GCA_030429455.1 Bacteroidia bacterium | reverse complement strand
GTAAATCCGTTCCAGCCACCTGGGTTTTGATTGTAGTGTAATGTCATGTAATATCTTGACGCTACATTTCCTCCTGGCTCACCTTGTAAATTAGGTTGAACAAAAATTAATTCAGAACCTTCACTACCATTGTTGGGTGCAAAGTTGTCGTAGTAGTTAATGCCTGTTTCTAAAGCATAGTTACCAGAATTGATAACCTCATCACATAAACTAATCACCTGATTCATATCAGCCGAATCAAAGTTGAATGGTCCTATTCTATCCTCATCAAGGTATACCGCTTTGTTCATAAGAACTTTAGCTAAAAATGAACGAGCAATATTTTTGTTAGCACGGGCAATATTTTGATTATCCGGTAATAAATTTATCGCTTCTTCAAGGTTTCCCACTATTAAATTAACAGCTTCTTCACCTTTTAATGTAACAGGTAATTCTCTTAAGTTATCAAGATTTTCTCTAAATGGCACTTGTCCATATAAATCGAATAAGTGGTAGACAAACCACGCTTGTAAAAACAAAGCTTCTCCTCTATCCTCGCCTTCTGCAATTTGCAAAGCTTCGATAGAATTGTAAACACCACCAGAAAGGCTATTAAAAGTATTTAACACATATGGGTTTTCTGTACTCCACTCGTGTAAGTGAAGAACTCTCCAAACACCATTATCATCCCAGTCACCACCTCTTGTAGGTCCAATAACTGCATCACCTGAATGCTCTTGAAGGGCAAATATTAAATCTTGAGTTGCAAAACTCTGTAAATCGTTGTAATTGTTGTTAATAAATTCCCTTGCATTTACGGTAGCATCTGCCTGTTCTCTAGTCAGATTACTTCCGAGATCTTTCTCTAAATCTGTACAGCTAAACGTTAGAAGCGCTAAACTGAACAAAGTTGCTGATAAACTAAATCTTCTCATTATTTATTTTTTGTGAATATAATATTATTTTTAAAAAGTTGCACTTAAACCAATTGTAAAAGTTCTGGCTCTTGGGAACACTAAGTAATCAATACCAAATGAAGGTATTTGATTCAAGGCTTTATTTGTATTTACTTCTGGATCAAAACCGCTGTAAGGCGTGATTACAAATAAATTTTGTCCTGTAGCATACAGTCTTAAATTTCTGATAAACTCTGGCAATTTATCCTGCTTGAAGTTATAACCTAAAGTAAGGTTATTTAATCTCAAGAAATCACCTGATTCCAAATATCTAGAAGATACAGCTGCTGCACCTGGTGTTTCGCCATTTCCAATATTTTCTATCATCAAGTTTCTATTCGCATTTAAATTACCTTTTGCCAATACTAAAGCCGTGTTGTTAAAAATTTGATGGCCATAAGCACCATTCAAGTTAGCTGATAAATCCCAATTTTTATACCTCGCGTTAAAGTTGAAACCAACTAGTAAATCTGGGTTAGGATCACCTAAGAATCTTCTTTCCGCATCAGTTGATGCATTAGGAGTCAAACTGCCGTCTGCAGCAAAGTACTGCGCAACACCTTGATCGTCAATTCCTGCAAATTCTGGCATAAAGAATGCATTAACAGGTTGTCCACTTTGTAACCTTTGCGCAAATGCACCTGTAAGACCTTGACCATCGATAGCACCTATATCTACTTGACCTTGGAAGTCTTGAAGTTCGTTACTCAATATAGAGAAGTTACCTCCAACAGTAAAGCTCCAATCTTCTGTGTCTACGATATCTGCAAATAAGCCAATTTCCACACCTTGGTTGACTGTCGTTCCATCAATATTTTCCCATATAAAAGTTCCAGGAGGTGCAGGCTGAACAGCTTGGTTTAAAATTAACAGATTGTCTGTATCTCTTCTAAACACATCAATAGAACCAGATAACTTATTGTCCATGAATGCAAAGTCTACACCAAGGTTAAGTGTTTGGTTCACCTCCCATTGTAAATCTGGGTTTGGTGCAACAGGGAAATTAATTGAAGTTTCAACACCATTTTCTGTAGTAATGATACCAACGTTAATTCGACCATCTGCAACACCAGCAGGGAAGTTTTGGTTACCTGATTGTCCCCAACTTGCTCTTAATTTTAATTGATCAAAGAAATCTGGCGCAAAGTCTTCTTCATGGATTTTCCACGCTGCGGCAAGTGCTGGGAAATATCCCCATTTGTTGTTATCACCAAACTTGTTAGAACCATCCGCTCTAAATGTTGCTGTTAGTGTATATTTTCCGTAAGCATCGAACGTTGCTCTACCAAACCATGATTCTAGCAAAGAACGTGGGTCTTCAAAAGAACTGATTCTTCTTTCTGTAAAACCACCTAAGTTATCAGCTTCACTTCCTGGGTCAAAGGATATATTTTCTCCAATTGCTTGGAATCCACGAGCTGTAAAATCTTGGAAAGCATAACCGGCAAGCGCATTTATCTTAAAATCATCAAACTCTTTAGTATAGTTTAAGGTGTGTTCTATTAAGTAAGTGAAAGATGTTCTGTTAGAGTTAACCGCCAAACCTCTTTCGTAAATATCTACTTGAGCCAAGTCTCTAGATACTCCTGTTCTGTTATTCGATTCTGCTCTATCGACACCAATATTAAATTTGTATTCCAAATCGCTTGTGATGTCGAAACGTGCAGCCAAATTACCAACTATCCTAGATGTTTCTTCTTCAATATCGTTATAGTCCAATACTGCTAGAGGGTTTAAAGTATCTGGATTTCCAGTAGGATCTGCTAAACCTTGTTGCTGTCTGTATGTACCATCTGAGTTGAATAATGGTAAAGTTGGATTCCAGAATAAAGCTGCACCAATTAAGTTTCCTTCAAAACCTGCATTGTCAGTAATTTGCTGACGTCTATCTCTCACGTAACTCGCGATTAAATTGACATCAACTTTTAAACGGTCATCTTTTAAAAATCTATAAGAGTTACTTAAAGACGCCGTGTAATTTTGGATACCTGTTTTTTCAATAACACCTTCTTGATCTAAGGCAGAAATAGAATACCTGTATTTGCTCTTCTCGTCACCACCCACAAAAGACAAACTATGGTTAGACACCAAAGCAGTTCTTGTAATAGCGTCGAAAGCATCTACATTGGATCCAAAATCGTTATCAATGTTTCCTCCTTCTGAGGCAAGTGCAGATCTATACTGACCACCAGTTAAAACATCTAGTGGGTTTGCAACCTCTGAAGTACCAAAGAAAGCATTATAACTTACACGAGGTGCACCAAATTTACCTTTCTTTGTAGTAATGATGATGACACCATTTGCACCTCTAGAACCATAAATTGCTGTTGCAGATGCATCTTTTAAGATAGATATACTTTCGATATCACTAGTGTTTATAAAGTTTAAAGGGTTCTTGTTAGAAGAAGAACCAAAACCTACATCACCAGTACCAGCAGAAGTATCTCCACCAATAAGCATTCCGTCTACAACATAAAGCGGGTTGTTATCACCTCTTAACGATGCAGCACCACGAATCCTGATGTCTGTTGCACCACCAGGCTCACCACCTGCGGCCGTAATTTGGATACCAGGTGTTCTACCTTGTAACAGATCTGTTGCATTGGTCTGAACCCCTTTGTTAAAATCTTCCGCACTGATGGTTTCCACAGCACCAGTTCTGTCCTTTTTTGTTGTCGATCCATAACCAACAACGATGACTTCGTCAAGTTTTGCCGTGTCCTCTTCCAAAGTCACATTGATCGATGTTTGACCATTGACTTCAACCTCTAAGGTTTTAAAACCAACATAGGAAAATACTAAGGTGGCTCCACTGGACACTTCTATGGTATAATCACCATTAAAACCGGTCACGGTTCCATTTGAAGTGCCTTTTTCTTGCACATTAACAGTCGGTAACGGTCCCATTTGGTCGGAGACCACACCCGTCACAGTAACCTGTGCCATCATCGCACTGCTAAAAAGCAACGCAATGACATAAAAAACATTTTTAAGTAACATTTTTCTCATTTATTTAAAGTTTAGAATTATACAAAAATTAATATTATAAAGTTTATTTATATTTAAAATTAAATCCATTTATGAATTTATATGAATTTTGCGATAAAAATAAAATTATTTCTCAAAACAACACAATTTTTTTAGAGTAATTCTTAGTCGAAATCGATTTCTAGTTTAAAAAACACTAAAAAAAAAGTTATTTATTGATTATTATCAAAATATGGAGTAAGCGCCCTGCATTTGTTAATATTTTGTTGCAATTTATTTTAACAGTTTTTCCTTATTTAATTTCAATGTCAAATTTGACATGTCGCACCTTCTTGGCCAGCGACTTTACTTCCAATGCTACATGCAAACTCTAAGGATTGGTCAGGGCTTTTATCCTTAAGAAAGTGATCTATCAAGGCCGCAAGAAACGAATCTCCTGCTCCAACCGTGTCGATCACTTTTACCTTGCGCCCTGGATGCTCAAAAAACATATCATTTTTAAACAAAATTGCGCCTTTATCTCCTCTGGTCACACAAATAGTATGTACCGAAGCAAACTTGGAAATATGCAAAATTGCCTTTTTCAAGTCTAAGGTTTTATGACCCAACGCCTCGTTGATATACAATACTTCTTCTTCATTGAACTTTAGGACATCCGCTTGAACCATCAACTGCTTTATAAACGCCATCTCATAATGTGGACGTCTTAAATTAACATCAAATATTTTGTACTTGGCTTCTTTCAAAAGATGAATTAAAGTTGTTTTTGATGCCTCATTTCTACAAACCAAACTTCCAAAAACAAAAGCATCTGCATGTCTTACTGCCTCCAGAGCCTTGGCATTGAATTCGATAAAATCCCAAGCAGAGGGTTTTACAATATCGTATGATGCGTTTCCTCTAGAGTCTAAAGTCACTTTTACTTTACCCGTTTTATACTTACCATCAATTTGAATACATCTTGTTTTAATTTGATTTTGTCTTAGAAAATGCAGAATTTCGTACCCTAAATCATCATCTCCTATTTTACTTATCAAATCTACAGAGTTTCCCAAAGATTGAAGTCGATAAGCAACATTGAGCGGTGCTCCTCCTATACATCGACGATTCGAAAACACATCGAATAATACTTCTCCAAAACAGGCAACATGTTTATCCATATTTTATTTGATCGTATACGTTTTCTTGTCTTTGCCAACTCCGGTAATGGTAAGGGATTTCCATTGTTTTGGCAATATTGGGTTCTTTTGTTCAATACCATTTTCAGTAAGATGCAATCCTCCGAAACCGAATAACACCGTTTGCAGCATCCCACCAGCTCCAGTGGCGAAATAAGGATGGTTTGCAGTGGCTGTTTCAGACAGTGCTCCAAATGGTTGTCTTTTATTTGGCTCGTAAGACTCTTTAAAAAGCCTAAAGGCATTTTCAGCATCGCCAAGTCTGGCATAAATGACAGCAAACGCAGATTTACCCATCGCAGGTCCTTCTTCTGCAAGTTTGGGTTCGTAATATTTTAAATCTTTTAATATGGTATCTTCATCATTTACAACGTTAAGCGGGAAAGACAACAAATTAACATCTGCTTGTTTGATGCGATCGCCATCATAAGTGCTATGCTCCATCGTTGTGCCATCAGGGAATCGGTGTAATACTATATTTTCCGCTACATGTTTCCACTCTTTGTTTTCTTCAACACCTAATTCTTTTGCAGCAAGATTTGCAAATTGCAATGCTGTAATTGCTGCACCATTGGTAAAGGCATTGTCATCCACATTTGGTGCAAACTCATTGGCTCCTACCACGTTTTTTATGCTGTAACTGCCATCTTTGTTTTTTGTAGATCGACTAACCCAATAATCAGCAACTTCTTTCAGCATCGGGTATCCTCTATTGGACAACCACTTTTTATCTTTAGTTACACGGTAATAATTCCAAAAAGCTATGGCGACATCTGCTGTAATATGATGTTCAAAAGTTCCTGTCAACGCCCAAGCAGGTGTGGATTCTTCTCCTGTATCATCACTTTCCCATGGAAACATTGCTCCTTTATATCCAAAATTGATGGCTTTTTGTTTGGCTTTATCCAAACGATCCGAACGATAATTGACTAAAGATCTGGCTATATCTTGATTTAGCAATAACAAAGGAGGATACATCCAAAGTTCTGTGTCCCAAAAAATATGACCGTTGTAGTTCTGAGAAGACAAGCCCATCGGCGCTATGCTTAGATCATTATCACCTCTTCCGAATGCATATAAATGATATAAAGCTAATCGAATATCTTGTTGCGATTGCAAATCGCCTTCGATAATAATATCGCCTTGCCACAGCTCTTCCCAAAGTGCTCTATGTTGCGCCAACAAATCTTCTCGAGGACTTAACAGGTTAAAAATTACAAATCGTTCAGATTCGCTTTGAGGATCGTTAAAATCTTGTGTAGACGTCTGTGATGCGGTCCATGCAAACTCCAAATTTTGTCCTTTTTCAACTTTTTTACTGAAAGACAATTGGTTGTTATACTCGGATATTTTATTATGAATCAATTCTGGACGTTGATGCGCTCTGGTGCTGTTGATGTCATGCCAGATAAATGTACCTGAAGCTGCTACAGTATGTCTTCCATAACGGCTTTTTGCTACGGTTTGAAGAATCGGCATGGTCGTTTCCAAATCTTGTAGAGTTCTGAACGTGCTCATTGGCGATTGGTATTCTTCGGGAGTTTCTATCGCTGCTGTAACTCTGACATCAATATCCTTTTTGGCCGTCACTTTAACATCCAAGTAACCGGAATGTTGCACGTTTCTTAAGGCGTACATTGTATATTCGATGGACGCTTTATTTGCATAGTCAAAACGTGTGGTGAAAGAGGCTTCCTTCATATTTAAAGTTTGACTCCAATTTGAAATATTAGAATCATCAACATTTTCGCCATCAATTTCTATGCTTAGATTTTGAAAATTTATACCTAATAAAATTCGACTAACACCCAATGGCGATTCTTTGTCGTACAGATTATTGAGTATGATTTGTTCTGTTTTAAAAACTTTTTCTGAAGGTAAAATTCCAATTTGTCCATTGGCCACAACAATCCCTGTATAGTTTGTGTTTTGTGTTGTAGAAATCTGCCAAGCCTTATTTTGACTAAAATTAATTTGTGTAAAACTCATAATGACTAAAAGTGAATAATATAGATGTTTCATTTGTTTAAATTGTTTTTTAATTTTCACATTACAAATTACATAATGCGTTGTTCTGTTTCTGCATCAAAAAAGCGAAGCCGATCGATATCGACACCAATTGTTACTTTTTGACCTATTTGGTAAACAAATCCCGAATCACTTCTGAAACAACATTGATGATCTGGATTGCCCGTAAAATGAAAATACACAAAAGTTTCACTGCCAATGGGTTCTAAAGCTTGTACTTCAATCTCCATACTTTGAGAAAGGCGTTTGGTTTTTTCGATTGCTTTGTCGTATATGTATTCTGGCCTAAACCCAAAATACACACGTTTATCTGCATACGATTTTAGACATGGTCTCAAATCTGCTGGCACTGAAAATTTAAAATCTTTGGACTTAAATACAGTTTCATCTTCCGTATCAATTTTTCCTTCGATGAAATTCATGGATGGACTACCTATAAACCCTGCAACAAATTTGTTTGCAGGATTGTTAAACAAATTCATTGGTGTATCAAATTGCATGACGTTGCCATCCTTTAGAACTACAATTCGGTCGCCCATGGTCATGGCTTCAATTTGATCGTGAGTGACATATAGAATTGTAGCTTGTAAATCACGATGCAGTTTTTTGATTTCTGCACGCATCTGTACACGTAAGGCTGCGTCAAGATTGGACAAGGGTTCATCGAACAAGAACACTTTAGGGTCTCTTACAATCGAACGTCCTATTGCAACACGTTGCCTCTGGCCACCAGACATATCTTTTGGCCTTCGGTCTAATAGATGTGTAATGTCCAAAATTCTTGCTGCTTCTTCAACTTTTTCTTTTATTTCTGCTTTAGGTGTTTTCCTAAGCTTTAACCCAAAAGCCATATTTTCGAAAACGGTCATATGAGGATAAAGGGCATAGTTTTGAAAAACCATGGCGATATCTCTGTCTTTAGGTGAAAATTCATTTACCCTGACGCCATCAATTTCTAAATCGCCGTCTGTGATATCTTCGAGTCCGGCCACCATTCTGAGCAATGTGGATTTACCACATCCTGAAGGCCCAACGAGCACTACAAACTCTTTATCCTTAATTTCCAGATTAGCATCCTTAATTGTTGCTGTTTCTGCATTTGGATAGACTTTTTTTATACGTTTTATACTAATATTTGCCATAGGTTAACCTTTTAGTCCAGAACTTGATACACCTTGAACGAAGTATCTTTGGAAAATTATAAATATTGCTAATGTTGGGAGAGAAATCATTATTGTACCTGCCATGAGTAATGGCCAATCTGTTAGAAGCTCGTGTCTTAAACTTGCCATTCCAAGCGGTAATGTGTACATGTCTTCGGTATACGATACGATGACAGGCCACAAAAACTCGTTCCAAGAGCCTTGAAATGTATAAATCGCGACTGCTGCCAAGGCAGGTTTGGAAATGGGAATGAAAATCTGCCAAAACATCCTGAAATAACTACAACCATCAATCAATGCCGCTTGCTCCAAATCTTTTGGGATGGTTTCAAAAAATTGTTTCATTAAAAAAATGTTTGTAACACCAACCAGACCAGGAAGAATTAAACCACCATAACTATTAATCATGGATAATTCGTTAAGAACAATAAATTTTGGCACGAGCAAGATGATCCCTGGAATCATTAAACTGCTTAACAACAAGGTGAAAATGATTTTTCTTCCTGGAAACTCCAATCGGGCAAAAGTAAAACCAGCTAAAGCTGCAAAGAACACATTAGAAATGGTTTGAACTGTGGTAATAAAAACAGAGTTAAACAACCATTTGCCAAAGGGCAAATCTTTCCAAACATTTTTGTAATTATCTAACGTCATGTCTGAAGGAATCAGTTCTATGGGCCAATCAAATACATTCTTGTCGGCATTGAAAGAAATACTAATCGAAAATAGAAATGGCCCTATATAAATAAGGGTCATAAGACTTAATATGCCAAGAAATAGAATTTTTTGAATTTTAATTGCTTTCATTTTACCAAATGGATTTTAAGGTTCTTACCGAAACTTTTCTAAATGCCGTTGTACATTCGTTGGAAAACAACGTAATTTTTGAAGCTTCTTTTAAAGGAAAAACACGATCTGTTATCATAATTTCACCGTTGTTTACAAATACCTCGACAACAGAATGGTCTACATAAATCTTGAAATTTAATGTCTCTGATGCAGAAATTAGAGGAGCTGTTTCCATACTTGGAAATTGTGGATTAAAGGACACGTTTCCTGAGTTCGTTCTATCCATAAAGACTTCATGTTTTTCGGAAATATATCCTATAATTGTTTTATGCGAATCATCGCTTAATACTTCAACACCGGCGAAAGTGGATGGTTTGGAAATTTCGAATTCAACATAAAAGGATCTAGACTCGAATGGAATATCAAATTTATCTTGAACATTTATTAAGCTATTTGTATAACAGACCTCTGTAAGTTTATCCAAAACAACATCGGACACTTGACCTACTAGATGCAATTGATTATTAATTTCTTTTAAACGCAACTCTCTTGGCAAGGACATGGCGCCTCGCCAAGTAGTTGTTGGCGTGTCTTTTGTGTAGCTGTGGCAGCCTAACCAAGCCATCATAATTACATAATCTTCACTCTTTGTATTGGCATAGGTAATTCCTGCATAAAAATCTTTTCCAAAATCTAAATACCTTGGATAATAAAGGTCGTCTGTAGTAAACCTTTTTCCGTCAAATTGACCTATAAAATATTGCATGGCATAATAGCCATTCCCTTGTGGATGACCAGCTGAAAGCGTAAGTATCCATTTTGTAGTTTCGCCAATTTGTAAAGGAAATAAATCCGGACATTCCCAAACACTATTGGTATCACCGATATTTCCAAACTGGGATACTTCTTTCCAATTCTTTAGATCTTCAGATTGATAAAAGGCAATTTTATGCTGGTCTGCCAGACTAACTAACATCACCCAATTATCTTGGTATTTAAAAATCTTTGGATCTCTAAACTCTGTCGACATGATATCGAGAACTGGATTCCCTTTATAATGCTTATAAGTGTATCCATCATCGGTACTTACTGCTAAACTTTGGTGTTGAGCAATTGCTTTTATGTTATCATCTTTATCCCTTTCATACTCAAATGAGGTGTACATGGCAACAACACCTTTTTCATTATGACATAAACCAGAATCGTTATCGACATCAATAGCTGTTGTACCAGAAAATATCATATGTTTTGTCATATGAATAGCCACATCATGTTCCTTCCAAAAGACGAGATCATTACTCGTAGCGTGACCCCAACTCATATTATCCCATTGACTTCCTAAAGGGTTGTATTGGTAATACATATGAAATATACCATTGTGCCAGATAAGACCATTAGGATCGTTAAGCCAATTAATTCTTGGTGAGTAATGATATTGTGGTCTATATTTTTCTTTGTAAAATGTATTCACTTTGGTCTGTGGTTCTAAATTTGTTCAAATTATTTTCTAATATATTACAGTCTTCGTTTGTTAGCCAATGACTGCTTTATTCAATCAGGTTTTTCATAGTATAATCAATAGGCATCTGGAGGAAAATACTTTTTTTGAACCGCTGTTACCGTAAAAATCAGCAAGGCTAACACCACAGCAGAAGCCGCACCAAAGCCAAACCTGAAATATTTAAAAGAATTTTGATACACAAAATAAGACATGGTTGTAGAAGCATTATCCGGACCGCCACTACTCATCACAAATATCTGATCAAACACCTGGAAACACCCGATCAAACTCATGACCACGACAAAATAAGTAACTGGACGTACCATTGGCACTGTAATTTTCCAAAACTGCTTCCATTGGCTTGCCCCATCAATTTTGGCCGCTTCATAAAGACTTGCCGGAATATTCTGCAATCCAGCCAAAAACGACACCATAAAATACCCTGATGTGGTCCAAACATTCAACATCATGATGGCAGGTAAAACTGTAGAAGGATTTGTCAGCCAATCTATATGCGACTCAACGCCAGCGCCATTTAAGAGGTAGTTTAAAAGACCAGGTTTGGAATAAATCCAAACAAAAATGATGGACGTTACGACAGAAGATGTAATCGCAGGAATGTAAAAAGCCGTTCTAAAGAATGCCCTACCTCTTAATTTTTGATTCATGATAAACGCTAAAAACAAAGACAAAAACGTTTGCGTTGGCACAACGCCAATGGTGTAAACGATGGTGTTTTTAATGGCTTTTACAAAAACTTCATCTTGAAACAATTCGATATAATTGGACAATCCAACAAATGGTTTATCAGGAATAAGTAAATTCCAATCGTAAAAACTGACTACAAATGCAAATCCGATAGGAAAAAATACAAATACCGTTAACAGAAGTAATGGAAAGGCCAAAAATGTATAGGCCCAAAAGCGCTGTTCGTATTTAGGTTTCTTAAAATTCATTTTACTTCAATTTATACTTTTCTAAGCGTTTAGCTAATTTAGGCAGAGCTTCTTTTGGATCTGCATCTTTATAAAAAATGGCTTGCATTGTGGCTTGACTTTCGTCGTACCAGCGTTCTTGCATAGGAATCTGATACAGTTTAGCATATTCGACACTTTTCAAAAACACATTGTAAATGGAATCTTGGTAAAACCCATTTGCCTCTGCAACACTTTTTCTAGTTGGGATCGCAATTCCAGAAGACGTCCAAAGGCGCATTCCTTCTTTTCCTGCCAAATATGAAAACATTTTCCAGGCGTCTTTTAGGTGTTTGGTGTCCTTTGGCATGACATAAGCATTGGTAAAAGCCACTGTGCCTTTCGTTTTTCCAACCGGTAATTCCGCAACATTGTAGTTTAAATCAGGGTAACTTTCTTTTAAATAAGGAATCATCCAAGAACCAGAAATTGCCATTGCTACCTGTTTTCTTCCAAACACGTCTCCGTTCCATCCTGCACCAACATCGGAAGGTATGGTGGCGATTTGATCTTTATATAAGGACGTAAAAAATTCCACAGCTTCGATAAATTCTGGTTCTCCAATTTTAATTTCATTACTATCCGAAAGGATTTCTGCCTTGTTTTGAAATGCAAAAGGCATGACCATATCCATAGACGGCTCGACTATAAACCCAAATTGATCTATTTTTCCATCACCGTTCGTGTCTTTTGTTAGCGTTTTGGCGTATTCTCTTAGTTCTTTCCAGTTTTTAGGTGGCTCTTTTAGACCCGCTTCTTTAAACATTTCTTCATTATAAAAAAGCACATAGGCGTTAAAGTCCTTACCAAAACCATAATACTTGCCATTGTACTTAAAAGCATCTTTGAATACCGGAAAAAAATCGTCGACATCAAATTCTGGCGTAACCTGCAGCAAAGAATCTAAAGGATACAGCACATCGAAACTCATATAAGCTGGAGAAGTATCGCCTTTTAACCAAAACAAATCTGGCGATTTTCCCGTGCCTAGCATGAGTTGAAGTTTTTCAGTATAATTACCTGGAATAGGTTGATAGTTGTAAGAAACTTCTGGATATAGATTAGCAAAGGAGTCCAAACTTTCCCTGACCAAACGCTCTTCGGTCGGACTTGACTGCCAACTTGAAAAGCGCATTTCGGCACTGTTTGTATTGCATGATAATGCAACGATGGAGAGAGCAATTAAAGCTAAAATAATTCGCATTTTCAAATCTATTGGAGAACAACAGGTCAAAAATACTGTGAATAACTGTTAAACTATGACACAATTTTAGCA
>JAUIFC010000112.1 GCA_030429455.1 Bacteroidia bacterium | reverse complement strand
GCCGTCTTCAACTAGAATGCCATCCCAAACTGTATTGTCTAGATCCCAAACAACACATTTGATGGTTTTGGATTGTTTTGTTGCAAGCGTTGAATGTTTGAATTTTACAAATTCAAGAACACCAAAATACAAAGGGATTTCAGGGCTGATGTTCTCCGGTGTGAGGTCTATGCGATATTTTAAATTTACCTTTACTCTTTTGGTTATTTCAGTGAATGGGATAATCTCTTTGTTGTAACCTGGTTTTACTTCAATCCTGAATTGAAAAGGCATTTTTCGGAATTTTTCATCTTCATTTCGAATAGTCAACCCTATAAAAATGGATTCGGCAGAAGGGTTAAAAATTTCAACTAAAAATGCATCTGGTTCTGCTGTTCTTTGGTTTTGCTCCGCTATGATTTGATTTTTCTTTACACTGTATCTTTTTTGGCTAAGTTTCTTTTTTACAAAATTTGGTTTAGATAAATGTATGAATTGAGCAATTTTCAAATCCTTTTTTTCTCTTTCTTTAATCTCTGCTAAGTCGAACAATTCGTTATTGCCTTGCGAAGCGAGAACCGCCCATTTCTTAAACTGTATTTTTAAAATTTGACCTGCCTTGTTCTGTTTGGATGGTTTGACCAGTTCAATGCCTTTTAGAAACCGACTGCATTTTCCATCAATTCTAGGCGTATACAAATTACATGTCTTAAAACATTGAGGCATTGCACATTCTGTACAATGCTCCGTCCAGTGTAAATTGCTTGCTTTTTTAAGACTTTGATATGTTTCTATGAAGTGCTTTAAGGCTTCATTAGGGAGGTCTGCTTGAATATACTTAAGATATACTTCGCTTTCGAACATTGCTTTTTAAAGTTAGAATCCAAATATACTTAATAGTGTAAGTTTCACCTAAATTATTGCATTGTGACATAAAATCAAGGAATCATAAAATGCCGCCATTTAAGTCGACTACAACATTAATCAAACCTTAGAACAGGTGTTTTCCAAGTGCTTTCGTCGCCTAAGATTCCTCGAGAAACACTCAAAATTTCCATCCATTGTGGAGAGACTTTAATCAATAGGTAATTTTCTCTGTCGTTTGGATAAAAGTCTTCCCAAGCTTCTTTCCATCGGGTTTGTTTTTCTTTGGCATCATCGACCAGTTGTGCTATACCGTGTATAACGACATATCCTGACGAGTCACTGTCCTGATAATACAAGGTAACATTTGGGTTTTGCTTAATCTGCTTAACCTTTCTGCTTTTTGCGTTGGTTCCAAACCATATTGTAAAATCTTCTTCGGGTGCAAAGGGATCCATGATCCTAACCATTGGAATTGCATTGTTGTCGATAGTGATCAACGTGCATGTTTGAGAAGCCTCTATGATTTCGCGAGCGGCCATCTTTAATTCTTTTTTATCAGACTCCTCAACCTCTAATTGCTGACTGTATATCTGAAATGGCAATAAGACCAAAACAATTAGTGAAATAAAAAAAAGTAACTTGGTGTAGCTCATGGTTTTACTTTCAAAAGTAGAACAACTTGTTTAAACTGTGATTCGAAAAGGTCTTAAAATTAAACATCAATTCTTCTGAAACTCAAATATCAAGGTTTGTTCAGATACCGACTTAATTGAATTCTTTTGGTTTTAGCAATGGCATTACTTTCAACTGCAATTTTAAGATGTTCTTTATTTTTGGTTTTAGCAAATAATAGATTAAACAAATCGAACACAGACAATGTTGATTCTGGTCTTTCGAGAAGAGTAAATTCATCATCTAGACCAACATAGCCTTCTTCGATAATACTTAAATATGTACCGCTGAAACCGTGCTCTATAAACTGTTTTACAATTTGTGATGTCCCAAACTTGTAGGCCAGCTTATAGCAAGGTTCTCTAGATTGAGAGACTTGGACAATAGCGTCGCCAATTTTATAGATTTCACCTAGAAAAACGTTTCGCTCGTCAAAATCTGAAAGCGTCAAGTTCTCTCCAAACATGCCCCAACTCCAATTGAGATTTGGGTACAAGGCTTTCCAGTAGGGATACTGTTCTGAAGAAAATAAATAGCAAGCTTTGTAATAGCCACCATGATTTTTTCGGTCGGAAATTTCGTCATTTAGAACCTCATTTTTAGCTAAATAAATAGGTTGGTTGATGGGTTTCTTATAAATGCCCGTTGTCACATCTTTGCCATTCCATGTGATGTTAACGGGTTTGGCAACATTTGTCGAAATTATTTTCATTTAGCTATTGGAGAAATCATGATATGAGCTTTGTGAGTTCCTGGATTCATGATCCATGGATGGTTTGCGCTTATCGGTTGTTCTGGTAACCCCGTAGACTCGGAAGTAGCGAAAGGCAAATACACCACATAGCGGTAAATCGCGTCTTTCACTTTAGAGGTTTCAGGGTCGTAGAGTTGATCCGCTCCATAATATATATGTAATGTGGAACCTGGTTTTCCCATGTCCAATTTACCTGATTTGGCTTCTGCTTCGCGAATTTCAAAAATCTCGTCTCTTGTTTTTCCTTCGGCTTTTAGAGCTCGACCTCTGGCCATAAAAGGTTCTAAATCCTTATGGTAACACGCTGCGCTAAAGCCCGGTTTGTTAGGATCGTCGGCGAGCACTATAAATTCGTTATCCCCTTCTTGAAGTGTAACAAATTGACCTGCCATGTTATACCCAATGACTTTACAACCTTCTCGACTTTCTTCTGGAGCTGCCATCAATGCTGTTGAAATCAGAGCTTTATCAGAATCTATCGAAAGAAAATTGGTTTCTACTTCTGTTGAAGTTTCATTGGTTTCAATCTCCGTTGAAGAAGACTTTTCTTTTGTGTTTTTGGAATTATCGGTAGAGATGCAAGACATCATAATCCCTGAAATAAGCAATACCAAACTGTATCTAATCATGCCGTAAAATTTAAATTAAAAATGGTGAATAAGAGTTTTTCTCAAATTTACATTAAAAAATCTCGATACGTAAATGAAGGTGAGTTTGATACAAGAAAATGAATGCCAGCAGAAGTATTTTTCTTAAAAAATGTCTCAACAACAATTGATTATCCTATTTGAAAAGCTATTCTCGATACATCCCAAGAGAAGCAACAGAGTGCAACCATTGCAGTATAGTTTAATATATTGGTTTTTAATCCATTCTCAAATTTTCATTAGACTCGTTAGGATCGACAAAATTATCAACTCTATCGTAAATGGGCTCGATGACAATTTCACCCGTTCTGTTGATAAAACCGAGCTTTCCATTTTTGTTTATAATGGCATATCCATTTTTAAAATCCAAAGCATTATACAAATTTGGTTCAGCTAACCAATCCCCTTTTTTATCGATAAACCCAATTTTACCATCCTTCATTGCTGATGCAAATCCTTCTTTAAAATCTCTTGCAGCATCAAATTCAAAAGGAATAACCTCTTTTCCCTGAGTATCAATGTATCCCCATTTTCCATTTTTCTGTACTGCACAAAGGCCATCTGAAAAATCGGCTACATTCTGGTATACATTGTTTATCACTACTTTTCCTTCTTTGTCTAAAAATCCATAAGTCCCATTTAATAAAAACGCACCTAATCCTTCATGAAAATCATACGTGCCTTCGTAAATAGGCTGGATAGCTATTTCTCCTTGCTTATCTAGATACCCAAACTTGTTGTCTTTCATAAACATGGCCATGCCTTCATGAAAATCGCCTATGGTATAGCTCATGATATCCAGCTTAATTTTCCATTCGCCTGAAGTATCAATAAAGCCAACCACATTTTCACTTTTGCTCATGGCCGTGGCCAGACCTTCTCTAAAGGGCATCAAAATGTCAAAACCATCGGCAACTAAGTTTAAATCTTTATCTATAAACCCCATTTTTCTGTTCGGCAGTTCTATGGTCGCATAGTTGTTATAAAAAGAAAGTGGTTTTGAAAAGGTTTTGCCATCAAACATAATTTGACCTTTGGTATCTATAAAGGCATAACTGCCTCCAACCGCACCTTTCAGAACTTCATTTCTAACACCATTAAAATTTACACAGGCCACTCCGTTTGAAAATGAACGAGCAAGCGGGTATTTCGGTTCGATGATATAATCCCCTTGAGTATTGATATAGCCATATTTACCATCTTTCATGACCATGGCGATAAGAGTATCTCGATTTGAGGATTCGACAGAAACCTGACTGGGCTTATCGGTGCCACATGAAAAACATATGATGAATATAATTAAAAAGAAATTTTTCATAGTAGATTTTTAGGTTTTAAAGACCTTCGAATATAAACATAATCTATTGTTTAACACTAAAAATCAAACTTGAAAAAGAATCAAAATTAATTGCCTTTAAGAATAAAATTTTTCTCAATTTTTTCGGCAATTAGTAAGGCTTTAGGTGGCGAAGAGACATAGCTATTACTCAAAACGATGAGCTTTGTATCGTTATGAGGATAATACCTTATGGTGGCAATTTGTCCAAAATCTCCTCCACCATTATGGTAAATTCTTGTTTTATTATGCTCTAGTTCACGAATCTTCCATCCATAGCCATAGAAGGTGTTTTTTGGTCTTCCTGTTTCTATATGTTTATAAAACATTGATTGCAAAGATTCTTTAGACACCAGTTGATAAGACAGTAACTTATCCATCCAAGTAAGCATGTCTGCAGTGCTAGTAATCACTTCTCCCGTTCCTATAATGACCCAAGATGGTATTGGCCAACTGTTTGGTGTATTATCTCCATTCTTCTCAAATCCATATCCTCTGGCAACTTCATTTTTAGCCCATGACGTTTTACCAGAAAACCCTGATTTAGTCATGCCTGTTTGTCTAAATAAGTTGATGGCATGATCTAAATAATCATTATCTGTGACCTCTTCTATTATCATGGCTAGAAGGTTATACCCAGAATTGGAATAGGCGTACTTTTCTCCTGGCGAACTTTCCAATTTCAAATTCATTATTTGCTTGTAAGCCTCTTCTTTTGTCACTCTTTTAAAATCGTCTCCAGAAGTGAAAAAATCAGGCAAGCCAGACGTGTGAGTCAACAGATGATGAATTGTTATATTTTGTTTGTCCTTAGGTACATTTTTTAAGTACTGAGAAAGAGGTTTGTGTAAATCAATTCTGTTCTGCTCACATAATTGCATGATTATGGTTGACGTAACCATTTTTCCGATCGACCCAATTGAAAAATAGGTATTATTTGTGTATTTTATACCTTCTTCTTTTTGAGCATATCCATAGCTTGAGTAATGAATTATCGAATCTTTGGACTTTACCAAAATTGACCCTGAAAATTCGTTGCCTCCATATTCTTGTATGATTGCTTCTATGTCCTGATTAGTTTTTACAGCATCCTGAGCTACAAAGATTGATGGTGTAAAGACACAAATAAGAACGATAAGTCTTATCTTATTCCCTATTTTCATTTTATAGTTTATAGTTTATAATTTTTTGACATTCTAAAGCTCAACACTTGGGTTTAAATTGTTTTCTAATACTTCTAAAATTCAAGAAAAAAACACCTTTTAAAACCTAACGGAAACACAGATGCGTGACTAGTAGCATTCAACATAGGCAATTCGCATTTCATTTTTTCACCTCCTTAAGCAATGTTGTGGTTTGGTTGGTTGAAAATTTTTGTTTTGAGTATGAAAAAAACTATTGTAGGACTTTGTAAAATCTACGTTGTATTTGGTTTAAAATCATGTTTGGTTTTTACACAATTCTTCCGTCTAAAAGGTTAATGATTCGAGTTCCATAACTGGCGTTAGCCTCAGAATGGGTGGCCTGAATAATAGTTACGCCTTCTTTATTTAATTCCAAAAATAAATCCATGATTTCCTTGCTCTGGGCAGAGTTTAAATTCCCTGTTGGCTCGTCTGCTAGAATAAGTTTTGGCTTGCCTACTAAAGCTCTGGCAATGCCTACAAGTTGTTGTTGTCCACCGCTAAGTTGTTGCGGAAAAAGGTCTTTTTTGCCAACAATGTTAAAGCGATCTAACATATCCGCCACCATCGCTTTACGCTCTGAGGATTTGTAGTTTTTGTAAAGCAAAGGAGTTTCGATGTTTTCCCAGACTTTGAGCTCATCGATCAAATGGTAGGCTTGAAAAACAAAACCAATATATTCTTTATACAATTTTGACCGGTTTTTCTCTTTCATGCTATGTACAGGTTCTCCTAAAAAAGAGTAGCCGCCGTCGGTAAAAGCATCTAACATTCCAATGCAATTAAGTAATGTAGATTTTCCTGAACCAGAAGGTCCCATGAGAGAAATGAATTCGCCTTCTTGGACTTGAAGGTTTATTTTATCTAAAATATTCACCGCATTGCTTCCCGAGTTTACGGTTTTAGTCGCATCGTTTATGCTTAATAATTTATTATACATGCTAATTATTTGATTTTATGAATACGTGCCTCACCTATGCTTAAGCCTTTATCGATTTCTGGATTTCCTTTGTAATGAAGTTCTGCTTCGCCAACAGCAGAAAACTTGATGAACTCACTGGTATTTACTCTAAATTCCGCTTCTCCGACTGCTTTTAGTTTAGATTCTCTATTTTTCACATCCTCCAAATAAACAACAGCTTCTCCAATGACTTTCACATTTTGATAATCTATTTTTCCTTTATTTATTTTGAATTCACTTTCTCCAATAATATCTAAATCAAAGTTTTGGATTTTGACGTCTTCAATAACAAAATCAGATTCGCCATAAATGGTGACTTGAAAGTCCTCTGCTTTTATCTTGCTCTTGCAATGTGCTTTTTCCTCGCCTCTAACGGAAATTTCATTTAAAGTTTTATAGGTCACAATAACGCTAAGTTGTTTTCCCTGGTACAAAGGGCGTTTGATTTTTACACCATTTTCTTTAACTTTTACTTGTTTGGTGGTTTCCTTAGCGTCATCCAAATAGACTCTTAGTTTTCCATTACTGACTTCGATATTAATCTTATCATCTGTTACTTTTTGTTCTAAAACGGTCACAGATTCTTCATTGCCTTCAACAAATGTTACTTCGATGTGAGGACTTATCACGACTTTCTCAAAAGACTCTACTGTGGTTTTTTGTTGCGCAAATACGCATTGGCATAAGGATAGTAAAACAGTAACTAAAATATAAACTAAACGTATCATAACTTAATGTTTTTGGTTTGATGGTTATTTCTGATACATGTATTATAAAGATGATGCCAAAAATATATACGGCTATAAATCAGTGATTTAAACAATATGCCATTTTCAAAACTGTTCGGTTTTGATACAAATCTTGTTCGGTAATGGACAGTGTAAGCTCTAAAATAAAAAAAAACGAATAAGAGTTTTTGGCGTTTCTGGATTTATGGGTAGTCATGAGCATTGTATTGTATAAAAAAGCTTCTTTAGTCCTATAAAAAAGATAAAAGAGGTTGTGTTTATTGATGATATGATAATACCATTTACCACGAAAAACTCAAGTCGCTTTATATCAAATCCTTCTATTCCGTCTTCAAAGCCTTCACAGGATTTGCCATTGCCGAACGGATTGCTCGTATGCCTAAGGTAAACGATGTAATGAGCAAAGCAATCAATAATGCCAAAGCAAACATCCACCATTTTATAGCAATGCGGTAAGCAAATGAGTTGAGCCAAGTGCTCATGGCATACCAGGCTAGTGGAAATGCTATTACAGCTGAAATTCCCACCAAAATGATGTAGTCCTTGGAAAGTAAAATGACTATTCTCGATACACTTGCCCCTAAGACTTTTCTTACGCCAATTTCTTTGACTTTGCGTTTTGCTGAAAATGAAATCAATCCAAATAAGCCTAAACAGGAGATAAAAATAGCAACGATAGCCGTAATACTTACAGATTTTAAAATGCCCTCAATCAATAGGTATTGGCCACTTACTTTATCAACTAATCTAGATTGTGTAAATTGTTTTCTGGAAGCAATGCTTGCAAATGCACTGGCGATGGTGTTCTCGATTTCTATTTCATGACCTTCAGCTACCTTTACACTAAGATAGCGATGGGTTTCTAAGCGACTTCTATCCCTGTAAACATGAACCAAAGGTTCTACCTTTTCCTGTAATTCTTGGTAGTGAAAATCTTCAATTACACCAACAATTGGAATACCTGCTTCATCGCTTTCTTTGTATTTAAATTGTCTGCCTTCGGCTGTAGTCCAACCAAAAGCTTTCATCGCTGCTTGGTTGATGATGACTTTTGATTGACCGTTGTTATCAATGTTTTTATCAAAATGTCTGCCTTCGACTAAAGAGACACCAATCGTATTAAAATAAGAATCATCGGCATAAGACATTCGCATTCTTATTTCCTTCTCTGTTTCGGCATCGTAATAATTGGAATAATTGAAATAATAGTCCGAAGGTATGGCTTGGCTTGTACTTACACTTGTTACATAAGGATTGGCTTCCAAATCGTTTAGCAAAGCGTTGAATTTTGACCTTGCATCGTCAAGATTTTTATAGTCTAAATCTATGCTTCCTACCAAGACGTTTTCTCTGTCAAAACCTAAATCGGCATTCTTCATAAACCCAATTTGTGTATTTAGAATTATGGCTATACAAATACATAAAATCGCAATGCTGAATTGAAGAATAATGAAAGAGTTACGGAGTATAAAGTTACTCTTTACTTGATTGAGTTTTCCCTTTATGCCTAGAGATACCGGTATTTTAATAAACCTAAGACTCGGTATAATAGATACCATTAAGGTGGCTAATAACCCGATGAATAAAATCCCTAAAACAACTGGATAATCTCTGGTTATCGTAAAGGAAATTCTTCCAAACTCAGGACCAAACGTGTCATTCAATCTGGGTAGGCTAACCCCCAAAAATAAAACAAGCGAAAGCAATATGGAAACAAAAACTAAGATGCCATTTTCAACACAATACTGAACAACGACATTCTTTTTAGTGCTTCCCAATATCTTACGAACCGCAATCGTTTTTGTGCGCCCAAGCATAGTAGACGTATTGAGATTAAGAAGGTTAACTAAAATAATGAGTAATATAAAAAGCGAAGCCACTATAGAGCTGGAGACAATGGTATCCACAACCGGAATTGTATCTGTTCGCATGCTGTTAAAGGGATAAATCTCCAATGATGAAATTAGGGAAGCATCTGGATAATTGGCTTGTACAATTTGGTTGACTTGTTCTTTTAGTTTCGGTATGTCGGCGTCTTCTCTTAATTTTAAAAACAATGGTGAAAAACTATTTCCCCAAGAAATCTGTCTTTTAAAAATAGGATTAGTTTTCAATAGTGTATTTGGCAAAAGAACACCTAACCTAAATGATGAATAAGGGCTTATAGGTTCTAAAACCCCTGTAATTTTCAAATTTAACGTATCCGCTCCAACAAGTGTTTTACCAACTGGGTTGGCCTCTCCAAACATTTCTTTGCTAACCTTATCGGTTAAAATTATCGAATACTTCTCCTTAAGTGCAGATTCTTTGTTTCCATATTTTAAAGGCAAATCAAAGACTTCAAAAAAAGAAGGGTCTGCATAATCTGTTCGTTTTTGAAAGTCTTTTCCGTCAGACTCCAGCCAAATATTACCCCAGCCGTGTAATGGTGTTGCAGAAACCACATCAGGACTGGTTGACAATAGCTCTTCTTTCATCGGATAGGGCACTGATCTGTAAGCATTCCCATCCTTCAAAAGTGTTTTTAGGAATACTATGTTTTCCTTATTTGGAATAGGTGCATCTGCCGTATAATATTTATAAACAGAAAACATAAGCGCAAGTACACTTGAAATTCCTATACTAAGGCCAATAAGATTTAAAAGTGAAAGAGTTCTGTTCTTCCACAGATTACGAATTGAGATTTTAATATGGTTAAAAAACATGTTTTTAGTGATTATTGATTAAACCTTAGTCAATAGTTATTAATGCTGATATTTTTGATTGAAATTGTCATTATATTTTTACTTTTTCACTACAGACTAATTACTAAAGACTACTTACTATCTTATTCAGATCGGAGTGCGTTTACGGGATTTGAGCTGGACGCATGCCATGTTTTAGCGCTCATGACAATTGTTGTCACAAGTATCATAGCTACAGCGCTGACTACAAATACCCAAAAGCTTATCCCAGTTTTAAATGCAAAATCCTGAAGCCAATCGTGCACGCCATACCAAGCCAATGGAACAGCAATGACGAAAGCCACCAAGACTAAAATTAAAAACTCTTTACACAACAATACATTGATTTGAAATACAGATGCTCCAAGCACTTTTCTTACACCGATTTCTTTTACGCGTCGATTAGTGGTATAAATGACAAGTCCTAAAAGACCTAGACAGCTAATCAAAATAGATAAACCTGTTGCCCAGTTCAGTAATTTAGAGATGCGTTGCTCACGATTGTAAAAATGAGCGATGGTTTCATCCATAAAAATCGGTTCGTAATTATCTATCTCCGTGTAAACAGATTTAAAGGCTGTTTCAATTTTTCCTAATACGACATCGAGATGCTCTGAAGTTGAAGTATCTAAGCTTATGTGTATCGCTCGAAACTGACTAGACCCATTTTTTCTATACCAATCTCCTCTCAAAGCCATAGGTTTGATATCAGACTTTAAAGACCGTTGGTGAAAATCATTCATCACACCAACGATTTCCACTTTCTCGTCACCCCAAAAATTCAATTGTTTTCCAACTGCTTCCTCTGGCGTCTTAAATCCATAGGTTTTGCGAGCTGTTTCGTTTATAACTAATTCTTGAATTGTGTCGTTTAGAAACATACGCCCTGCAAGAAGTTTGATTTCAAACAAGTCTGCATAATTTGTATCTCCAAATAGCAATTCTAAATCGGATCTTACTTCGTTTTCTCCATCACCATAAGAGGTGGACGTAGAATTTGTGTTCAAAGATGCCGGAGGCATACCTCCTATACTAACTTTTGAAATCTGTGGAATCGCTTTGAGCTTTTGCACATAGCGTTCTTTTTTAATCAATTCTGATTCGGACCAAGGGCTATACACAGAAACAACAGCTTCGGTTTTAAAGCCCATTTCTTTATTAAGAAGATAATTTATTTGTTTGCTTACCAAAAGCGTCGCGATGATAAATACCTGAGCAATGGTAAATTGAAATACAGTTAGAAATTTTCTAAGCTTTGCTTTATTTTGACCTACTGCCAAATGATTTTTGAGCACCGAAACCGCATTGAATTTAGACAGTACTACCGCAGGATAAAATCCTGCCAACATCGTAATAATAGTAAGTAAAACAATTATACCCAAAATAATACTTGGTGTTCCTAACAAGCTATAGGTTAATTCTTTAGGTAAAAAATCTGAGAATAATGAAATCAGCCATTTGGTAAGAGCCAATGACAGCAATGCAGAAAGCAAGACGAGCATAAGAGTTTCGCCCATAAACTGACCTATCAATTGTTTTTGAGAGCTTCCTAATGTTTTTCTAATGCCAATTTCTTTAGCTCTTTGAGATGCCTGAGCAGTGCTCAAATTGATAAAATTTACACAACCCAATAGGAGCAGAAACATGGCCACAAGGCCTAAATTCCTGAGTAAACTTTTACTTGCAATGCCACGATTCCAATCATAAATTCCATAATATGAATTGAAATGAATGTCGTCCAAAGGCTGAAGCGCAAACCTTTGTGCTTGTCCGTAAGTTTTCATTTCTTTATCTTCATTTTCTATGGCCAATCTATCAAGTTCCTCTTGAATAGATTCTAAACTCGCTGAAGGTGAAATCTTTACAAATAACTGAGAACTTGAAGTTGTATTATTCCACTGTTTATTTGTAAACTGATCTTTACTACTAGTATTTAAAATAGTAGGCCTTGACAAAAATTCATTGAATACAAAGTCGGTTCTTTCCTTAAAGTCTTCAACAACTCCTGTAACTTTGACATTAAAGTCTTTGTTATACACCAAGGTTTTTCCAATAATTGCGCTTGGTTTTTGGTTTGGAAAATACTCGTTGGCTCTGGATTGGGTTAAAACGACTTGGTTCGGACTGTTCAAAGCTGTGTGTATATCTCCCGCTAGAAACTTATACTCAAACATCTCAAAGTATTCTGGTGTTGTGTAAATCACAAAGCTGGGATACTTCAATACAATGTCATTTTCTTTATTTTGTACCGTAGGCGATGTTTTTTCATAAAAGCCGTTTACCGTTTCAAAGTTGGAATTATCCTTAATGGCATCTTCAAGCGCCAACGTAATTCCCGGGTTATAGAACTTTCCGTCAGGTGTTTCATAATTGGTGACCACCCTGTAAATGCGATCACCGTCTTTATGAAATTTGTCAAAAGTATATTCATGGTAAATCATTAAACCAATAACAAATGAAGCACTTAACCCAATGGTAAGACCTATGACATTTATTAAAGAAAATATCTTGTGCTTTACAATGTTTCTCCAGGCGATTTTGAAATAGTTTTTAATCATTGTTATTAGTTTTTAGTTGAAAGAGTAAAAGTTGAAGGAAATGGTTTCTGTTATATTCTTCGTTTTAGTCTTAAGTCTTATTTCTTTTCTCTTTTCTCTTTTGTCTCTACAGCATATAAATAGTCATTGTTTTACTTTTACTTTCCTTCGGAGAGGGTTAGGAGACCTACTCTGCTCTTAGCGCTTTTACTGGGTTTGCTATCGCCGCTTTAATCGCTCTAAAACTTAGTGTTAACAAAGCAATACAAAGTGATATAAGTACAGTTACAGCAAAAATCCACCAGCTTAAGCTTATACGGTAAGCAAAATCTTCTAACCATTGGTTCATTAGGAACCAAGCCAAAGGTGCGCCAATAACAAATGATACGAGAACAAGCTTAACAAACTCCGTGGATAGCATCGTGACAATATTTGGAACAGAAGCACCTAATACTTTACGAATTCCTATTTCTTTTGTGCGCTGTT
>JAUIFC010000003.1 GCA_030429455.1 Bacteroidia bacterium | reverse complement strand
AAGAAAAAGAGACAGAATTAAAGAAGGTCATGCCCATCCATTTAAGACCTGATTATGAAAAAATGGCAATAATGGGTCAAAAAGCAAGAATATATGATGCTTTAAAAACTCAATTCCTATTATGGAATATAATAAGAGTTTATAACAAGCTATTTGGTCGACCGCTATGGTAAGTGTTATAATACCCACCTATAATTCAAAACATTTTTTGACAGAAACTGTGAATAGTGTACTGTCTCAAACTTATTCATCAATAGAAATCATAATTATCAACGATGGTTCTACGGACGATACAGAAGTTCTATTTCCTAATTTTCAAAAACAAGGTGTTACTTGTCATACACAAAAAAACCAAGGCGCTTCAGCAGCTCGTAACTTTGGCCTATCTATAGCAAAAGGCGACTATATACAGTTTTTAGACGCAGATGATATCCTACATCCTGAAAAGATAGAAACACAAGTTAAAGCCATGGAAAAACAAGATGCCGATTTATCTTTCACCTTTTGGGGAAACTTTTCAAAAAATCCAACTCTTGCCGAATCTTCTCCATTTAACCAAAAGGGAATAAATTATAATGAAATAAGTGACGGGAAATCTGTTCTACTTAGCTTTGGAATGAATAATTGGGTGATAATAACTGTTGCCTGGCTGGTAAGAAAGGATTTAATTCAAAAAGCTGGTTATTGGAATGAATATATCTCTAATAACGATGATGGAGAATATTTTGCAAGAATTTTAATGTGGGCCAGAAAAGTAGTACCATTAGAAAAAGAATTGGCGTATTATAGACTATCGGGCAGTCAAACCTTAAGTTCCGTAAATTCTATAGAAAAGGCAGTTTCTGCTTTAAACAGCTGGAAATTGATTCATGCATTATTACTCAATTCTAAGGATGAGAACTTATTAGCAATGCCGAAGCGAGGCTTTTTTGTGACTTATCTGATGCCAAAAAAGCTGCAAAACTCTATGACAATATTGATGTTCCGTCTTACTTTGACAAGTGGAAATTATTTCGAGTGCTTAAATACATAGGTTTATATCGTGGTTTCTTTTTGGTGGAGCTCTATAATAAAGCAAATAAAGCCGCGAAGAATAAAGGAAATAATTAATCAATATAATGATTTAACTTAGACAAATGCACATCCTCGTCATAGCTTCTTGGTATAAAACACCTCAACACCCTGTCACAGGTACATTTTTTGAAGAGCAGGCAAGAATGTTTCAAAAAAGAGGACATCAAGTTGGTATTTTATATCCAAACCATGACATTCGATTTTTAGGAACTACAAGGAGCAATGGAGAAAGAACACCTACATCTTTTATAGACAAAGGAATACCAACGTATTACAGCTTTACAGAATCTATATCTCCAAAAAAAGATTACCCTACTAAGGCAGATTTATTTACAATTTATAAAAAAGCTTACAGAACTTTTAGCACCTACGTCAAAGCACATGGCAAACCTGATGTTATCCACGCCCACGCTACCCTTTATGCAGGTATTGTAGCCAAATACATTTCTAAAAAAGAGAACTTGCCTTATTTCCTGACAAAACATTATACAGAGTGGATTCTTTCAGAAAAAATACAAAAATTCAAGGCTTTTGAACGTTTGTTATGTCAAGTCATCGACCAAAGCGCCAAAACATTTATTGTAAGTCGGTTTTACCAAGAGGAATTGGAAAAAAAATATGCCATCAACACAGATAAGACCGTCATATTGCCCAACATCGTTAACGAATTGTTTTATAAAAACAATCAAAACATTTCATTATCTCAACCTGTCCATCTTATTGTTATCGGCTATTTAGTAGAACGAAAAAATCACCTGACCTTGTTTAAGGCTGTAAAGCAATTACTACAAAAAAATGAAAATTTAATATTAAATGTGGTTGGTAATGGAAGCTATGAAGCAAATTTAAAACACTTTGTGCGGCAACATCAATTGGAAAAAGAGATTATTTTTCATGGACTAAAAGACCGACAGGATGTTTTGGAATTGCTTAAAAAATCACATATTTTGGTATCGGCCTCTATATTTGAAACTTTTGGGGTAAATATCATAGAAGCATTAGCAGTCGGTAGACCGATAGTCGCCCTGGATTCAGGTGGTCCAAGAGATATTGTCACTCCAAAAGACGGCGTCTTAATAAAAGACAATACACCTGAGGCGTTTGCCCGCGCTATTAAAGAAGTCATACAACATTATGATAACTATGACCAAGATGATTTATCCAAACGATGCGCAGAACGCTTTGGAGAAGAAGCTATTTATAAAGTTTTAATGGAATATTATTTAAGCTGTTTAAATTGAAGATTAAAGCAATCTATCTTATTCAAGAAGCCGGCTGTTTAAACCCACAATCGGGTGCTTTTCAACATATTTCTGTTGGCTATAGGCAATTGTCAAAAGCGTTTGATATGACCGCCTTTTTCAACAACCAAAGCATAAACTTAAATGGCTACAAAACAAATGAATCTCTACCAAAAAATAGTGATAAGATTAAACGAGCAAAAAAAAGAGGGGTATTATATGGTACAATAAAAGACCTTCAGCTTATATTTCAATATGTTTTAAATATTCCTAAACTATATAAAGCACTAAAAGCAAATGGGATAAATTTTATATACGAACGAACAGCCTACATCAATTTTTCGGGTTTGATTGTAGCCAAACTTTTGGCCATACCTCACTTTTATGAAGCTAATGGGATACAATATAAAGCCAAGCAAAAGTATTACAAGTCTTTACTTTCTCCTCTCATTAAAAGAATAGAAAAATGGATGTACAAAAGGAGTAGTCACACATTTTTCGTGGGTTCTTATGGTTTTTATTGGCAAATCAAATCCGATAACTGGACAAATATTGAAAATGGTGTTGAAAGCGAATTGCTAGAGTTTTTTAAAACTAGAAAGAAGAAAATATCAAAACCTATAAATCTATGTTTTATTGCAAGATTAATGGCGCACCAAAAACCTGATTTACTAATAGAAGCCCTACAAAATTTAAAACATCCTCAAGATATTGTGTTGCACCTTATTGGTTCTGGCCTAGAGAGCATTGAAGAAAAACTAAAGGATAAAATCAAAGTTGTGAATCATGGTTTTCAAAACAGAGAGACCATAAAACACATCTTAAAAGACATGCATATTGGCATTATTGCTGGCAGTCCAGAATTTCAGTCTACCATGAAAATATTTGATTATGGCGTCTCCAAATGTGCTGTGATTGCGCCTAATATTACAAACTTAAAATATTGGTTTAATGATGAATTAATATTTTTTGATGGAACAGCAAACGATTTAGCAGATAAAATTTGCAAATTGAAGAATGATGCCTATGTATTAAATCGAAGCGGAAAAAAACTCCATAATAAAGTAAGACAACAATTCACCTGGGATAAGATTTATGGAAATGTAGTCAAAAGAATGAATAAAGTTTTAGAGCAACGAACATCATGAACATTCTCCACATTAACGATAAAACAAGTATAAGTGGAGGTGTTGAAGTTTATATCGCCCAGTTGATGGAGTTTTTACCGCAATACCATATTAAAAGCTATTGGTTAGGTATTGAAGAGTTTGGCAGGAAATACAACATAACAGCTTTTGGAGAAAAAGCTCCTCTACTATCTTATACTAATTTTAATGCAATTGCAGATTACTTAAATAGATTTACAATTCGGAAAAAAGTTGATGTCATCCATATTCACTCGCTTTCAAACCCTAGATTGATTGAATTTTTGTTTACACTTAAGCCAGTGATAAGAAGCATGCACGAACCGCGTCTTGTATGTCCAGGTCATGGTAAATTTTGGCGAAAAACAGAACGTATTTGTAATCAGCCTTTTGGTTTGCATTGCATATACCATGCCTATAAAGAAGGCTGTTGTAATCGTCATCCAAAAAGGCTACTAAAAGCTTATAAAAATGTAAGTTTTGAAACAACTGTCGGAAAAGATAACTATGCAGCCATTATGGCTATGTCTGAGTATATGGTATCAGAAGCTTTAAAATGTGGCTTTTCAGAACAGCAGTTGGTATTAAATCCCTATTTTACCCCTGAAATAGAAGAAAAAGACCTTTATGACGCCACCTATGAGCAAATAAAACACCTTATTTTTGTTGGTCGCTTATCACGCACCAAAGGCGTACACTATTTAGTAGAGGCAGGAATAGCCTTGCTTTCCAAAGGCTATAATGTTCATCTGGATATCGTAGGCGATGGTCATGATGTTAGGGATTTTAAAAAAATGATACCAAAAGAATTTGATAAAAAGGTTACTTTTCACGGTTGGCAGGACAGAGAAAGCATCAATACGTTATTATCTCAATCTTATTTGATGGTATTTCCGTCCATCTACCCTGAGGCCTTTGGTATATCGGGTATAGAAGCCATGATGCGTGCTAAACCAGTGGTAGGTTTTGAAGTTGGTGGTGTGTCAACCTGGCTAAAACATAATCAAACCGGTTATTTGGTAGCGCCCAAAAATACAACTGAAATGGTCGTTAAAATTGCTCAATTACTTGATGGCACAACTACTTACCAAAATATGTCCCAAAAGGCAAGAGAAATTGCCTTAAATGAATTTTCAGTAGAAAAGCATATGACGACTTTAACAGAAACTTACAAAAAAGCACTAACAAAATGAAAATAGCCCTGCTTACAGATGGGATTTATCCTTATGTCATGGGCGGAATGCAAAAGCATTCTTACTTTTTAGCTAAATATTTAGCACAACAAAAAAATCATGTGGATCTATACCATTTTATTCCAAAAGAAAATAAAACTATGGATTTACCTTTTAATACCTCCGAATTAGAATATATTTCCATATTTCAAATCGACTATCCAAAAGCAAAGAGATTTCCTGGTCACTATTTATATGAACGCTACCAGTATTCAAAACTTGTAGCTCAAACTTTTATAAAACAAGGTCCTGTAGATTTTGTTTATGCGAAGGGATTTTCAGCATGGTATTTATTAAAACACAAAAAACAATTGGGTATTGAAAAGCCTATAGGCGTAAACTATCATGGCTATGAAATGTTCCAAAAATGGCCAGATGCAAAAACATGCTTAAAGCTACAGCTCTTGAAGTTGCCTGTTTTATATAACATGCGATTAGCCGATTATTTATTTTCTTATGGAGGTAAAATTTCAGATATTATAAAGAAAAAAGGTCACGGCTCCAAAATCATCACCATACCAACTGGTATTAGCCAGCAATGGTTGATTGAGAAGAATAATACCGAAATTAGAAACCCTATTAAATTCTGCTTTGTAGGCCGCGCTGAGCGAAGAAAAGGTATTGAGGAGATCAATAAGGTTATAAGTGAATTTGATAAAAAATATACTTTCGAATTTCACTTTATTGGCCCAATTCCAGAACACTCAAAAATCAGTGATACACGGGTCATTTATCATGGCTCTATTTCTAATGAGCAGGAAATTAAAAAAATAGTACAGAAAGTAGATGTTTTGGTATGCCCTAGTTATGCTGAAGGCATGCCTAACGTTATTCTAGAAGCTATGGCAAGTGGTTGTGCCATAATCGCCACAGATGTTGGAGCCGTTTCTGAACTCGTTAACAATGACAATGGTTGGTTAATAACTCCAGGAGATATCTCAGCTCTTCAGGACGCAATGAGATATGCCTTGGAACTTGACAAAAAAGAATTGCAAAAAAAGCAGGCCATAAGTTTACAAAAGGTAAAAGACCACTTTCTATGGGAGACAGTAATTACAAAAACTATAACAGAAATAAAAAAAATATCATCACTTAAAAACCTGGTTAAAATTAAATTTTAACATGCAACAGACTATATCCTATCATCACCTAACGGTTTTTAAAGTCCATTTTCTCTGCCTGTTTTTAGTATTGGCAGCAGGTATATCTACAGGGTTTATCGGTGCCAGCTTTGCTACACTAGTAGTGTTATTTTTTGTAAATCCTAGAATAAAACTAGAGGTATGGTTTGTTTTATTTTTGTTTACGTTTTTCTTAGGGGATAATTTTGACGGAACCTTAGGCTTTGATAACAACTTAAGGTTCATCATACTTGCTCTTGGTCTCTTATTATTATGGAATGAAAACCTTTTTGCTGATAATGCCGCAAAATATATTTTACCTTTTGCATTGTTTGCTACTTTGGTAACCTATCTTCTCAGTCCTCTTGGAGTACTTGCCACCATAAGAGGAATAAGCTATTACTTGATGGCTCTAGTAGTATTTAAATTATCGACTGTACTGATTGATAAAGATTCCAGTCGCTTCTATAATTTAATTGTACTGAGTATTTCATTATTTGTTATCTTAAATTGCGCAGTTTTTGTTTTTCCAGTCCTTAAAGTGACTTATTTCAGAGGTCGTTTTATGGGCTTAATGAATAATCCTAACGGTTTAGCCATGGTGGCCATGTTTGCATACCCGATCATAGACCTACTGAGGCGCAAAGATGTTACCATTTTCACATCTTTGGCTCTAAGAATAATTCAGATTTTACTTATTATTTTGGTAATTCTTTCTGGTTCAAGAACAAGTCTTTTATGTATTGTAACCTATGAAGCCGTCATACGATTGTACCAACGTAAAACAATTCTGTTTTTTGCAATTTTAACTTTGCTTGCAACCTATACCATCATCATCAACATAGATATAGAGCGTGTTTTACATAACTACGGCCTATCTGGATACTTTAGAGTAGAGTCTTTAAAAACTGGCAGCGGAAGAACGGATGTCTGGAAAGTGGCTGTAGAAGAAATAAAAGAACAACCCTGGTTTGGTAAAGGCATGCTTTATGACGATTATTTTGTTAAAGATTATTCTCGACGGTATTTAGGTGAAAACGCTGGCCGACAGTGGGGTGGTATTTGGAGTTCGTACTTAAGTTTGCTGCTAAATGTAGGTGCTTTAGGATTTTTGATTTGTAGCTTTTTTTGGTACAAAATGATGACTCTTTCAAAAATGCCCACGACAAAAGTTGGCTTTTTATGTTTATGTCTATTGTCTGCTGTATCAGAATCCTGGATGGCTGCCTCTATGAATGCCTTTATGCCTTTGATCTTATTATGTTGGGCGATACAGATATATCAGCCTGAGAAAGAAATTCAAGAATTGTGAAAATACTTGTGCTATATACGCGCTTAACCGGCTATTGGCTGTCTTGTATGCGTTATGATCATAAGTTTAAAGGGAATACTTACCTGGTATACAGAACACCGCCAAGCAAAGAAACTCCCTTTAAAATCTCTAGCCAGAAAGGAATAACTATTAAAGACTATACAAAAGAAAAGGCGAGCGACATTAAAAAAGAAACCCTCGAATACGAGCCACAATTGGTGTATGTAGCAGGATGGACCAATAAAAATTATCTGAATATCGCGCTTTATTTTAAAAAACTAGGTGTTCCTATCATCACAGGGATGGATAACCACTGGAAAGGCACCTTAAAGCAAAGACTCGCCTGTGTTTTAAGCCCCTGGTTGGTCAAAAAATATTTCACCCATATCTGGATACCTGGGCAACCTCAATACCTATATGCTAAAAACCTGGGGTTTAAGCAAAATCATATTTTAAGAGGGCAATATTCGGCAGATGTGCAACAGTTTAGCACTATATCTCAGGACAAACACCATAAACAATTATTGTTTGTAGGTAGATTGGTTGAGCAAAAAGGCTTGTTGGTATTGTTTAAAGTTATTAGACAACTCATAAAAGAAAAACAGCTTATACTTAAGATACATTTTATAGGAAATGGCCCATTGGCCGATAAGATACCAAAACACAACAATATTACTCATACAACTTTTGTAAACCCTGACAAACTGCCCGAATTAATGCAAGATGCAGGCACTTTTATTCTACCCAGCTTGTATGAAGCCTGGGGCGTTGCTCTTCATGAAGCTGCCCTTGCTGGACTTCCCATCTTGTCCACCTATGAAACTGGCGCCACTTCAGCTTTTATAGAAGAAGGCAAAAATGGCTTTTTATACCATGCTAATGACGAAATCCAACTGAAAAGTCTAATAATTAAAATTGCAAACCAATCGGAAACTGAGTATTTCAAAATGTCTGCACACAGCAAGATATTAGGACAAAATATTAGTCTTGAAAACTGGTCGAAAACACTTAATACTGTGGTAGATTTGTAATTTAATTTTTTTGTCAAAACTGAAAGAGATATTTAAAAAGTGGAAATAAGGACAAAACCCAATATCTTGATTTTTATAGACTGGTTTTTGCCGTCCTACAGGGCTGGAGGCCCTATACAGTCTGTAAACAATATCATTTTAAATTTAAAGACAAAATATAATTTTTACATTATCACTTCAGACAGCGACCTAGATGCGCCATTAGACCTTAAAGCTCATCAAAAAAACAAATGGATAAAGAAAGACACTCATCAAGTAATATATGTAGACAAGAAACATCAAAATAAATCATTTTACAATTCTATAATACAAGATAGGGCCTTTATTGCTATTTATCTCAATTCAATGTTTTCTCCAAGATTTAGCCTTTTACCCTTTCTTTTATTTAAATCAAAACCAATCAAGATCATTTTGGCACCTAGAGGTATGCTAGGCAAAGGTGCTCTGTCTATAAAACCATTCAAAAAAAAAGTATTTTTAAAAGTTTTTAAAATCTTACGATGGCATAGAAGGATCACATGGCATGCCACAACAATGACAGAAGAAAATGAAATAATTAAGAGATTTGGAACTAGGGTTGATATTGAGACTGCACCAAATCTATCTTCTCCAACTACAAATGAGCTTATTGAAAAGGATAAAAAGCCTTGTCATCTCAATCTGTTTTTTATGTCCCGAATTTCAACAAAAAAAAATCTTCTAGGAGCACTTAAAGTTCTTATGACTATCGATAAAAAATATCAAATAAACTTTTCTATCATTGGGCCTGTAGAGGACAAACACTATTGGCAGTCTTGTATGAAATTAATCAAAAGCTTACCAAACAATATTATTATTAATCAGATAGGACCAGTTCCTCATTACAACATAAATAATATATTAACTAAACAGCATGTTTTGTTCTTACCAACTCTACATGAAAATTTTGGGCATGTCATTGTCGAAGCTTGGCAAAATGCTTGTCCTGTGATAATTTCCAACCAAACACCTTGGCAGAATCTGACTGAAAAAAAAATCGGCTATGCTCATCCTCTAAACAATTTATCAGATTATAAAATTTCAATTGAAAGATTTGCTGCTATGAATCAAGAAACTTTTAATGATTGGACAATAAACTCAAAAAAATTTGCTCAACAAATAACAGATGAAGGTGCTGATTTAAAAAAATACAAAACTTTATTTGAAGCTTAATGAAAACCGATCTTTCCACATTTGATAACTCATGGTACTATCCGGGTCCAAAAATTAAAATCATTTTATGGTATATGGTCAATGTACTGATTGTCCTGCCTAAATGGAATGTATTTTCTGGTATCAAAGTAAAAATTCTTAGATGGTTTGGTGCGAAAATTGGTCAAGGTGTAATTATTAAGCCTGGCGTAAAAATCAAGTACCCATGGAAACTTAAAGTTGGTAAGCATTGTTGGATTGGCGAAGATGTATGGATAGACAATTTAGACTTGGTAATTTTAGAAGATCATGTATGTATCTCTCAAGGTGCATTTCTGGAATGTGGAAACCATAACTATAAAAAGCCAACCTTTGATTTGATAACAGCTCCAATTACGTTAAAAGAAGGCAGCTGGGTTGGTGCTCAATCTATTGTTGGGCCTGGTGTAACTTTACATTCCCATGCCATTTTAAGTCTTGGAAGTACTGCAAATCAAGACCTTGAAGCTTATTATATATATCAAGGAAATCCTGCGACCAAGGTAAAAAAACGTAACCTAAAATAGTAGTTTTGAAACTAAGCATTATTACGGCGACTTACAATAGTGAACATACGATTAAAGCTTGTATGCTTAGTATTATAAATCAAAGTTATAAGGACATAGAGCACATTATAATCGATGGTAATTCTACAGATAGAACCCTAGAGGTGCTAGTTACTATAACAGAAAAATACCCAGAAGCGAATATTAGGATCTACTCAGAGCCCGATACAGGGATTTATGATGCTCTAAATAAAGGCATAGAAAAAGCCAATGGCGATGTTATTGGTTTTGTACACTCAGATGATTTGTTGGCCTCTCCAAAAATACTTGAACATATTGTGAACATCTTTAAAAGCCAGAACAGTGATGGTGTATATGGAAATTTGAGATATGTCAAAAAAAATAATACCAATAAAGTTATAAGAAACTGGAAAAGCAAAGCTTTTACACCTGCTATTCTTAACAGGGGCTGGATGCCTCCTCATCCAACGGTGTTTTTAAGAAAAGAAGTCTATCAAGACATTGGCTACTTTGATATAAACTATAAAATTTCAGCAGATTATGACTTTTTGATTCGTGTTTTCCTCAATAAAAAATACAAAATACGTTACATACCAAAAACCATTATGATAATGCGTTTAGGCGGAATGAGTAATAAAAGTTTTAAAAATATTTTTCAAAAATCCAAAGAAGATTTCCAAGTTATCAAAAGGCACCAATTGAGGGGCTTGTTTACCTTAATCTGCAAAAACATTTTAAAACTTAATCAATTTTTCATTAGATAATACAAGATTGTTTGGACATAAAGCCAAATGTGAATAACAATAGATATTACGAACTCTGCGATACTAATACTTTAAGCTTTTTTAGTTAATATTGCAATTGCGCATACAGGCGTGTATAGTGGTATTAGCTATTGCGTAAAAAATAATACATGTTAAAAGGCAACAAACTAGAAAACAAAGACCAAGGTACATTTATCAAAGCCCAAATTGCGAAATACCTTAGTTATTGGTATTGGTTTTTGGCAAGCTTTATAGTTGCCATAATTGTAGCTAAATTAGTGACTCGCTACAGTCCTAAAATATATGAATCCGTTGCCAAGATAAATGTATTAGATAACGACCAAGGTTTAAACTTAACTAATGCGACTTATCTGTGGAACCAAAGTACCATCGTACTTGAAAAGGAAATTGAAATTTTAAAATCCTATCCTATTTTAAAAAAAGTGATTAAAAATCAGGATTTGACACTAAAATTTTACCAATCAGGTGATATACGAACTACAGAAATAAACAATTTACCCTTCGATTTAGTTAAAACAATTGATAACGATAGTATTTTATATCACTTTGGATACAGTATTACTATTAACGAAGAAGGGTTTGAAGTAACACGATTAGATGATGAAGGGGAAAGCATCGTATTTTCGGATTATACTAGTGTGGGCAAAGAACACAATCTGCCATTTGAACTTAATCCTATAAAAAAAACAATCGCGCCTGATCTCATGGGTACTGAATTTATGGTTTATTTTTCTCCTGTAAAACCGATTGTTATGGGGCTTAAAAGAAGCATTATAGCAGAACCCCTCATTGCAAATGGAGGAGTGATTGAACTGACTTACAGCAGTGAAAGTGTATACAAAAACGAACGGATTTTAAATGAGCTGATTAATGTGTATAACCAAGATGGCATAGATGATCGTAGAAAAATTTCATTACGAACTTACGAATTTATAGACGAACGCTTTATCACCTTATCAAAAGAATTGGATTCTTTGGAAACAGACATTAAGGAGTTTAAACAGGAAAACAAGATTATTACTATAGAATCTAAAGCCAGTCTAGGCATGAGTGACTTAAGTTCTACACAAGATCGTATGTTTGAGATTGAAAATCAGCTGTTATTGTTAGATATTCTAGAACAAAGCCTAAAACCCAAATCTTCTGAACCTGCATTGCTACCGGCCAACATAGGTGTAAACAGCGGTAGCCTCAACAGCCTTGTTGCAGAATATAACAAATTGGTACTGGATTTTCAGAACTTAAAAGTAAGTGCAATTGGAGATAATCCTGGCCTGATTATTAGAAAAAATAGATTAGAGAATTTAAACAACAATATCTTTGCCTCCATTACAGGACAAAAAAAACAACTTCAAGCCACTAAGGAACAATTGGAGAAAAAAAACGAGCAGCTTGTCGATGAAGTCTATAACCTTCCAGCGAGTGAGAAAGCCTTTTTAGACATCAAGCGACAGCAAGAAATCAAACAAGAGCTTTACTTATATCTCTTACAAAAACGTGAAGAAGCAGCTATCAATTATGCCATCACAGAACCCTCTATCAAAGTAATCGAGTATGCCTTGTCCTTAGACTCTCCCGTGTCGCCAAATGGTACTCAAAATATATTAATCGCTTTAGTCTTAGGGTTTGGTGTTCCTTTTACCATCATATATCTTATTTTCCTTCTAGACACCAAGATAAAAAACAAATCCAGCATAGAGGAAATTAACCCAAACTATCCAGTGGTGGCAGAACTGCCTAGGGTAGATAAGGCCGATCAGCATTTGTCTTTTATGAGACATAATGATACCTCAGAGCAAGCTGAAGCCTTTAGGGTCTTGTGCTACAACTTAGGCGCTGGATTGAAGTCAAAAACACCAAAAAAAGGTCAAGTTATATTTTGTACATCCACCATCAAAGGAGAAGGGAAAACGCATATAAGTATTAATTTAGGTTTAGCCCTATCCAGCATGTCTAAAAAAGTATTGGTTTTGGGTGCGGACTTAAGAAATCCTCAGTTACATAAATTTATACAACGACAAAAAAATGAAGATGGCTTATCCAACTACCTGTACGACGAAGACATGGATTGGAAAGCAGCTACAATCAAAGATTTTAAACAATACCCAAAGCTAAGCTTTTTAATGTCAGGAGAAATTCCACCAAACCCTACCCTTCTTTTAACTAATGGACGCTTGGAGACCCTTCTTAATGAAGCAAAACTCGAATACGATTATATCATTGTTGATACTGCGCCAACGCTCCTAATATCAGACACCTTGCTTATTTCGACTTTGGCTGATACCACAATATTTGTAACAAGATCAAATTATACAGAGAAAAAACTTTTGGAGTATTCTAAAGAGTTAGCAGAATCTGGAAATATCAATAATTTAGTTTATGTAGTAAATGATATTGATATGAAAAAAGCGGATGGGTATGGGTACAGATATGGATACAACTACGGCTATGCAAAAGACAAAAACGAAAAAGCATGATGTTTTAATAAGTTTAGAGTTTAAAAGTTTAAAGGTTAGACTCCTTTAGGGAATAAACCAAAACTATTAAGGGTTTCCTCAGAAAGTCAAAATAACTAAAATGACAATAACAATTATTATGATTAAAAACTGGCAACTTAATAAAACTGCAATTGAAGTTCTTTAGGATATTTTAATTGATAAGAAAACGTAATTGTATTTCCACTACCACTTAAAATGTCTTTTTTCCACAATATACTTCCTGTGTTTTTATCCAAATCACCTTCATTTGATTCTACATTGAGAACTTCAATCTTAGAATTCTGGCTGATAGGTATTTGATCTAATATTTCTAATGTAATAGCTTCCTTGCTATTATTCCGCACCTTAATTTCATAAGAATAATTATCTACCTTTTTCGAACTTAGTAATTTGGTTGACCTCAAATTATCAAGCAATCTTCTATTTACCACGATTCGTTCATCAACGCCTAAAGAAATGGGGAATTCACTTAACGTTGTGTTAGGATTAATAGTCGTTTTTCCTAGGTAATTATCCTGAAAGTAAATATTAGCTTCGGCAAGTAATAAATTAAGCGATTGCCAATCTTTAATATTCGCCAACAGAAATACATCTTCAGTTAGTTTTGGAACGCTATGATGCACATATTCAGCTTCCGCAGATTGCTTGTCTAAAATAAAAGTTTGACCATTGGCATTTGTAGATACGTTTTGCTGACCGTTTACGGCATACAAAACATTTAATTGTTGACCTAAAACTTGAGTCACAGCCACGTCTTCCAATGCATCAGATTCTTCTCTAAGCATAAGACTATTAGAATAAGATTGTAAATCCCTAGCATTTACTTGCTCTAGCAATACATTTCCAACGGACTCCCTAACATAAAACGGATTCAAAATAGGACGATTTTGGTTGGCTCTAGGCAAATAAGTTGATACTGATAAATTTACATTTTTCCAGTCCTTACCAGAATTTTGATAAATCTTTCCTTTGGTAATAATGTCTACAGGTTCTTTTGTGCTTTTTGCCCTGATGTCATAAAACGGCTGCCATCTCGCGGCATTAATGACATATGTGATTTTAAGAGTCGAAGTTAAGGCTTTTGAAGATTGCACTTCCAACAACACCTCCTTTCGATTCACATTTTTATCTTTAACAGACTCTTTAATCTGTTGTTCTATGTCATGAAGTTTGCTGTTTAAATTCTCCATTTCAATGCTTTTTCTCACCAATGATTGCCTTATTGCTAAAGTTCGCTTAGTATAATAGGTAGCTAATGTTGATAATTGTTCCGCACTCCAACCGCTTTCATTATTTCCAATTTTTTGATTTTGTTCAATTAGAGTTAATTCTCCGTTCAAAGTGTTTATTTCTGCTTGAAGAAATTTTTGATCTGTTTTTAGATTTTTCTTTTTATCCAACAGCTTTTGCTCTTCCACCGTATACTCATTCGATTTTAAAAAGTTTGTAGAAGGAGTAACCGATAATAACAGTGCTTGATGAGATAAACCTACTTGATAAGAGTTGTCATCTACAGCGTTTGGTAAACCAATAACTTTTATCATATTTTTTCCCTCAACCAAACTAACCTTAGCGATTTCGGTGACTTTAGCAGACTGAAGAAAAACCGTAACATCACTAGGCTGTGTTCTAACTTCTTTGTTTTGAGCAGTTAACACACAACTGCAAAACAAAAGCATGACAAGGGAAAATCTAAAAATCATATCTAAAAAGTTTAAGTAAAAATCATCCTTAACCAAGTTTCGTACCAAACTAAAAAACATCAGCTTAATCGAACAAGGCTTAAAGATTTTTGAATAAGCAATCCTTATAGCCAAGACAGAAATAGTCAAAAACTTATCAACAAAGTGGGGAATTGTGGCAAAATGTGGTAAAAAAATCTATATATTTGAATCAGGTTTCGTGTATTGTGGAAGGTTTTAATGGTTCATATGATTGTAAAATTGACGCTAAAGGTAGGCTATTATTACCTTCTGCGCTAAAAAAACAGTTGTTTTCTCATCTGGAAAACGGCTTTGTTTTAAAACGTTCTGTATTCGAAAAATGTTTGGAACTATACCCCATGCAACAATGGGAAAAAGAAATTGCTAAAATTGATAAACTTAATCGCTATAACAGAAAAAACAATCAATTTATTAGAGCTTTTACTGCTGGACTCAAGCTTATAGATTTAGATAGTACTGGCAGGTTACTCATTCCAAAAGACCTTATGGCTTATGCCAATTTAACTAAGAATTTAGTAGTTCATTCCTCAATTAACATTATAGAAATTTGGGATAAGGACGCTTACGAATCAATTGTAGAAATTGAAAATTTTGGAGATCTCGCCGAAGACGTTATGAAAGATATCAATGACACAGAATGATTATCACATACCCGTTTTGCTTAATGCATGCATTAATGGCTTAAACATAAAACCAGATGGTACTTATGTGGATGTCACTTTTGGTGGTGGTGGGCATTCTAGAGAAATCTTAAATACACTCGACCAAAATGGTAGACTGATTGGTTTTGATCAAGATTCAGACGCCAAAGAGAACCACATTCAAGACAATAGGTTTTTGTTTATTCCAGAAAATTTTAAATTCCTAAAACGCTTTTTAAGGTTTCATGGCATAAAGGAAGTCGATGGGATTTTAGCCGATTTTGGTGTTTCTTCCCATCAATTTAACACTGCAGAACGTGGATTTTCCATAAGATTCGATGCAAAGCTGGACATGAGAATGGACCAGACGCAACAGCTGTCTGCTCATGACATCATAAACCAGTATTCGGAAGAACAACTGATCTCCGTTTTCAGAACATACGCGGAAATAAAAACGGCTCCTAAACTTGTAGACGCAATCACCTCTGCCAGAGGAATAAAGCCGATAGAAACAACTTTTCAGCTGAATAGCATTTTAGAGCCATTCTTTCCAAAACACAAGACCAATAAATTTTTAGCACAAATATATCAAGCGTTAAGAATAGAAGTAAATGGAGAGCTAGAAGCTTTAAAAGACTTTTTGCAACAAAGCAGCGACCTTTTAAAACCTGGAGGCAGATTATGCCTTATTTCCTACCATTCGCTGGAAGATAGACTAGTTAAGCATTTTATAAGAAGTGGAAACTTTAATGACGACATAAAAAAAGACATGTTTGGTAACGTTCAAAAACCACTGAAAAATATAGGAAAATTAATTGTCCCAACAGAAGCTGAAATCTCTGTAAATAATAGAGCGAGAAGTGCCAAATTAAGAATAGCTGAAAAAATACAATTATGAGCAAGGCCTATAAAGACATAATAAAAGCTAAGTTTTTAATAAACGATGGAGCCATAAAAAATTGGTCGTTTATAGTGTTTTGCGCTATTCTGTCGCTATTTATGATCTATAGTTCCCATAGCGCTGAAAAAAAAGTACTAAAGATTGCCGAACTAAAATCTGATGCAAAAAAACTTAACAGTGAATTTGTTCAGACCAAAAAAGAAGTCATGCAACTAAAAATGGAGTCACAGGTTGCTATGAAGATGAAAGCCAAAGGAATAAAACTCTCTAAAGAACCACCAACAGAAATTATTATAAAATCTAAATAATGAAAGATCAAAAAAACTTGCTGGTTAGATTTTACGCGGTAATGCTGTTAATTGTATTTTTCGCCATAGGCATAATTTATAAAGTCATTCAAATTCAGATTATTGATGGCGATCACTATAAGGCGTTAGCTAAGCAAAAAGTTTATAAAACGGATATCATCGAACCTACTAGAGGAAATCTATACGATGCTAATATGAACTTGCTCGCCACATCGATTCCAGAATACGAATTAAGATTTGATGCCGTAACGGTTAAAGAAAAAGACTTTAACGATAGCATTGCTCACCTTGCTGAAGCTTTGGGTAAATTTTTCAACAAACCTACTTTATACTATTCAAACAAACTCAAAAGAGCAAGAAATGAGGAACAGCGCTATCTTTTTTTAGCAAAAGGAATAAACTATGTTCAACTTAAAGAGATTAAATCTTTCCCAATTTTCAACTTAGGCAAATACAAAGGTGGCCTTATTATAAAAGAAAGTATCAAAAGAGAACAACCTTTAGGAAAAATAGGAAGAAGAACAATAGGTTATAAAAATGTTGGATTAGATGGTGCTTACGATGAATACCTTAAAGGAAAAACAGGGAAGCAATTCAAACAAAAAATTTCTAAAGGTCAATGGCGACAATTGTACAACAGCAAAAGCATAGAACCTGAAGATGGTCTCGATGTAGTTTCGACAATAGACATCAACATTCAGGACATTGCTCATCATGCCCTACTAGCACAACTTGAAAAGTTTGAAGCAGACCACGGAAGTGTCATCGTCATGGAAACAAAAACTGGAGAGGTTAAAGCCATGGCCAATTTGGGAAGAACTAAAGAAGGCAAATATTATGAAAAGCGAAATTACGCCATCTACGAAAGTCATGAGCCCGGATCAACTTTTAAAGTAATGAGTCTTGCCGCTGCGTTAGAGGATAAAGCCATAGACACAGCTCAAATTGTGGATACTCAAAAAGGTGAAATCACCTATTACAACAGAAAAGTAATAGATTCTAAAAAAGGTGGTTATGGCAAAATATCGGTTGGAGAAGGACTAGTCGTATCTTCTAATACTGTCTTTGCACAAATCATAAACGATTCCTATAAAAATGATCCAGAAAGATTTGTCAATCGACTTATTAACATGGGATTAGACAAAAAAATCGGTCTAGATATCAAGGGTGAAGGACAACCTTCTATTCCACATCCAGATGATAAAAACTGGTATGGCACGACATTACCATGGATGTCTTTTGGGTATTCAGTCAAATTAACATCCCTTCAGATTCTAACATTTTACAACGCCATTGCAAACGACGGTGTCAAAGTGAAACCGAGATTCATTAAAAAAATATTAAACAAAGGTAAAACCATAGAATCGTACGACGATCCTGAAATTTTAAACACGGTTTGTTCCGAAGAAACTGCTGATATCCTTCAAGATTTACTTATAAAAACAGTAAAAAAAGGAACTGCAAAAAATATTTTTAACAAGAACATACAAATGGCTGGCAAAACAGGTACTTGTCGAAAATATATTCCTAGAACCAAAGATGAAAATGGAAAAATAACAGAAGGCTATTATTCTAATAAAGAGTACGTTGCATCTTTTGCTGGATTTTTTCCAGCGGATAACCCAAAATACAGTTGTATTGTAGAAATCCATTCGCCGCGAAAAAGTAAGGGATACTATGGCAGTACGGTGGCAGCTCCTGTTTTTTCCAAAATAGCTCAAAAAATTTATACAAAAACTTCAATTCAAGAAAACATCACTTCAAACAAAATTGCCGATCTAGATAACAAGGTTTATCACGATAAAAAATTAGCCTTGTCTGAAGAAGCTATAGACAAAATGCCCGATTTAAAAGGCATGTCCTTGATGGATGCACTAGCCGTATTAGAAAATTTAGGTTTAACCGTCGAATTTTCCGGCGAAGGCAAAGTAAAAAAACAGTCGATTCTAAAAGGTCAAAAACTAACAAATATAAAAAGAGTAAAATTATTTCTAGGGTGAAAACGCTTAAAGACATATTATACAAAGTAAGCATAGAAGCTGTGGAAGGATCAACTTTTCAAGCCTTCACAGATCTTCATTTCGACTCTAGAAAAGTTGGGCTTAACGATGTGTTTGTGGCCATCAGAGGTACTCTATCCGATGGTCATGATTACATAAAAAAAGCTGTTGACCAAGGCGCTATTGCCATCGTCTGCGAAGCCTTTCCAGACCAAAAAATAAATGGCATTACCTACATAAAGGTCAGAGATACAAGAGAGGCGTTGGCGTATATGGCTTCAAACTATTATGACAATCCTTCTACGCACTTAAAATTGGTTGGAGTCACCGGAACAAATGGAAAAACAACTGTAACAACATTACTCTATCAACTGTTCGCAAATTTGGGTTATCCAGTCGGTTTAATTTCAACTGTAAAAATTCTTGTAAACGACAAGGAGTTTCCTACAAATCTCACAACTCCAGATTCTCTAACCATAAATAAGTATCTGAAAAAGATGGTAGATTCAGGAGTCGAATATGCGTTTATGGAAGTGAGCTCACACGGCATAGACCAAAAACGGTCCTTAGGATTGGATTTTGATGGTGCCGGATTTACAAATCTTTCTCATGATCATTTGGATTACCATGAAACTTTTGAAACTTATAGAGACGTAAAGAAGAAACTATTTGATCAATTATCAAAACAAGCCTTCGCTTTAACAAACATAGATGACAAAAACGGAGCATACATGCTACAGAATTCGAGAGCAAAAAAGTATTCCTACGCGTTAAAATCTTTTGCGGATTACAAGGCGAAAATTTTGGAAAATAGCTTCTCAGGCTTGCAATTAAAAATAAACGACCAAGACCTTTGGACAAAAGTAATTGGCGAATTTAATGCCTATAATTTATTGGCAGTTTTTGGAATAGCGGATTTACTAGGCGTTGAGCCTATTGAAAGCCTAAAATTTCTAAGTGAACTTGAACCCGTGCATGGCCGATTTGAACATTTTAGAACCAATAAAGAAAAAGTGAGCGTTATTGTAGATTATGCTCATACGCCAGACGCATTAAAAAATGTGTTACAAACCATAAATAGCATTCGAACTAAAAACGAAAACCTTATTACTGTAGTTGGTTGTGGTGGCAACAGAGATAAAACAAAGAGACCAAAGATGGGCAAAATAGCAGCCCAACTTAGTGATCATGTCATTTTTACTAGCGATAATCCTAGAGATGAAGATCCTAAAACGATAATCGAGGAGATTGAAGCTGGAGTACAGCCACAAAATACAAGTAAAACATTGAGTGTTATCGATAGATATGACGCTATAAAAACTGCATGCATGTTGTCTAAAGCAAACGACATCATCCTTGTAGCTGGTAAAGGGCACGAAACCTTTCAAATCATAAAAGGACAGAAAAAAGACTTTGATGATATGAAAATCATAAAATCTTGTCTAAAACTTCTAAATAAATAATATGTTGTACCATTTATTTGAATATCTAGAAAGTCTTTATGATTATCCAGGATCTGGATTATATCAATATTTGTCATTCAGAGCATCATTGGCCGCTATATTAGCACTTTTGTTTTCAACAATTTTTGGTAAATCTATTATCAACTTTCTTCGAAGAAAGCAAATTGGAGAAAGTGTAAGAGATTTAGGCCTGCAAGGGCAACAGCAAAAAGCAGGAACGCCAACCATGGGTGGAATTATCATTATTGCTTCTACCTTGTTGCCTGTTTTGCTACTTACGGATTTGACTAATATATATATTCTTCTTCTTATTGTCACAACATTATGGATGGGAAGCATCGGGTTTATAGACGACTACATTAAAATTTTTAAGAAAAATAAAAAAGGACTTAAAGGCAAATTTAAAGTCTTTGGTCAAGTAGGTTTGGGAATTATCGTTGGAGCAACGATGTATTTTCATGAAGACATTACAACAAGAAACGACATCACATTAAACCCTGTAACCAATGAAATAGTCGAAACAGGCGAAAAAATAAAAACGACCAAAACAACAATTCCATTCCTAAAGAACAACGAGTTAGATTATGCCAGTTTTATCACTTGGATAAGCGAAGATTTGTCTGCCTACGCTTGGCTTATCTTTATTCCTATTGTAATTTTTATAGTGACAGCAATTTCAAATGGAGCAAATTTAACAGATGGAATTGATGGCTTAGCTGCAGGAAGCTCTGCAATAATTGTTTTAACCTTAGGCATTTTCGCATGGATATCTGGAAACGTGATTTTTTCAGAATACTTAAATGTTATGAATATTCCTAACTCTGGCGAAATGGTCATATTCATTGCAGCATTTACAGGCGCATTGATAGGTTTTTTATGGTACAATACTTTTCCAGCTCAAGTGTTTATGGGGGATACGGGCAGTCTGACCATTGGTGGAATCATTGCTGTAATTGCAATTGCAGTTAGAAAAGAACTTCTTCTACCTATACTTTGCGGCATATTTCTGATAGAAAACCTTTCCGTGGTCATGCAAGTAAGTTGGTTTAAGTATACCAAAAAGAAATATGGCGCAGGGCGTAGGATATTTTTAATGTCGCCTTTGCATCATCATTACCAAAAGAGAGGTTTTCATGAAAGCAAAATTGTAGTTAGATTTTGGATTATTGGAATTTTATTGGCTGTAATATCTATAATAACGCTTAAAGTAAGATGATAGAGAATGTAGGCATATTAGGAAGTGGAGAAAGTGGCATGGGTGCTGCAATTCTTGCAAAAAAGCTAAAGGCTAAAGTGCTAGTTAGCGATGCAGGCACCATTCCAAATGCCACACGGGATTATTTTGAAAAAAATAATATTGAATACGAACAGGGCAAACATAGCCTTGAAAAATTGTCAGCGTCCGATGTAATTATAAAAAGCCCAGGAATACCTGATGATGTTCAAATTGTAAAACATCTGATAGCACAAAATATCCCAGTCATCTCCGAAATCGAATTTGGTGCATTGTTTACTAATGCAAATCTTGTGGCCATTACCGGCTCCAATGGAAAAACCACTGTTGCCAGCATGACATTTCACATTCTGAATGGCGAATTACCAAACACCAAGTTAGCTGGCAATATCGGTATCAGTTTTGCTAAATCTGTTGCAGTGGACAACGCCGAAAACTATGTCTTGGAAGTAAGCAGTTTTCAGTTGGATGGTATAGAAAAATTCAAACCAAATATTGCTATACTAACATCTATAACGCCAGATCATTTAGACCGATACAATAATGACTTTAACCTTTACACGGCATCAAAATTCAGAATAGCTGAAAATCAAACCGAAGACGACTATTTTATATACAATGCAGATGAAAATCACTTGTGCAATTGGCTTAAAAACAATCCGGTGAAATCAAAATGCATCCCATTATCCACTCGGCGAGAATTAGAATTTGGGACTTACATAAAAGACAACAAAATAATTATCAACATAAACGAAAATATAGAACTTATGCCATTAGATTTACTTGAAGTAAGAGGCGAACATAATACTAAAAATGCCATGGCTGCCTCTACAGCCGCACACCTGCTTAAAATTAGAAAAAAAACAATCAGAGAAAAACTAAGCGCTTTTCAAGGCGTTGAACACAGATTAGAAACAGTACTGAAAATACACAATGTAACTTACATTAACGACTCTAAGGCCACAAATGTCAACGCAACCGATTATGCGTTAAAATCTGTGCCTGCGAATACAATTTGGATTGTTGGTGGCGTAGATAAAGGCAATGATTATACAAGTTTACTCAGTAGCGTGAACGAAAAGGTAAAAGCAATTATTTGTCTTGGTGTGGACAACCAAAAAATAGTAGAGAGCTTTAATGAATGTGTAGATGATATTTATGAAACTCGATCCATGACAGAGTGTGTGAGAATGGCATACCATTTAGCAGAATCCGAAGATACGGTACTATTATCTCCAGCTTGTGCAAGTTTCGATTTGTTCAAAAACTATGAGGACAGAGGAAATCAGTTTAAAAAAGCTGTTAGAAATTTATAAAAACAGAGAAATGAAAAATACAGCAGTTCAAATTATAAGTCCAAACCTGAAAGGTGACAAACCCATTTGGGTAATTGTAACGTTATTGGCGGTATTTTCATTATTCCCTGTATACAGCGCTAGTAGCAACTTGGCTTATCTAAATGACGGTGACGGAAATACCATAAGCTATCTTTTAAAGCATGCAGCACATTTATTCATGGGCTTTATTCTCATATTTGGAGTACATAAAATTAGATTTAAATTATTTTGGGGAATTTCCATCATACTTCTTCCTATAGTTATTATTTTATTAGTTCTTACCGCCATAGAAGGAACAACTATCGAAGGCTCCTATGCAAGTCGCTGGTTAACAATACCTGTTGTAAACATGAGTTTCCAAACTTCAAGTTTTGCATCCATAGTTTTAATGGTATATGTTGCTGGGTATTTATCCAAAATTGTAAAAAGGACATTTAATTTTAATGAAACTATACTCCCACTATGGATACCCGTATTTATAGTTGTCGGACTGATATTTCCTTCAAATTTTTCGACAGCAGCCATCATATTTTGCATGGTTCTTTTACTGGCTTTCATAAGCGGCTACCCTATTAAATATTGCTCTTATATACTTGTTTTTTCAATAACAGCTGTTACCATATTTGTACTAGTTTCAAAAGCTTTTCCTGGACTTTTACCAAACAGAGTGGATACTTGGACGAGTAGAATAGAAAGCTTTATGCCATTTGAAAAAGGAGAAGAAAGCGAAGAAAAAAAGGAAGAAATATACCAAGTTAGAGAATCAAAAATTGCCATTGCTACTGGAGGCATTACAGGTAAAGGCATAGGCAAAAGTGTACAACGAAATTTCCTTCCTCAATCGTCTTCGGATTTTATTTATGCCATTATAGTTGAAGAATTTGGAATGATTGTAGGATTTATAGTTTTGTCTTTTTACCTCTTTTTGTTACTGCGAATAGCCATTGTTTTTACAAAAAATGAATCTCTGTACGCCAAATTACTTGTTGCGGCAGTTGGATTACCCATAATATTTCAGGCTCTTATTAATATAGGAGTTGCAGTCAATCTATTCCCTGTGACTGGACAAACACTGCCGCTTATAAGCAGTGGAGGTTCATCCATTTGGATGACTTGTATAGGAATTGGTATAGTTTTAAGCGTAAGCTCTACTAGCAAAAAAGACGACACTGAAACAGAAGTAGAAGATAATAACCCATTAGATGTAGTAAGCCAAACTTAATGAAACCCTTAAAAGTTATCATATCAGGTGGTGGAACAGGAGGACATATTTTTCCTGCAATCGCTATTGCCGACGAAATAAAATCTCGTTTTCGTCAGGCAGACATCCTGTTTGTTGGCTCTAAAGACCGCATGGAAATGACAAAAGTACCAAAGGCTGGATATGATATTAAGGGGTTATGGATAAGCGGGTTTCAACGGTCACTAAGTTTATCAAATATTTTGTTTCCAATTAAGCTCATTTGGAGCATGTTAAAGTCCATATTCATCATAAAAAAACATAACCCTCAAATTGTTATTGGCACCGGTGGATTTGCAAGTGCACCATTACTTAAAACAGCAAATTATATGGGTATTCCTACACTTATCCAAGAACAAAACTCGTACGCTGGAATTACTAACAAATGGGTTGCAAATAAAACCAAGGCAATCTGTGTAGCTTATGCAGGAATGGAAAAATATTTTCCAAAAGATAAAATTTATTTTACTGGAAATCCGATACGTAAAGACATTTTAGAAAAAACAATATCAAGAGAGGAAGCTTTAAATAGTTTTAATCTTGACAAACATAAAACCACTATTCTGGTCATTGGTGGAAGTTTAGGAGCGAGAACCATCAACAAAACGATAAAGCAGTACGTCAAGGATCTAGTAGCCCAAAACTGTAATGTCGTTTGGCAATGTGGTTCTTTTTACTACAACGATTATAAACACCTTGAAGAAAAGAATGTAAGGGTTTTAGAGTTTATAGAAGATATGCCAAAGGCCTATGCCGCAGCAGACGTCATAATTTCTAGAGCTGGAGCGGGTTCTGTCAGCGAGTTATGTTTAGTTGGCAAACCGGTAATTTTTATCCCGTCACCAAATGTAGCTGAAAATCATCAATTTAAAAATGCAAATGCCATTACAATAAAAAATGCAGCAATCTGTATTGAAGAGAAACAAATAAACACCGATTTTCTACCCAATGTATTAGAACTTATTCAAAACAAAGAAAAACAGAAGCTATTATCCAAAAATATTAAAACCTTAGCTAAACCAAACGCTACAAAAGACATTGTAGATATTATTGAAAAAATCATCAAATAATGCGCATAAATTCATCACATATCACACATATTTACTTTCTCGGTATTGGCGGAATAGGGATGAGTGCGCTGGCTTTTCATTTTTTAAAGCAAGGAAAAAGCGTATTGGGATATGACAAAACCAAAACTGAATTATGTAAATCCTTAGAAGACCAAGGAGCCAACATCGAATATGATTACAACTTGACTCTAGCCAGCTCTTTAAACAAAGAAAACAGCATAATAGTCTATACTCCAGCAATTAAAGAAGATCAACCTGTATTTTCATACTTTATAAACAATAGATTCGCCTATATAAAAAGAGCGAAAGTCTTAGGTCAAATAAGTTCGGAAAAAACTTGTATGGCCATTGCAGGCACACATGGTAAAACTACTATTACATGTATGCTTGGACATATTTTAAAAGACGCAAATGAACCAGTTACGATTTTTGCAGGAGGCGTTTCGGAAAATTATAATTCAAATTACATCTCGAATGGAAATGACATTTATGTTGTTGAAGCCGACGAATTTGACAGATCGTTTTTAAACCTATCGCCTGATTATGCAGTAATTAGCAATGTAGATGCAGACCATCTGGACATTTATAATTCTAAAAAAAATCTAGAAAAAAGTTTTAGTGATTTTGCCAATTTAGTCAAAAATAAAAATCAGCTTTATCACAATTCCAATATCCATTTTGGAGGAAAGACAATTGGATTCAGTAATACATCAAATATTTACGCAGACCATATTAGGATTGAAAATGGCTGTTATACCTTCAACTATACAGCTAATGGAAAAACCTATTATGATGTTCAACTTAAAATGCCAGGTCAACATAATTTGTTCAATGCGCTATGTGCTTTAAGTTTAGCCTTAGATTACAACCCTAAGAAAGCCGAGATATACACAAAATCTCTGGCAACTTTTAAGGGTGTTAAACGACGGTTTAACTACATCGTAGACACCGAAGAATATACTATTATAGACGATTATGCCCATCATCCTACAGAAATAAATGCTGTATTCTCAGCAATTTCAGAAATGCATCCAAATCAGAAATCTATGGTAATATTTCAACCTCATCTATATAGCAGAACAAAGGATTTTATGAGCGAATTTGCGGTAAGTCTCAGCAAATTCGATAGTGTTAGATTACTCGATATCTATCCCGCACGAGAAAAGCCTATTCCAAATATCACCTCAAACAAACTTTTGGAAATGATAAGTGTAGAGGATAAAAAAGTAATCGAAAAAAAAGAAATTTATAATGAAATAAAGGTACAAAAAGGCATGATTTGCGCTCTATTGGGTGCAGGAGATATTGGTGTAGAATCGAATTTAATTAAGCAAAAATATTTGAAATGAAAGACAAACTTGACATACTTAAAATCAGTTTAAGTATTTGCCTATTTCTTGTATTAGTAGGTTTTACTTACAACAGACATAAACAAAAAGTAATCAGGAGTATAGACATTAGTTTTAGTCAAAATGACAATAACTTCATAGATACTGCAACAGTTAATAAATTGTTGATACAAAACCAAAAACATGTTAAGAACATGCCTGTAGAACACTTAGATTTGAACTTGTTAGAAACTCAACTGGAGATTCATCCAATGGTTGAAAATGCAGAAGTGTACTTGAGTCTTGACAATAGTTTACACGTCGAAATATTTCAACCAAAACCAATAGGAAGAGTCATAGGTGATAATCATTATTATATTGATATAAATGGAAAAGAGATGCCGCTTTCCAATCACTACACAGCTAGAGTTCCTATAGTGTATAATTTAAACAAGAATCAAACTTCAAATGTTTATAGACTTTTGAAGTTTATACATACAGATAATTTTTTAAGAAAAATGGTGACACAAGTAAAGGGTTATCCAAACGAACAATATAGTCTAAAAATGAGAAATCATGACTTTGAAATCTATTTGGGTAACTCGAAAGAACTTAATCAGAAATTTTTTAATTTCAAGGCGTTTTATGTCAAAGCAGAAAGAGATTCTCTGTTGCAAAAATATAAAACAATAAAGTTACAATTCGGGTCACAAGTTGTTTGTGAAAAATATTGAATTAAACACTAATGGAAGAAATAGCAGTAGGATTAGACATTGGTACCACAAAAATTGTGGCAATGATAGGGCGTCGAAATGAATTTGGAAAGCTTGAAATATTAGGCCTAGGAAAAACGAAAAGCCTAGGTGTTCACCGAGGTGTTGTAAACAACATCACTCAAACCATCCAATCTATACAACTCGCCATAAAAGACGCAGAAGAGAAGTCTGGCAAAGATGTGACATCGGTTACTGTCGGTATTGCTGGACAACACATTAGAAGTTTGCAACATAGCGATTATATAACTAGAAAAAGTGTGGACGAAGTAATAGACCCTAAAGATATCAAATCGCTTTGCGACCAAGTCCACAAGTTGGTCATGTTGCCAGGAGAAGAAATTATTCATGTGTTGCCACAGGACTACAAAGTTGATGGACAAGCGGAAATAAAAGAACCTATTGGCATGTATGGAGGTCGTCTTGAGGCCAATTTTCATGTTGTTGTCGGTCAAATATCTTCGATTAGAAATATCGGACGATGTATAAAAAGTGCTGGTTTAGAACTTAACGAAGTAACTTTAGAGCCATTAGCTTCTGCCAATGCCGTATTGAGTCAAGAAGAGAAAGAAGCTGGCGTCGCACTAATTGATATTGGCGGAGGAACGACTGATATTGCGATTTTTAAAGATGGCATTATTAGGCACACAGCGGTCATTCCATTTGGTGGCAACATCATAACCGAGGACATTAAAGACGGATGTTCTATAATCGAAAAACAAGCTGAACTGTTAAAGGTAAAATTTGGTTCTGCCTGGCCTGGAGAAAACAAAGAAAACGAAATTGTGTCGATACCAGGATTGCGTGGCCGAGAACCAAAAGAAATATCGCTTAAAAATTTATCAAAAATAATTCACTACAGAGTAGTCGAAATAATAGAGCAAGCATTTTTAGAAATAAAAAATTACGGACACGAGGAGAAACGCAAAAAATTAATAGCTGGTATTGTATTAACTGGCGGTGGCGCACAGCTAAAACATCTTAAACAGTTAGTAGAGTACATTACTGGTATGGACACTAGGATTGGATACCCTAACGAACACTTGGCTGGAGACACGGACAAGGAGACCGCAAGTCCAATATATGCAACAGCAGTTGGACTGGTGATGAAGAGTCTTGAAAATATAAAACCAGTAACAAGAGTAAAGAAAAAAGAACAAGAAATTCAAAAGGAAGATTTGGTTAAAGAAACTCATGACAATCCAACAACAAATAAGGTAAATACTCAAAAAGTAATTGAAAAACAAGGAAAAACCTTTCTAGATAGTTTTGTAGACAGGTTCAAGAAATTTTTAAACGACGCAGAATAAAATTAAAAAATATATCTATTATGAATAATGAAAATCTAAATAACATCGCATTCGATTTGCCTAAAAACTTATCTAATGTAATTAAAGTGATAGGTGTTGGCGGTGGAGGTTCTAACGCCATAAACCATATGTTTAAACAAGGCATAAAAGGTGTAGATTTTGTGATTTGCAACACAGATGCTCAAGCCCTTGCCAGTTCTCCTGTGCCTAATAAAATTCAATTAGGAGTAAACCTGACGGAAGGTCTAGGTGCCGGAGCAAATCCCGAAATTGGAGAACAGGCTGCCATGGAAAGCATGGAAGACATTAAAACCCTTCTAGACAAAAACACAAAAATGATTTTCATCACTGCTGGAATGGGTGGTGGAACAGGAACAGGAGCAGCACCAGTAATTGCAAGACTTGCACGTGAAATGGAAATCTTAACTGTTGGCATTGTTACCGTTCCTTTTAAATTTGAAGGAGTATTAAGAAACGACCAAGCTCTCTTTGGTGTTGAAAAATTGCGAAACAATGTTGATTCTTTAATTGTAATTAACAATAATAAACTTAGAGAGGTTTACGGAAATCTTGGTTTTAAAGCAGGATTTTCTAAAGCGGATGAAGTCTTGTCCACCGCGTCGAGAGGAATAGCGGAAGTTATCACGCATCATTACGCTCAAAATATCGACTTGAGAGATGCAAAAACAGTATTAAGCAATAGCGGTACTGCAATAATGGGCTCTGCAAATGCTTCGGGAAGTAATAGATCTAGATTAGCCATCGAAAAAGCGTTAGACTCACCTCTATTAAACGACAACAAAATCACTGGAGCCAAAAATGTCTTGCTCTTAATTGTTTCTGGCAAAGATGAAATCACTATAGATGAAATAGGAGAAATAAACGACCACATCCAAAATGAGGCCGGAAATAGTGCAAACATTATTATGGGTATTGGTGAGGATGAAACATTAGAAGATGCTATTGCGGTAACAGTCATTGCTACGGGATTTAATGTCGAACAACAAGATGACATCGTGAATACCAAAACAAAAAAAATCATTCACCACTTGGGTTCTGAGCAAAAAGCAGAAATAGACTTGTCCGCAAAAAATACTGGAATTGTTAAAAAAAAGAGTCTAGATCATAAACATTTTGAACTTAATGAAGTCCAAACCAAAAATGCTGAGCCAACTAATAATATCCCAAAAGATGAACTTATTAAAACCTCAGATAGCATAAGAAACATTGATGTTGAAGCAGAATTTCAAATGAGTAATGACTTTGAAATTGTCGACAAAACGAACAATGATATTTTTGAAACTGAAAACAACCCTCAACATCAGAAATTAACATTTGATTTGTTTAACCAAAAAAATGAAGTTGAAGAACACGAAAGCAATAGCTTTACAGAACAACATCATAATGTTGAAGAAGCAGAAAACACGAGAATAGTTTTCGATCTTAATGAAGATTTAAAAAACATTGAAGTTCAAGAAGCTGAATACGAAAGAGTTGATCAAAATAACAAAATCACCCATCAATTAGAAAGTGATAGAGAAAATGTTGACGCAACAGAACAAACAAAAGAGGATGATATTTTAAAATTTAAAACTAAAATTGAACCTAAAGAAAATGCTTTATCTGCAGATCAAATCCAAACAAAAGTTGCAGTAGACCCTCTTAATTCTTCTATTAACGAATTAAAAGCAAGAGCAGCTGAACGACGAGCTAACATGAAGCAATTCAACCATAAATTTACACATCAAAATATTTATGACATAGAAAAAAACCCTGCTTTTAAAAGAGCTGGAGTTAAATTGGAAGAACCTAAAACTAGTGGTAGCAAACTTTCTAGAACTACATTACATGAAGACAATAATGAAATAACTTTAAGACAAAACAACTCTTATCTTCATGACAATGTAGATTAAAGCTCTATTTAAATTAAAATCGAAAATCTGCTTTATATATTCTTGTAAAGCAGATTTTTTATTATATAAGCTAATGAATTACTATTGAATTACCACTTTTACAGTTTCAGAGGTGCTTGCGTTAAACACTTTCAGCAAATAAACACCTCTAGACCAGTTTTCCACATTAATAATAGTCGTATTGTTTTTAATATTCTGACTATAAACACTTTTGCCTAAAATGTTATAGGCCTCAATTTTATACGACAAATTATTGTTTAATTTAATCGTCAAAAAATTACCTTTAACTGGATTTGGGTAAATTTCAACTGATAACTTTTCAAAGGCATTTGTATTAAAATTTTCATCCCAAATGGCTTGAACATATGTGGGATTATCTATAAAAGGATTTCTGTTATTTTGATGAAGGAACCCGTTATCGTTTCTATCCAATTCTTCTTGAGAAACAGGATCAGACAGATGCCAACTTAATAATAAATCAATGTACCAATCGTCGTAAAACTGATTTTTACTCGAATTAAGAACATTTCCATTTGGGCTATCCCAACCACTTGTGTTTATTTGATCTTCGTATCTTGTCGCAAAATAAAATAATCCGCGTGCGATATCTCCTTTAAATTCATCTAAGGGTTCGAAAACTATTCCAGAATAACCTGGAAATGTATTGGAACCTCTTTTGGAACCGTTTTGTGTGGTCAAAGTTGGATTACTTACTTCTCCAAAAGGGTAATTGGATCGATAACCATTTACTTGACCATCAGTTGGAAATACATAGTGGATATCTCCTCGCATTGGCATTTGCTGATCAAAAAAGGACTGAGGAAGCAAATGCTCTTTATTGTAACATACGCCTTCGCCATTATAATTACCACATTCGTCGGTTACCAAAATGTGATTATAAGGATCTGAGCCATTGGGGTTTTCAGAATATATATCAAGTAAAAACCCATCATTGTCATAACTTGAATACTCATCTCTAAATCCAGAATTGGCCATTGGGTAAGCATTGTCTAAATCGGAATAAGGCTGAGGATTGTGTGAAGGTAACCCATTGCCATCATTAACATCGTCAATTATATTTTTTAAAGCAGTTTTAAGAGGATAACCCGTTAATCCGACTGCTGAGTTGTAATAGCCATTTGGAACCTGTCCAAAACATAAACTACCTATGAAACAAGTAAACAGTAAAGTATAATTTTTTTTCACTACATTTTTTTTGCAAAGAACGTATATTAATTTGAAAATATGCAATCTGGAAATTTGAAGAATAAACAACATTCATTATTTAGGAAGAAATATTCTACTCCAAAATTGGTACTTTTTCAAAATCTTAAATCGATTGAAGTTTCGCCATGTAAAATCCGTCTTGCCCTGTTTTATGCGTTAATATGGATTTGTCTGAAATTAGCTTGAAATTTTTACCATTTTCAGACTTTAAAAACGCATCGACCTGATGTCTATTTTCCGATGGCAAAACAGAACATGTGGCATAAACCAACGTCCCTCCTTTTTTAACTATGGTCGAATAGTCCTGAAGTATTGCCTGTTGAGTGGTTTTTATACTCTCTACAAACTCTTTTTTAAGTTTCCATTTGGCGTCAGGATTTCGTCGCAAAACCCCAAGACCGCTACAAGGTGCATCTATTAATACTTTATCTGCCGACCCTTTAAGTTTCTTAATTACTTTAGACGAAGTTATCGGTCGTGTTTCGATATTAAATGCCTTTGAGCGCCTTGCTCTCCTTTTTAGTTCCTGCAACTTTTTTTGGTAAATGTCTAGAGCTATAATTTGCCCTTTATTTTGCATTAAAGAAGCAATATGCAAGGTCTTTCCTCCTGCACCTGCGCAAGTATCCACAACGCGTTCTCCTGGTCTGGGCGCAAGAAGTTCGGCTACCATTTGAGAAGAAGTATCTTGAACTTCAAACCATCCATTTTGAAAAGCTTCAGTCTTAAAAACATCTGCTCTTTCATTTAAGATCACTCCATCCTTAACGATCGATACTGGCTTTGCATAAATGTTTTCCTTAGCCAAAGCATTTATCAAAGAGTTTCTATTACTTAGCAGTCGGTTGGCACGAAGAACGACAGGAGCTTTGTCATTTTGAGCATTGATTTCATTATCCCAAAGTCCTCCTAATTCATCATAGCCTAGAGCATCTAACCAATCTGGAATGGAAGCTTTAAACTTTCTTATTTTGGACAACTCATCAAATTTGCCTTTTATTCTTCGTGTTGGTGTACCTACAAATTGCGGCCAATCTGGAAGTCTTATTCCTTTTAAAGTCGCCCATACCGCAAAAATTCTAAACAAATTCTCTCGAGAAAAAGGCACTTGAACTTCTGCAATTTCGGCATACAAGCGTTTCCATCTTACGATATCATACACAGTTTCTGCAATAAAGCTACGATCTCTTGAACCCCATCGGGCATCTAATTTCAAAGTTTTATGTAATTGCTTATCAGCATACTTATTTTCATTAAATATAAGCTGAAGACAATCTACCACAGCAAAAACCAAATTTCTATGTAAACGCATATTATAATTTATGCTGCAAAAGTAGGTAAAAAGTACCTTGGAATAATCTAGAATAAAATTATTCGGATTTCATTTGTTTTAGCAGTTCTTTATTGAAATCGTAATCTGCCTTTTTGAGTTGCATAATTTTTTTTGGAGAAATAACCGTTAGAAGCTCATTTATAAAAGCTTCTCTGTATTGCAAGCGCTTCTTTCTATAGCTTCTGTATCTTTCTAACAACCTATCGGCGTCCTTTTCTGGCAAAGCATCAATAGTGTTAAGCTCATTTTTAATAGGTTCCCAAACTGTTTTTTTAAGCTCAATGTACTTGTTATTATGCTTATTGTAGATAGGCCAAAATTTTTCTGCTTCAGATGATGTCAAATTTAAGCGTTCTGTGATAAATGCTATTTTGTAAGAATCTACATCCGATTTCTCTTGTGACAATCCATCAAAAGAGCAAACAAATGCCAAGCAGAAAAAAACAATTTTAAAATATTGAAAAAACACCCTGTACATACCTTAATAATCAATTAATTGTTCGATGGATGAATCATCCAAGTAGTCTAAAACGTCATCCTCAGAGAAATTTGGAGTCGAACTAGGTGATGGTTTATCGGCGTTATTTATATACAAATCATGATCTAAATACAGTTCATCTTCGATGTAATCATAAAGCTGTTCTTTGTCTATTTTGCTAAAGTCTAAACTTTCATTCGTTTTATGCAAGCTTATCAAATTAATTAGCATTGTACACGAAATAACAATCAAAACGGCTGCTACTGCAATAGATTTGTAGTTGTATAGATAGACGATTTTAGAAGGCTTTGGTGGCGTAACAGTAAACGATTCAAAATAACTCTCAGGCACTTTAAAACCTCCACTTTGTGAATTGTCATGACCAATATTTTCAACATTAAAATTATCTAAATAATCTTCAGGAAGCCTATAACCAGATAATTTTGATATGTTTTTAGTTTCTATCATCTAAGGCTTAGACTTCTAGAAATTAAAAAAGTTTAATTCTTTTTAAGATACTCCTCAACTTTTTTTGATGCATGGTGGTAATTTGATTTCAAAGCACTTTCCGAGGTTTGCAAAAGTTCGGACATCTCTTGATATTTCATTTCTTCAAAATACCTTAATTGAAAGACTTCTCTTTGCTTTTCTGGCAAACTACTTATAGCTTTTTGAAGTTTCAACTTTATCTCATCAGCCTCAAAATAGACATCGCTTTCAAGATTATTTAACACTTGCTCTTGAAGTTCTTCATTGGTGATTTTTAATCGCTTTGCTCTATTATTCAGAAAAGTAATGGACTCATTTCTAGCAATGCGATACATCCAAGTATACAATCTGCTATCGCCTTTGAAGTCGTCTATATTTTTATAAACTTTAATGAACGTATTTTGCAAAACATCGTCCGTATCTTCATGACTTTTAAGGATATAACGGATATGCCAATAGAGCTTTTCCTTAAATATCTCAACTAATTTAGAAAAAGCAATATGCTTATGTTTCTCAGAACATAATTGTTTTATTAGTTCTATTTCATCTTGAATTTCCATCTTGACCTAGTCTTGAAAAGACTGCATTTCTACCAATTTTTTATAAACTCCATTTTTGGCCAACAGACTTTGATGTTTGCCTTGTTCTACTATTTTACCGGCTTGCATCACAATGATCTGATCTGCATTTTGAATGGTAGAAAGGCGATGAGCAATAACAAGCGACGTTCTGTTTTTCATCATATTTTCAAGGGCTTGCTGTACGAGTTTTTCGCTTTCGGTATCTAGTGCAGAAGTGGCTTCGTCCAAAATCATAATAGGAGGATTCTTAAGCACAGCTCTAGCAATAGATAGTCTTTGCTTTTGTCCACCAGAAAGTTTACCTCCAGCATCACCAATATTTGTATCGATACCTTGATCCAGTTGCTTTACAAACTCCCAAGCATTTGCAATTTTAAGTGCATCTATAATTTCTGCATCTGTTGCCTCTGGTTTGCCTATTAAAATATTGTTTTTTACTGAATCGTTAAAAAGGATAGAATCCTGTGTTACTAGACCTAACTGCTGTCGCAACGATGATTTTCTAACATCCTTGATGTTATGACCATCTATTTTAATTTCACCTTTATTTACATCATAAAAGCGCGTTACCAAATTGGCGATTGTAGACTTGCCACTTCCTGATTGCCCAACTAAAGCTACACTTTTTCCCTTGGGTATAGAAAGCGTGAAATCCTCCAGAACGTATTTCAATTTTTCATCATATTTAAAGAAAACATTGGTCAACTCGATTGAAGTGCTAAAGGTTTTAAGCACTTGAGCTTGAGGATTTTCTTTGATAGTTGTTTCTGTGTTTAATATCTCCAATACGCGTTCTGCTGCTGCATTGCCTTTTTTAACCCCATAACTCGCTTTACTTATGGCTTTTGCTGGCGTTAATATGTTGTAAGCCAAACCCATAAAGGTTAAAAACTGCTCTCCTTCAAGGCTAGATTCTACCAAGACCATATTGCCTCCAAACCAAAGTAATACACCTATAACGGCTATTCCCAAAAACTCACTTGTTGGTTTAGCTAAGTTGGTTCTATTAAGTAAAGCGTTAGAAAACTGAAAAAATCGTTGTGTTGAATCACCAAATCTTTTGAAAAATAAGCCTTCAGAATTATAGCTCTTAATGATCTTAAGACCGCCTAATGTTTCATCTATAATCGAAAGAAAATCGCCCTGCTCTTTTTGAACTCTGTCCGATTTTCGTTTTAAACTTTTACCTATCAATGAAATAATAAAGCCTGAAACTGGGATAAAAATAAAAACAAATACAGTAAGCTTAACACTAATAGCCATCATATAACCAATGGTGAACAAAATGGTTAAAGGTTCTCTGATGAGTAACTCTAAAATTGACAAGAAGGAATGTTGTATTTCTAAAACATCCGTTCCGAGACGAGCAATCACATCACCTTTACGTTTTTCGGAATAAAATGAAATTGGCAAGTCTAATACCTTCTTATAAAGCGCATTTCTAAGATCTCTAAGGACACCATTCCTTAAAAATGTAATAAAGTACAATGCTAAATAGTTAAAAACGTTTTTTAGAAAAAATACAGAAATAACAAGTATTATGATAAAGACCAAAGCTTTGGAAGGGTCCGACCCGGCAGTCTTTGTGATATAAAAATTAAGTGAATTGCTGAAATAATCTGCAAATTCTGTATAGCCTGTATAAACCGGTTTTTCTGTAATTCTTTCCGCATCTGGTTTAAATAGTACTTGTAACAGAGGCATTAAAACCATGAATGACAAACCAGAAAATAGGGCGTAAAAAACATTTGAAATAATATTTCCAATGGCATATGCCTTGTAAGGCTTTGCAAATCGGATAATTTTTTTAAAATAGTTCAATTGATGGTAATTAATTTAAAAACTTAAAGTTGGTTGTAAATATAGTTTATATATTAACAATTTAATTTTAAACTTAACTTAATATACTTGATCAAGAAAATAATCAATATTTGAAAAAATAGATGGCGGCGTTATTACTTTCAGTTTATTTTTATATTTTTAGAAATGCCTGAATCGAAAGAAAGCACATCTATTAAATCTTGGTCTTTAGACGATAGACCAAGAGAAAAATTACTACACAAAGGCAAAAACGCCCTGAGCGATGCAGAGCTTCTGGCAATTTTAATTGGATCGGGGAATCGAACAGAATCTGCTGTGGCGTTGTGTAAGCGTATACTTAAGGACAAAAAATTTCAATTAAAGCAATTAAGCAAAATGACTATCGAAGAGCTTCAATCGTACAAAGGAATTGGAGAAGCCAAAGCCATAAGCATAGTCGCTGCCTTGGAATTAGGAAAACGCCACGGAAATGCAGATATTCCCTTATATCCTAAAATAAAATCCAGTCAGGATGCATATGCCGTTTTAAAACCCATCTATAGCGATTTTGCGCATGAAGAATTTTGGGTCTTATATTTAGACAATTCCAATAAAGTTATAAACAGATATCAAATAAGCAAAGGTGGCATGACAAGTACTGTTGTAGACAGCAGAATAATTTTTAAAAAGGCTCTGCTAAGCGGTGCTGTAGCTATCATCTTGTCTCACAATCACCCTTCCGGGAGTTTAAGACCAAGTGAACAGGACAAAGCATTGACGAGTAAGATAAAAAAAGCCTCTGCAATTATGGAAATAAAATTGTTAGACCATATTATTGTAACCGACAAATCTTATTTTAGCTTTGCAGACGAAATGCTCCTATAACTCATGGAACTTTTAATATATGTCCCAAAAATAACGCCAAGAATAAATTATACGTTCCAACAAGTATATGGCCGTATTTTGGGATTTCGAATAAAGTTTACGACAAAAATTGAAACATTTATAGCCTATAAAGGCATAAAGTTTTCATACAGCAAACAACGCTTGGGCAACGAAATTTTTGTTCAAGCCTATGGCCTATTAGAACAACAAGGTGTTAATGATGTAGAGATAAATGTCTCTAATTGGAACGGCAATCCGTATTTCTTCAACACTTCTCAACAAAGCGAAATCCCATATGATATTTTTTCATCAAGTTTTTATTTGCTTTGTAGATACGAAGAATATTTGCCTCATGTCAAAAATAGTATCGGCGATTTTCCTGTTGAAGATAGCATAGCCTTTAAAAGTGCTTTTATAGAAAAACCAATCATAAACATTTGGATGGATTGCTTTTTTGATGTCTTAAAATCAAAATTTGTAGAACTGAAATATCCAGATAAAAAAGGGAACTTAAAATTAATATTCAGCGTAGACAAAGCCTTCAAATACAGAGGTTACGGGATTTCCAGAAGTCTTGTTGGGTTTATTAAAGATACATTTGGCTTTAAATTTCGCGAAGTTTTTTCTCGAATAAAAACTTGGTTTATTCCAAAGAATGACCCATACGATGTTTATGATTTTTTAGTGGAGCTTAAGAATAATAAACCTCTAGATATGCTTTTTACCTTCCAATTAGGAGATTATAGCATCCACACCAAAAATATTAGCCATAGAAAAACGGTTTACAAAAGACTTATTAAATCTATAGGCGACTATAGCGAAATTGGTCTGTTGCTTAGCCATGAAGGCGTCAAAAATTCTAGTGTTTTAACTAAAGAGATCAAGCGTTTTGAGAATATTGCAAATCACGAATTGAAAAGCATTCTTATAAAAGATAAATCCATCAACTTTCCTAATTACTACGTTAATCTAAATAGCACCACTGTCGATAAAGACTATTCTATGGGTTATTACAATGCAATTGGTTTTAGATCAGGTACATTTACATCACATCTATTTTACGATTTGAATCTTGAACAAACTTCGCCAAGAGAAATTCATCCTTATTATTGCAATTCATCAATCTTAAAGGAAACAAATCTGGATTTACTCGAACAAAAGCTTTCTGATATAAATAATCTAGGTGTTAGGTTAAATATTTTATTAAATATTCAAGATTTTTCTAACCTAACACAAAAAGAATCTATTTTGAAAAAAATTTCAATGATTTTAAAATGTTTAGAGAAAAAATAAGACACGTTTTCTTCGATTTAGACCACACTTTATGGGATTTTGAAAGAAATTCAAAACTAACCTTCAAGATTATTTTTGATAAACATGACATACCATTTGATTTGGATGCATTTATTGAAGTTTACAAACCAATAAACTTCAAGTATTGGAACATGTACAGGAATAACCAGATAAGTTCCAAGAATTTAAGACATGAAAGGCTAAAAGAGGTGTTCTCGATCTTAGATTATCCCTATGATAGGGAAATGATAGATCTTATCGCAGAAGAATACATCAATTATTTATCCGAACAAATTCATTTGTTTCCCGATGCAAATTCAATTTTAAATTATCTTTCGAAGACCTACGAATTACATATCATCACCAATGGATTTGAACATATTCAACATAAGAAGTTACGATCATCTCAAATTAAACATTTTTTCAAAACCGTAACAACCGCCGAAGGCTCTGGTTATAAGAAGCCAGATCGTCGCATTTTCGATCATGCTTTAAAAGCTGCAAAAGCCGAGCGTAAAGAGAGTCTTATGATTGGTGATAGCCTTGAAGCAGATATTCAAGGTGCAAAAGATTTTGGAATGTTTACCGTTTTTTTTGGCAAAAAACCTAATTTTGAAACCGCGCACATAGAACAACTTAGCGATTTAAAAAACTTACTTTAGTTTTAATACCATGCAAAAATTTATTCTTATACTACTCGTCCTTTTTTCGACAGCAATTCAAGCTCAAAATAACTCAAAAACATACAAATACGCCATTGTACCATTGCAATACAATTTTCTGTCTAAACCCAATCAATTTCAATTAAATGTTTTGACAAGAGTAAAATTGAAAGAGGCAGGTTTTAAAGTTTATATGGATGAAGGTGAAAAAATGCCTATTGAACTTAGTGAAAATAATTGCATGGCATTAAAAGCAAATGTCATAAAGGAAAAAGGAATTTTTACATCTAACTTACTTTTCCAATTGCGTAATTGTTATGGAAATGTAGTTTTTGAAAGTCGAGGTTCGAGTAGAGAAAAAGCTTATGAAGTGGCTTACAAGGAAGCTTTGACAATAGCGCTTGACGAATTTTTGTTCATCTCTTCAAAATACGTGAATACCTCGTATGAAAAACCTGAAGAGACCACCAAAATGACAATTGAAGAAACCGAGAGTGACGACACACCATTTAGCCAACGGGCTGTAAAATATAGTTTTGAAGGCAAAACGCTTTGGCTTCTTAAAAAAGGTGACAATTACACACTTTTTGAGGACGAAGGTATAACTGTTTTCGCCACTTTAAGCCAAGCAGATCGAGGAACATTTAGTTATGATTCGTCTGATATAGATGGTGCTGCCTACTTCAATCCAAACGGAGATATGATTGTTGAATACTTGGCAAAAGACAAGGTTGAGGTACAAAAAATAGTTTTCAAAAAACTATAAATTTGAGTTCGATTTAAGAATTATTAATTTACAATGCTTTAAAACAAGCAAGGTTTCAATGTCACCTTAAGCGCAGTCGAGAGGTCATTTAAATCACTAAAATCAAATAGGATTCGACTGCTCTCAACCTGACATTTGTCTTAATTGATTGATAATATGTAGAAATGTAAAAATATTACTTGGAACTCACTTTATAAAAGTATTGTCTTTCAAAAATCGTATTTGTCTTTCCAACGTTTTTGTAAAAAGTTTTTAAGATTATCTTCTCTCGCATTTGACGATGTTTTGTAAAAACTGGTATTCTTCAACTCCTCTGGCATAAATTCTTGATAAACGAAATTGTTGGTATAGTCATGAGCATATTTATAGCCTTTACCATAGCCAATTTCTTTCATAAGCTTGGAAGGTGCATTTCTGATTGCCAATGGCACTTCCAAATTACCCGTTTCTTTTACCGCAGATAGTGCTTTATCAATTGCCAAATATGCCGAATTGCTTTTTGGAGAACTCGCAAGATAAATTACACATTGACTTAAGACTATTCTAGCTTCTGGCATGCCTATCGTATTTATGGCTTGAAACGTATTATTTGCCATGACCAATGCTGTTGGATTTGCTAAACCAATGTCTTCCGAAGCCAAAATAATTAAACGCCTCGCTATAAATTTAATATCTTCGCCTCCTTCTAACATGCGTGCCAACCAATAGACGGCTGCATTTGGGTCGCTCCCTCTAATGGATTTGATAAATGCAGAAATAATGTCATAATGTTGTTCTCCATTTTTATCATATTTTAATGGTGTTTGTTGAATTACCTTGTAAACTAAATCGTTTGTTATTACTATTTTTTCTTCAGATTTTAAATAATTAACGACTAACTCAAGGACATTTAAAAGCTTTCGAGCATCTCCACCACTTAATCTTAACAAGGCTTCATTATCTTGAATAACAATCGAATATTTGCTCAGAATTATATCTGTATTAACTGCTCTATGGATAAGAGCTAAAAGGCTGTTCTTGTCAAATGGTTTTAAGACATACACTTGGCATCTAGACAATAAAGCCGATATAACCTCGAAGCTCGGATTTTCGGTCGTTGCTCCAATAAGTGTTACCCATCCTTTTTCTACCGCTTCTAACAGCGAATCCTGTTGAGATTTACTAAACCTATGAATTTCATCTATAAACAAAATTGGGTTGTTTGCTGAAAACATCCCACTTTGCTTTTTTGCACTGTTTATAACTTCTCTAACCTCTTTTACGCCACTATTTATTGCACTTAATTTGTAGATGGTTCTATCGAGTTCATTTGCGATAATGTTGGCCAAACTTGTTTTACCAATTCCTGGTGAACCCCACAAAATTAGCGATGGCAAAGATTTATTCTTCAACACAAGGCTTAAAGCACCTTTTTCTCCTAGTAAGTGATCTTGTCCTATAAATTCATTTAAATTCTTTGGACGAATACGTTCAGCAAGTGGTTGATTCATTACAGTATATTTATGACATTATTTCCGCTATTGTAAAAATGGTACAATATTCAATATCTTTATGGCATGTCCAAAGAATTTAAATATACACATGAAATTCTAATTTTCCCTATAGGTTTGGTGTTAATCTTGTGGTTTGTATTTTGGTTAGAAATTAAATTTGGATTTAACTTTAACAAATCAGGCATATATCCTTTAAAATTGAAAGGACTAAAAGGAATCATACTATCACCTTTTATCCATAGCAGTTTAAAACATCTATTTAATAATTCTGTCCCTTTATTATTACTCAGCATGGCTTTATTCTATTTTTATAGAAAATTAGCATTTAGGGTGATGATTCTTGGCATTGTACTCACAGGACTCATTACTTGGCTCATTGGAAGGCCTAGTTATCATATTGGTGCTAGTGGATTGGTCTATACACTTGCTTCATTTTTGTTTTTCAAGGGAATTTTTTCAAAATATTACAGACTTGTCGCACTTTCTTTAGGCGTCGTATTTATATACGGAAGTATGATTTGGGGTTTATTTCCAATTGAACAACGAATATCCTGGGAAGGCCATCTATCAGGTTTTATTGTTGGACTTTTATGTGCTTTGGTTTTTAAAACAGCATTTCCAATAAAAAAGAAATACAATTGGGAGTTGAAAGATTACAATGAAGAAGATGATGAATTTATGCAACAATTCGACGAATATGGGAATTTCAGTCCGAAGGAACTAGACATAGAAGATGAAGAAACTGAAAAAACTGAAGAAACTAACAATAATCGAATCTTCGTTAAATTTCATTACAAACCTAAAAAATCATCGGATTAATTCGTACATAAATAATGCCGCAGCTACACTAACATTAAGCGACTGAGTGTTTCCTTTAATTGGCAGTTTATAGGTTTCGTCTAGCATTTTGAGTAAACCTTTTTGAATGCCGTGACCTTCACTTCCCATAACGATAGCAACAGGCTTTTTAATTTCCGATTCAAACAAGGATTTTGTTGCCTTTTCGGATGCACCAATGACCTTTATGTCATGCGCTTTAAGAAAAAAGACAGCGTCCTTTAGATGGTTAACTTTACAAATAGGAATATTAAATATGGCACCTGCCGATGTTTTGACCATGTCATCGTTGATTCTTGCTGAACCTTGCTGAGGAAGAATTACAGCATCTACCCCAACACATTCTGCAGTACGCAAAATACTACCTACATTTCTAACATCTGTTATCCCGTCTAATAATAGAAAGACTGAATTTTTGTTTTGATTTAAACGCTCTGTAATGGTTTCTTCAAAGTCTGCGAACTCAATCGGAGACAAAAAAGCAACTACACCTTGATGATTTTTAGATTGAAACTTACGAAACTTCGGCGAAGGCACAAAACTTACATTGACATGCATTTTTTTTGCAAGAGAAATAATGTCTTTATGGTGCTTACCTTCCTTTAGTAACCATATTTTTTCCACTGACACCTCACCCTTTAAAGCCTCTTGTACAGGATGAATTCCAAAAATTGTTGTTGTATTCATGGTGTAAAAATAAAAAATCCCGCATAAAGCGGGATTTAATTTTATTAGAATAACTCAAAAATTATTCAGCTGTAGGAGACATTACAACATTTACTGTAAATGGATTAGTAAATAAGCCTTGTCCAAGCGTATAAAATAATTGCTCAGAACAAGGGTCAAATAGGTTACCATTAGCTTCGTTTAATGCCGCATCTTGTGATACTGTTCCCGTAAATCTATCATCATTAGGATCTTCTGAAATTACAACAGTATTATCTGGACTTATAGTGAATAAACCACCATCATAAATAAATAATCCATCAAATCCAGGGTTACCAGTCGCTTGAGCAACAAAGTCTGTTCCCCACGCCGTATTCATTGTATATTCCCCGTCGTTTCCAGTTGGTGTTAAAACCAAATCGAATGTAGTAATGAGATTACTAGGATTAGTAGGATCTCCGATATAAGCATCACCTGTCCAATTTAAAGGAAATACGTTATAACATACTTCTAATGTAAAAGTATCAGGGTTATCGCCTTCAAGTCCAATTATAACATCAGGATTACTTGTTGAAACGATTGTAAATAACAACGTATAATTCGATGCAATTGTAGGATCTATGGCATAGTCTATGCTCAAATCTACCGTATTTTCTGCTACTGTAGCAGTAAATGTACCAGTTGTAACTCCAGCACCATCACCAGCAATAACTTCGACTGTGTAAGTTACCTGAGTGTTTACTTTGTTTACTGGCACATTATATTCCATTGGAATCGTAATTGTCCCAACATCGCTAAGTACTTGATCAGATGCACTCTCGAATTCTACCCAACCACTGGTTAGGTTAGGTTCAAAACCATCTAGATCTATGTTGTCGCAACTCGCAAAAGATAAAACTAGAGCAATGGCAACAAAGGTTTGTTTAAATATGTTTTTCATGTTCTAAAGTTTTGTTAAAGTAATATTTTGTATAGATGCGTCTCCACAAGATGCTTCTGGATCCTGCAAATAATTGATTACATGTACAACATCGGAGTCTATTGAATATCCACTGTTGTCATTTCCAGCGGAAGTAACTAAATATGGAGGGCCACTACATTGAACATTAATATCAATTTCTTGTAAAATAAATGTATTACACGCTAAATCGATAGTAACCACTACATCTGTCGCAACACCTGTTGTTGGCAAGAATGTAGCATCAAATTGTCTTTGAGTTGACACCTCACCTACTCTCAAATCTACCTCAATACCACTGTTAAAGTTAGGGAAACCTCCAGTATCATCAAGTGTATATAAGCCTACCATAAAATCATCTGGAATTGGACATACCTGCTTAATACTAATTTCCAGTGTAGCAGCACTTATTACTGCATCGTCACCAGCATCTACAAGTTCTAGTAGTAATAATTTTGGTTCTGGTTCTACACTATTGTCTACACCTTCAACAACAAATGACCCAAAATACTCACCTGCTGGAATTGTAGCAGAAAATGAACTTATCACATAATTTTCTGCATCGGCATTCGTATCTTCTTCAACAATTTGGAAAGTAACCGTTCTATCTGTGTTTGATAAAGTAGTAGTGTTTATCTGTACTTCTAAAGTTCCTGTTGCGTCTACTATAACATCCAAATTTGCAGATGTATCATTAAAGTAAACCAAGGTCTGACCCCCGTCAAATGTACCTGGACTAAAATCGTCACATGATGTTACGATTAAAATCAAACTAAGTATATATATTATTCTTTTCATTTTTTGTAATTTTTAAATATTTTACCAATCCTGATTTTGTACCATATTAGAATTACCATTTAACTCTTGCAGAGGAATTGGGAATGTCCATCTTCTATCGTTTACAGAAAGGTTACATGGAACACTACCAGCACAATCAGAAGGATCTCTAGACATACCTTCGTTAAGTATGTTTCTAAATCTTTTTAAATCGATGTATCTATGACCTTCGTAACATAACTCTAAACGTCTTTCGAATCTAATGTCTGTAATTGCATCAAAAAGACTAGCATAAGGTGTAGAAGCGTCTGATGTGCCTCTTCTTGCATTTCTAACTGCTTGAAGCGCCTCCGCTGCCTCTGCAAACTGAGATTGTCTTGCAAATGCTTCAGCTCTCATTAAGTATACTTCAGAAATTCTAGCAGTTTTGAAATCGTTTATAAATCCACTAGCACCTAGAGGAAATTTGTTGATGCCCTTTTGATTGAAAATATCCGGATCATTATTTGGATCTACATTTACTTCAAATCTGACATCGTTATTTACATTAAACTCGTTTTCTAAGATGCCATGCAATTCATTGGACATAGAAATAAAGTTACCTCCACCACCAAAACGGAATTCACCGCTGATATTATTAAAGTTTGCACCAGCTCTGTTATCGTAACTAAATATTACTTCTGTTTGGTCCAAATCTCCCGCAAACATGTCTCTGTATTGAGCCTGATCTGCCAATGGATAATCTGCGATAAGAGCATTTGAACTTGATATTACACCAGCCCAATCTCCACTATACAAAGCCAATCTCGTTCTTAAGAATTTAGCGTAATCTGGATTTGCTCTAAAAATATCATCAAATCCACCATTGAATAAGGATTCTGCAGTTGTGATATCTAAAGCAATCTTCTCAATCACCTCTCCAGTTGTTAACCTTGGTGGTTCAGCTGTTGTGCTTAAAAAATCTTGGTAAGGAACTCCTAACGCACTAGAATCTTCAAAATCCTCTCCGTAATATAACATCACTTCCATATGAGCGAATGCTCTTATTAAATACAATTGAGCCAACAAATTATCTAATCTTGGCTGATCCGCAGCACTAACTGTAAGATTCGAAGCTGCATCAAGCACTCTGTTAACATCGTTAGCTGTGTTATACTGGCTTGACCAAATAGCAAAGCTATTAATTTGTGGGTCTAATTGTAAATTTAGTGAAGCTACTTTTTGACCTCCACTATCATCTCCTAACTGAACATTGTCAGTAAACATCGCATTTAAGTCTGCCTGATTAGTATAGTCTATACCTGTATAGACACCAACAACACCAGCAGATACATCATCAACATTCTGATAAGCAGTTGCATCAATCAAGGAATCAATAGGAACTCTATTTAATTGATCCTCACAACTCGTTAGTAATGTTGCTAAAGTTATTATTAAAAAATTTTTTTTCATTTTGTGTATAAATTAAAAAGTTAAATCTAATCCAAAAGAAACTGTAGTAGGGGTCGGGAAGTTAAAGAACTCTAAGCTATCGTTAGCTTCAGGATCGTATCCTCTCCATTCACTCCAAGTTACTAAGTTAGTTCCCTGAACATATACTCTAATAGCAGAGAACATACCTATTTTGTCTAATGTGTCTTTACTTACGTTATAAGCGATATTCGCATTTCTTAACCTTAAGAAAGATGCATCTTCTAGATATCTATCAGTTTGGTTTGAAGAAGTAATACGCAGACCAGACGCCTGATTAGCAGCTGGTATTGTTGCTAAATCTCCAGGTTGTTGCCATAAATCAAACATTGACGTACTCAAGTTAGTAATATTTACTAAGTCGAAGTCTTCAAGCAATGCTAAAGAACCGTTTACACGATAGGCTTCTGCTTGCCAAGAGAATAACGCTGATAACGTGAAACCTTTCCATGAAATGTTTGTTCCGAATCCACCAGTAAATACAGGATCAAACTGCTTATCTAAATAAACACCTTCCTCTGCTCTGTTAAGGACGTTAGTGATATTACCTTCGGCATCATAATACAATGGTTGTCCGTTTGAAGGGTCAACACCAGCCCATCTTTGAAGGAAATAAGTAAATGCTCTCTCGTCCTCCGCAATTCTTAAACCAGGACCAGCGGCTTCTACGAAACCTTGAGTATTGGCAACATCTACAACATTGTTTTCATTGTAAGCACCATTAAAGAACACATTAATATTCCAATCGTTCGTTGGTGATTTTCTTAAAAGGTCATAAGACAATTGTAATTCAACACCAGTGTTATCCATTACAGCAACGTTGGTAGTTACACTTGAAAAACCTGTACCTGCTGGAGAAATATTCTTACCAAAGAATAAGTCATCCGTTCTTTTGTAATAAACATCTAAAGCACCAGTCAACCTGTTATTCCAGAAACCATAATCTACACCAAAGTTGGTTTGTGTAGTCGTTTCCCAAATAACATCTTCATCAACAAATCCTGCTGGAGATAACTGCGCTGAGTTCTGGTATCCATTTCCACCAGCAACTGCTTGAAATGCTTGGTAGAATCCTCCAACACCTTGGTTACCTGTCACACCATGACTGGCTCTAAGTTTTAAACTAGACACCCAGTCCACATCATCCATAAAGTTTTCTTGGTCAATATTCCAACGACCACCAACAGAATAGAATGTACCAAATCTATTTCTTTCTTGGAAACGAGAAGTACCGTCACGTCTAACTGTTACGTCAAGACCGAATCTACCGTCATAGTCATAAGTTACGTTTCCAAAATAGGAGAATAATGCAAATTCCGATTCAGATGAAAATACACCTGGAACAAATACTGGAACATCGTCTATAAGAGTCGCTCCGTCAACAAAACCTGCTGAAGAACCAGGGAATTTAGGATTAAGTCCGCTCTGGCTGAAGCCCATATTCTGAATATTTCGATAGAAGTATTCTGTGAATGCCGCAGCATTAACTGTGTGCTTGTCTGCGAAGGTATTCGTATATCTTACAAAAGCATTGGTGTTAAAAGAGAAATCTCTGAAAGAACTTTCTGCTTGTGTACCTCCAAAGAAATCATCACGTTGATCTTCTGGCACCAAATTGTCTCTTGTAAACAAACCTCTAATACTTAAAGGATCGTTTCTGAAATAATCTTGACTATGAATGTAGTCGGTTCCTACAGAGGCTCCAATAGTCACATTTTTGACAATGTTATAATCGGCTTGTAAGCTACCAATTAATCTAAATTCATTTTCTCTATCTTGATTAAATCGCTGAGTGTTAAGCGCTATAAATGGCGTATTTAAAAAGCCGTTTGCACCATCAACATTGATAGATCCATCGGCATTTAAAGCACCAGAAGCTTCAGTACCAACTACATTTAAGGATCCGTCTGGATTGTAAGGATTCAAATATGGAAATGCAAGGAATGGAACGATAAATGGATTGTCTAACTGACCTCCAGTATTTCCACCTCTTTGCGCATCTACAACAAAATCACTTTTAGAATAAGCAATACTTAAGTTTGAACTATAGTTGAATTTCTTGTAATTACCGCTAAGGTTATTTCTTACAGAAAATCTTTCTAATTGTGAACCTAAAGTTGTACCTTCTTGTTGAAAGTATTGCATTGAAGTAAACGATGATAAGTTTTCACTTCCAGAAGTAATTACAAGTTCATGGGACTGTGTAGTTCCCTGCTGTTGAATTAAATCTGCCCAGTTTGTAGATACCGAATTCGCTAAAGCGTTGATTTCCGCATCGGATAAACCATCACCAAACTGATTACCCGGCAGTACATTTTTCTGGAAATTTAATAATTGACGCGTGTTCATTACCGTGAAGTTTTGTTCTGGTAAAGTTGCAACACCGTAAAGCCCTCTGTACTGAACTTTTAAATTTTCGTTCTTTTTTGCTTTTTTAGTAGTAATTAAAATTACACCAGCAGCACCTCTATTTCCATAAATAGCAGTCGCTGCAGCATCCTTAAGAACACGCATTGTTTCGATATCATTAGAGTTGATGTTTCTAAAGTTATCTTGATTAACTGGCATACCATCCACAATAAATAAAGGTTCCGAATCTCCATTTAATGAAGTACGTCCTCTAATTAAAATTGTAGCCGATTGACCTGGTTGCCCAGACGCCGTTCTAATGTTAGCACCAGCAACATTCCCCTGTAATACTTGATCTATAGATGCGATTGGCACTTGCTCTATAGCTTCAGATTTTACAGTCGAAGAAGATGACACTACTTCAGACTCTTTAAGAATACCCTGGTAAGAGGTAACAACTACAGCTTCTAACTCTTCAAGGTCAGTTTGCATTGTCACATCGATTACAGATCGATTTCCTACAAGGATTTCTTGTGTTTTTAGACCAACATAAGAAAATACTAATGTTTGATCAGAAGATACACTGATGGAATAATTACCATCAAAGTCTGTTTGTGTACCTTTTTGGGTTCCCTTAATTTGAACATCTACCCCGGGAACTGGCAGACCATCTCCATCAACGACATTACCGCTGACAGTCTTTTGTTGCGCGAACGAAATCTGCACAACAAACGCTAATAGTAGCGTTAGAGTTACTCTAAACTTTGTTCTCATTTTTAATTTATTTGAATTAGCCAACGCCAAAAATGACAATAAATACTCATTCCGACAAACTTTTTTTACTTTAATTTAATATTTGGCTGTTAAAACTTAACTAAAAGGTTTTAGAAGCTTGAAATACTCCTACACAATAGAGCAATGCTCGAAAACGCTATGATACCAATAGATATAACAATTTCATAATGTTAAAACAAAAGCCTTTGCAAGGTTAATTTTGCAAAGGCTTTAAGAATATATTCAAAAGAATAAGACTACAAACTAGTTTTGATCACTTGGTGTAATATTTGGATTTGCATCTATTTCAGCTTGTGGAATTTTAAAAATCCAGTCAGGGTTAACTGATGGTCTTTCTACAACATATGCTTCTTGATATAAAACTTCAGAGGCACCTGAACCACCATTTGCACTGTGATCTATACCTTCATCCCATCTAATTTTGTCAGTATAACCGAAACCTTCGCCCCACAATTCCAATCTTCTTTGGAATTTAATTTCGTCCATAAGTGCTTCTTGAGAACCATAATTAGACGCATCGAAGGCTGTGTCTCTAGCCCCAGCGATGGTTTGAAGAGCGGCTTGAGCATCGGATATATTATTCTGCATAGCATGAGCTTCAGCTTCTATCAAATACATTTCAGCAGAACGCATATAAATAACATCATCTGGATCTATAGTACCTGGATTTTTCTGAGCAAGTTTAAAGTGCATATATGGGTGAGTGTTATGTCCAGATACTAAACCGTAAGTTGCTTTTATATCTGCAATTGCTTGATCAAACTCCTCTTCTGTTGTGTAAAGGGGATTTGTATTATTAGCCCATCCGCCTTCACCATTTGCTGCAGAAGTATTGGAATTTGGAGCATCAGGTAAAAAAACATCTTTTCTATAATCTGTATCAGGAATGGCATCTACTAGTCTTCTATCGGCAATCTTTGGATTATTTCTAATTTGGCTACCATTAAAAGTATTACTTGCTAAATAAAAATAGGATCTAAAGAATGTCGTTTCTGCTTCTATAACGTTGCTTCCCCAAATAACCTCAGAAAGATCATTAGTGTTAAGACCAGATTTCCAATCGCTTTCACCCATTAGAGGAAAACCATCTCTAGCTAATACTGCTTCGCTTGCAGCTGTTTGCCAATCTCCTTTTGAAAGTGCCCATCTTGCTTTTAAACCATGAGCAACATTAATATTGAGTTGAGATTTAACTTCTGGACCTCCAGATGGTCTTGGTGCGCCATTTTCAAAAGAAGCTATTGCAGCATCTAAATCGTTACCTATTTGATCATAGATAACTTGTACGCTAGATCTTGGCTCACTTGTAAATGGTGATTCTGATGAAAATAATAATGGAACACCAGGATCTGTATCTGGGTTTCCAATCAAATATCCTTTTGCATAATGCTGAACAAGTGATAGGTAGGCATAAGCTCTATACGTATATGCTTGTCCTAATATAGTATTGAGTTCAGGCGTTTCAGTAAAACTGCCTTCTGTAATTCCATTAATTAATAAATTAGCATGAAGTATAATGTTATATCTATGGTACCAAAGCAACTCACAAGTTAATGAAGTTTGATCTGTGTGAGAGATCCATTGCATTTCATTTCTCCATCCTAGGTTATTTGCGTTTGCAGAATGAATTAAGTAGCCTGCTAAATTATCGCCAAGCGGCACCCAATAGTGGTTACCTGCTCTGGCTGTGTCACCACCTGGAAAAATAGTTTGTGATTGAGAAAATAATCCTCTGTGAATACCATTAAGAACAAGTTGCATATTATTCTCGTTGGCTAGTGCATCCGCTGCTGCAATAGCATCGGTAGGTGTTCGCTCTAAAAAGTCTTCTTGACAAGAAGATGCTGGTATTAATAACAATACCAATAATAGTATTTTAATTTTATGTGACATATCTATATATTTTTAAAATGAAACATTTAATCCCACTGAAATAATTCTCTGTGGAGAAAAATTGTTATTTGAAGGTGTTCCTGCTAAATTAAATTGTGGATTTAAACCTTTTCTCTTACTCTCTAAAAACAGATTTTCTCCAGTTAATGATAACATTAGATTATCAACACCTATGGCATCAGTAATATTTTTATCAAAACTATAGCTTAAATTTACGTTTCTTAGTGTAATAAATGAAGCATCTGTTAAGAATCTATCAGATTGTGTTCTTACCAAATTTACATTTCCGTTTTCAAGTCTAGGTACATCAGTAATGTCGCCAGGTTGTCTCCAAGCATTTAAGATATCAGGGTGTAAAGCTCGACCATAATCACTACTTAGCATCAAGCCTGAGTAAGCATTGTCTAGAACTTTCCCTCCAACACCATAATTAATTAAGAAATCAAAAGTAAAGTTTTTGTACCTAATTGTACTAAATACGGATCCTAATAAATCTGGGATTGAAGAATCTCCTGTATATGCTCTTTCTGTGTCTTGCCAATCGTTAGTCGTTAGATGGTTTCCATTATCGTCTAATACAGGAATAGATTCGTTATTTTCATCTAATTCGTATCTGAAAAACAATTGATCGCCCGTTTCAGGATCTACACCAGCTGTTCTAAGCAAAAAGAAATCAAATCTAGATCTGCCTTCTGCCCAACGCTTAGAACCATTTATAAATGGGTTCGGCAAACTTGTAATTTCGTTTTTAAACGTAGAAGCTTGAAGTGTCACATCCCATTGGAAATCTCTCTTCTTGTATAAATGCGCCGTTAAAGCGACTTCCCAGCCTGAGTTGAACATATCACCAGCATTTACAGGTACTATATTTAAACCATTACTTGCTGGAATAGGTAAGTTATATAATAAGTCTGTTGAATTTCTTTTATAATATTCGACAGAACCGTCTAAGAAATTATTGAATAACGAAAACTCTGCGGCAACATCAAATGTTTCTATGGTTTCCCATTGTAGAGCTGCATTTCCAATATCCGTAAAAATTACAGCTGGGTCAGCAGCGTTAGATGTTATAGAAAATCTTGCCTGTGACAAATAGAAATCTAATAGGTCATCATTTCCAACCTCACCCCAAGATGCTCTAAGCTTTAAACGATCTAGCCAGGTCACATTTTCCATAAATTGTTCTTGATCTACTCGCCATGAACCACCAAACGAATAAAATGTACCCCATCGATTATCTTCTGCAAAAACTGAAGAACCATCACTTCTAACAGAGGCGCTTATGTAGTATCTATTATCGTAATTATAGTTTATTCTTGAAAAATAACTCTCAATAGATTTATCAAAGGTTGCTCCATCTAAGTCTACAATGTTAGAAAAGTTTGCAAATTCAAAAATTCCATTAGCTGCTTGAGTAGTTGCTAAACCGTCGAGATCTGAGAAAAATTCTTCGTAACTCTCATGACCTAAAGTAATATCTAAATTATGATTATCAAAACTCCTATTATAAAAAAGGATTTGGTTGAAGTTTTCTATATCTCGTCTGGCTCTGGTTTGGCTTAATCTACCAACTGGTTGTGCATCACCAATAACTTCATTTTCGTATTCGCTTTCAAACAATTCGTTGATATCTCGACCATAACTAACTCTTAATTTTAGACCTTCAATAATTTTTACTTCACCAAATAATCTGATACCAAACGTATTGTCTTGATCAAATTCGTTATTCAATAATAATTCCTGTAAAGCGTGTCTTCCTTGATTTCTAGGCCTTGAGCCAATGTTGAACTCAGGAAAACCTTCACCGTTATCAAATACAGGATTACCAGCAAGATCTCTTACTATATTTCCTTGTAAATCGTTGACATATACTGGATATATAGATCCAATATTTTGTGCGAAGCTGAAAGGATTCACAATACTTCCTGTACCAGCTGAACTTGGACCATTAGCCTCGGTAATTGCTACGTTGGAACTACCACCTATTTTTAAACGTTCATTCACATCAAATTCTGCATTTAGTCTTGCGGTAAATCTGTCAAAACCAGAAGTTATAACATAGCTCTCTTCATCTAAGTAAGAAGCGGAAAAGAAAACACTGTGATTATCACCACCACCAGATACATTGACGTTATAATTTTGTCTTACACCAGTTTGCTGTAAAAAGTCTAACCAATCTAAGCTGCTGTAAATAACTTCTGCATTAGGATTAAGACGTCCATCGGTTCCAACGATTTGATCATTTGGAACATTAAAAGGATTGTATCCTAATTGATTATAAATGTTAGCCGAAGCAAAAGCAGGATCGCCACCACCAGCAGACGAATTTCGAAGTGCTTCCCACATTACCTCGTAATATTGACCAGGGGAAACCTGATCGTATAATGGGACCGCATTAGTTACTAAACCAGACTGCATAGAAGCTGTTGTTTTAATTGCGCCTTTTTTACCTTTTTTGGTTGTAATAATTACCACACCATTGGCAGCTCTAGCTCCATATAAAGAAGTTGAAGCAGCATCTTTTAATACCGTAAATGATTCTATATCCTCTTGATTAATGGTATTTAAAGCTCCCTCAAACGGAACGCCATCTACAACAAATAGAGGATCTGTATCACCATTTAAGGTTCCAACACCTCTAATGACTATTCCTGGCGATGCACCAGGACCAGAGGGAGATGTAAACTGGATACCTGTAGCTCTACCTTCTATGGCCTGAATTGGTGAGGTTACGTTTCTTATGGCAAGTTCTTCGGACCCAACCACACTCGCAGAACCGGTAAAGGCCTCTTTTGTTGTTGTACCGTAGGCAACGACAATAACTTCGTCTAAAGTATTGTTGATTTGCATACTCACGTTGATTGTAGTCGAAGCGCCTATTACGGCTTCAAAATTCTCATACCCAACGTAACTAAAAACCAGGACATCGCCAACATTGGCTTGAATGCTGTAGATTCCGTCCATGTTTGTGGTTGTACCTTCTTGCGTACCCTTAACCAAAATTGAGGCTCCAAGTAATGGTTCCCCAGTCTCGTCTAAAACAACACCACTGATAGTTTTTTCTTGTGCAAACATGAACTGCACAAACATCACTAGAAATAGTGACAAAATTTTTGTTAAACTTACTCGCATATTAATTAATTTAAATTAGCAAGCCAAATTTGACAATAAAAAAAATAGAAACCAAATTTTTGTTAAACTAATAATGATATAAAATGAAAATTATTTTAATTATAAATAATATTAGCTCCAATTAAACCAAAAGACTGGAGTTTAAATGCTGAATCACCAATCTCTCGGTGTATCGAAGACAAATTGAAACAATTTCTTTAAATATGAATAACCTTTGATTCTTTACTCATAAAACTAAAATCAATACAAAAAACAATTGTCTTTTCTTTACAAATATAAGTCGTATTTAGACTTAATAAGGACTAACAAAAAAACCACCTTAAAAAAAAAGGTGGTTTTAATAAAAAAGCTAAAAATGAGATTTTAGTATATTTTGATATAGACTAACTGTATCAATCGAAATTACAAAGTACAACAAAGAACTCCCCTGCCGAAGTTGATCCTTCTGCAGCACTATATATTGAGAATTTGTCATCTCCTTCTCCAAAGAAGATTTCAAATCCCATTTCGCCCCAAAAGTCGCCTGGAAAAATCCAAGTCGCAGATTGAGCACCTACAGGAATCTCAAATGAAGTACTCCCTGAACTACCACTTCCCGTACAGAATGCATCCATGGAATTGTTATAGGCTGTACATATTCCTGCTTCAGCAATCAATTGTCCATCCACAAAAATCTGAATACCAGGACCATCATCTGCTGTTGTGCTTTGCCAGCCATCGCCAAATGCGTCTGTCATTTCTATGGTATAGACACCAGGTCTTGGCGGACAACCTATTAAGGTCAGGCTATATTGAAAAGGAGACTGGAAAAAAGATCCTCCTGCCACACCACCATTCACATCATTTAGAGTAAACACTCTACCGTCAGTCAGGTTTAGTTCTAATTCTATTCTAAAGACATCTCCACCAGTGTATTGATCTTCATTAAGACCAGCAGCCGCAGCAGCTTCAGTCAATAATACTTCAAAAGTTGACCGTGGCAAGTCATTAGGACCATTCTGAAAATCAGATGCTTGAATAGTTTTTACCAAAGATTTATCAACTGGGTTTTCTCCATTTTCTGGCGTATTATCGAAGAAAGTTACAAAAACTTCCACTCTATCTAAAAGGTTACCTTGATTATTGTCTTCCATTTCAACGGTCACAGACCAAGAAGGACTTCCCTCTCTCAAATCATAGTTTAAGGCAGCTACTTCAATTGTTCGCAGAATAGCTCCTCTTTCTACATTATCATCTACCTGGGTGATAACGCTATCATCACTTGTACAGCTTACAATAAGTAAAACAAGAAATAAGTATGTTAATTTAAATATTTTTTTCATAATTACTATTTTTAATTTTGTGCTGGGAATCCTGGAGATGCTGGATTGTTATCCCAAAAGACCTGTTGCGTTACACTTTCTTTTTGTGTTACATTAAAGTTATTATTCACATGATTTGCAGGATAGAACAAAGATCTTATGAACGATCCTGGATTAGGCTCAACGTTTGGGGGTACAGTTGTTGGGTATCCCGTTCTTCTGTAAAAATTATAACCATCAATACCGTTCCCATATAAGTTTATAAAAAACTGTTCTGCCAATACATTCCATCTGTCTTCATCTGAACTAGCGTTATCAAATCTTAGAGCTACGTCTGCAGAATGATCTGAAATTTCTCCCGCCGTTGGCTCAAATGATAAATCCGCAGATGTATCGTTTGCTGCAAAAGAACTTACTTTTGAAACAGATTTTTGCAGTCCATCTAACATAAATGCTCTAGCAGATGCCATATCTCCATTGACCATTGCCATTTCTGCTCTGTAAAAATCTACTGTAGATGCTAGAATAATTGGCGTAATTGCTCCTGCTCCAGCAGCACCATCTCCTTGACCAAGTGCCTCAAATCTACTATCGTCAAAGGCACCACCTGCTGGATAAACACCTGCAAGGGTTCTTAAGAATCCATCTGGTGGAATACCTTCGTTACTACCGTGTATTCTGCCCCAATAACCATTAGGAAGAGAACACCAAATATCAGCAAATGGAGTACCTTGATAATGAACTGGTACACTTTGCACAGAACATTGTAAGGTTTCTTCGTTAGGCGCATCGTTATTTGGGGTTGAACTTACCTGTCTGTAGAAATAGTATCGTATTCTAGGATCATCATCGTTAAGCATTGTGCTGATTAACCAATTAGACATGTAGTCAATTCCTCCGTTTACAGTATAACTTTCCGTATATCTTGGATGGCGAACATCTGGCTGAACCTCATTCGTACCGTATGCTGCAAATTGAAAATCGTCTGCTGATGAAGTAATATAGTCACCCGAATCTATAATAGCATTGAAACTTGCCATAGCATTTGAATCTACCAATCTCGACTGAAGGTAAATCTTCAACTTAATTGTATTTGCCGCTTTTATCCACTTAGACACATCACTATTGTAATAGAAATCTATATCAGGATTTGTTGAAGGCTCCAAATTAAAATTGGCTATTGCCTCGTCAAGTAAAGTAAGCGCAGAGGCATAAACATCTGCTCCAGAATCTCTTAGAGGATTTGGAAATTCTTCTAATACTGCTTCTGAGTAAGGTACGTCTCCAAAGAAATCCACCAAAGTTACAAGGGTAAATGCTTCTAACGTCTTAGCAATACCAACGTGAACATACAATTCTTGCTCTAATGCACTTGGAACTAACAATCTAATGTCTGTAAGCATGTCTGCATAAGCAGTTGTCCACTCATCGTCAAAACCAGCTGGACCATAAGCATTGGTATAATTTCTACCATTCATATAGTCTATTCTACACAACTCGGCACCTATTCTACCAAAACCATCGCCTTGACCACCTGTGCCATCAAGAAAATCTACAAATTCTAATTGTATGTTGTTTAATACAAGATCAAGATCCTCCTGACCTGCACTTAAGTTGTTAGGATTTTCTCTTAAATCCAATTCTGTTGTTTCACAAGCCCCAATTACTAAGAGACATGCTACTGAAAGTATTTTAAATATATTTTTCATATCATTATTGTTTTTAGAATGTTGCTTTTAGGCTAAATCCATATCTTCTACTACTTGGACCAGTTAAAAATTCAAAGCCTGCACCATTGCCCACACCTAAACCAGCGACATTAGTATCAAAATTAGCACTTTCTGGAATATTAAATGATTTAAACCAAAGGTTAAAGCCCTGAACACTAACCGATACTGAACCAAAAGGTGTGTTTTCAAGTATTTTCTTTGGAAGCGTGTACCCAAGTGATACCTCTTGCAATCTTAAAGTTGTCCCATCATAAACTTGAAGTTCACTTGGCCCGAACAATACGTTATTAAAGTAATACGTAGAATTATTAATTTGAGTGGTGTTTGGCAATCCTGTAGCCTGGCTTATACCAGGTAAAATATAAGTACTTTCTCTATCTACAGTCTCTTCGATTAAACCTCTTCCTAATAAAGTGGCAACAGTTGAAGAATAGATATCTCCACCTTGTCTATAGTTAATAAGGAAACCAAGATTAAAATTCTTATAACTTAAGGAGCTTCCTACGTTAAGTACAAAATCTGGGTTTGGATCACCTATAACTGGTATATTACCCGTTTCATCAAGATTTTCAATGACGTAATCACCATTACCATCTACAAGGAAATTTCCATTATCGTCTCTACCAATTCTAGTACCTACCATTGTTCCCAAAGGAAAACCTTCGATAGCAGCATTACCAAGGTCAGAGAAACCGGCATAAATAATAGCACCACCGCTATTATCTCCTAAATCGGTAACTTCATTTCTTATTAAAGTAAAGTTTCCATTTATGTTCCAATTGAAACCTGTTCTGTCGTTTGATTTAAAAACATCGTAACCTAAATCCGCTTCAATACCCCAAGATGTTACTTCACCTATATTGGTTTGTCTCTGGGTACCACCAGAAGCTGGGTCTAAAGGTTGAGTTACGATTAAATCTTTCGAGAGTCTGTCAAAATATGACATGTCAAGAGACAGTCTATTGTTAAATAAACGCGACTCAATACCGAACTCAACCTCTGAGTAAAGTTCTGGTTTTAAGTTTGGATTAGCTAGGAAATTGTCAGTTGTATTTATTGCGACAAACGCACCACTATTTAACCAAGCTTGTGCATTTGCTTCGATGTTTACAGAAGTAGGAAAACCTTGTGCAAATCCTGCAGATTCTCCGTAACCAGCTCTAACTTTTAGGAAATTAAGTGTTTCTGATCTCAAACCCTCTATTGCAGCTGTTGGCAAGAATGAAGCAGATGCTCCTTTATAGAAAAGAGAGTTATTATTCTCTGGCATGTTAGATGCCCAATCGTTTCGTGCATTAACAGTAACAAATAAATAATCCTTGTATCCAAACTCTGCCTGACCGTATAAACCAACAATGTTTTGGTAGGTTGTAAATTGAATTTCATCCTATAATTCAAAATTGTTATGTCTTAAAACATCAAACACTAATTGCCCTGAGCTTGAAACCCCTTGTCTATCATAAGATACAGATCTTGAAGTTGCTCCAGCATTGAATGAAACATCGATATCATCTGTGAGGTTATATTGACCAGAAAGAATAAAGTTATGATCCCAGATCATATTATTATTATCAAAAGTATCTAATATACCACTAAGTGTTCTTGCTGGTAAATCTACACCACCTTTATTTTGATAATTTGTATTTCTTTCGTTATAAAAATCATAGCCTAAACGGTAAACTAGATTCAAGTTATCACTAAAATCAAATTTGGCAGTTAAATTACCAAAGAATCGATTGGTCAACTGTCTGTTCTGAGCGTTATTAAGAGTCCATAGTGGATGCTGTATAGAGTTGTTCTGTCTGTAGTATACACTTGCTCCCGTTAGCGGATTCTCATAAGGCAAACCTAACATGTCCACACTAATTGGCGTAAAGAAAAGGTTTCCAAAAAGTGAAGATCCTGAACCGAAAGCACCGTTACCTGTACTTGCCGCAATCGGAGGTGTTTTAAAATTGGTTCTACTATAATTTGCAGTACCACTGATTGTAAAATTGTTACTTAATTCTGCATTACCTCCCATTGAGAAGTTATTTCTGCCCACTTCATTACCTGGTGTAAAGCCTTCGTCTTTTAAGTGACCATAACTAAAATTATAGCCTACTTTACCATCTGCAGAACTTCCTCTTACATTTACAGATGTGTTTATAACAGTACCTGTTCTAAAGAAGTTTTCTACACTTCGATAAGGTTTCCAGTCGTAGCGCGCACCTGCGAACTCAGGAAATGCCTGAGGAATTCCTGTAGCAGAGGATGCCGTACTATATGGATGCTCCAATGTACCATTCTCGTCTATAGCAGCCTGATTGCCCCAACCTGCTGGTCCACCTTCATCAAAACTTGGTCCCCAGTTACTAAAGAACCAACCAAACGCCTGATCAAAACCATTACCGTATTGGTATTGATAATCTGGCATCGAAGCGATTTCGTTAAAGAAAACCGAAGAATTTACTGTTACTTCTGTTTTTTTGACAATGTTTCCAGCAGCACCAGCTTTTGTTGTAATAAGTATGACACCATTTTTACCAGCCTCACCATATATGGTTGCGGCAGAAAAACCTTTCAGTACGTTAACACTTTCAATAGAGTTTGGGTCAAGGTCTAAAAAACGACTTGAACCCGAGTTGCCATCTACAAAGTCTCCAGAAGGATTTGTATCTGAACTAAAAGGAACTCCATCCACAATAAACAAAGGTTGGTTGTTCTGACTGAAAGAAATCTGACCTCTAATGTTGATGTTGGTAGCTGAACCAGAAATACCATTTTGCTGTGTAATATTTACACCAGACGCTTTACCTCTAAGTACACGTCCAAGATCTCCTTCAGTACGTTGTTCAATGTCCTTAGACTTAATTGAACTTACCGCGTATCCGAGAGCTTTCTTTTCTCTTTTGATACCTTGAGCTGTAACCAGTACCTCGTTGAGTTGCTCTACATCCGAAGCCAAAGTGACATTAATTGTACTCTGATTTCCTACGAGGATTTCTTGAGTCAGAAAGCCCACATAAGAAAAGACTAATGTCTGGTCACTTCCTACTTCCACTGTATAATTACCATCAAAGTCGGTTTGCGTACCATCTGTTGTACCTTTGATAAAGACATTTACACTTGGAATAGGAATTCCAGTTTCATCAACCACTGTACCCGTGACTGATTTTTGTTGTGCAAAGGAAAATTGCACAATTAGCATCATGAGGAATGCTAATAATCCTTGAGTAGTTGTTTTCATATTTAGTTATTTGAATTAATAAGCAAATATGTAAAATTAATGTAAATAATGTGTAAATCCGCCAGATTATTTTAAAAAATTATATAATTCATAAAATAATTTAATTTCGCCTAAAATATCGTAACAAATTTTAAATGTATTTGAGTATTTTTTAATCCTAAGGCCTCAGAAGAGGATCCCCCATTGGCGGCTATGAACCTTAAAAGACCTGCTTTGGTCTGCAAACCTATGCCTATTCCTAAACTATATAAATTTTCATCAAAACTATTTACCGCATTCTCAAAAAACCCGTAATCCAATACACTGTGAATAAACAAATTGGAACCCAGAATATACCTATATTCAGTCTGAATAGTACCGTAAATATTTGCAAAAAACCTGTTTTCGGTAAAGCCTCTAATCGAATTTATACCCCCTAAACGGTACAATTCGTTAGTTAAATATTCATCAGAAGACAAAAAACCTCCCTGAATCCCTGAATAAACAAACTGCCTTTTGGCCACTTTTATAATATATCGCCCTTCCAATGTTGCAAACTCTTGCCTTTCAGTTAACTGACTTGAATTTCTATTGGCAAAACCAAATTTGAAATTAAGATATTGGGAAGGTAGAAATAATGGATTTAATCGTTTAGGGTTTAAAAAAAGTAGGCTAAACCCATATTTGTCTTTCGTATAATCGGCAATGTCTTCTCTATCTATTTCAGTCGATAACAGATTTGAAGATTCTTCAAATTCTGCTACAAGACCTGCGTTTAGATTTGGATTTATTTGATAATCAAACTTAAGATTTTGATTGGAGTTTGAAAATGTAGAGTCTTGCCGAAAAAAATTCAACTGTGCTTCTAAAGAAAATTTTGAATTAAAAATATAGGGCAATCTAATCCCTAAAACAAACTTTTCTTGTTCGTTCCCATCATTTCTATAATTAAGATTTAGCTCTTCCCCATAATTAAAATTGTTTACCAACTTCAAATCTATGTTTCCAATAAGCTGAACATCGTTTTCATCACTGTTATTAAATCCAAGAAAACCATCAAAACTATTTGCATTAGACTTTTTATAATACATATAAAGTTTGGTTGAATCTGGAGTGAAAAGTACCTGTGGTGCTTTTGTTTGTTCCAAAAAATTCAGTTCCGCTAAACGATCTGCATCCAATAGAAGTCTTTCTTTATTATAAATATCCCCTTTTCTAATAGCTGCATAATTTTTCACAAAACCTTTTGGCATATTATCATATCCTCGTATGATGATGTCATCAATTATTCGCTTTTTAGAAATGTCTAGATGTGCATTGGCTGAAATGGTGTCGCTATCCGAAATTTCAATCTCTTTTAATTGAATTTGACTAAAGGCTTTTCCCTCAGCTGATAAACTATTTAATATGTTGTAAAGTATTTTTTGAAGGTTATTAGTCTTTATAACCGAATCCTTTAATGGATATTTTTTCCTAAATTCACCTAAATTTCTTATGTAAACGTGCGTGTATTTTTTATTCAACATAAGATTTAATGCAAAAACCGAATCATTTAGTCTCTGAAGTTTTTGATGTCTTATATTAAAAAAACCCTCATTTTTTAGTTTGTCAATAAGGTCAAATGAATATTTTTCAATTGCCATGACATCCTTAAAAGATTTCTTTGACTGAAAACTATTCAATAAAGAATCTTCAGTCACATTATTGCTTTTCAACTCTAAATACAACTGTTGTGAAAAGACAGTATTATATAAAAACAAAAGCAAGAATGCAAAAACCCATTTCATAAGGATTGAACGGGTTTTAACGCCGATTGGTATTTTTGGTTCAAAATCTAAAATGATGATGCCTTAAAAACCTATCGCAACTGTTAAAAAAACATTTGTAATGTTTGCATCTATATTTGCTAAATTGCTTAGCCCAGTGTCGTACAGAAAATCATTTCTTGTCAAAGATGCTCGGCTGTAGGACAAATCGACATTAGTATTAAATATGGTATAACCAAGTCCTAAACTAAATCCTTCTAAGCTACTTTGAAGCTCATTATTTTCATAAGGCGAATCTTGTAAGAAATAACCACCTCTAAATTTCAGATTTTTAAAAACATACTCACCACCTACATTAAGCGACGTAACTTGTGTAAGGTTCTGATTTACAGTTTGATTTACCATATCAAAATCAGGACTATTGGTTCTAAATTCTGAATTCGAAAAATCTTGGATACTATAATCTACACTTAACAAACCGCTTTTTCCAAACACATAAGACAAGCCCGCAACCCATTTATGAGGCGTTCTAAAATTATAATCAGGAAAAATATTAATCACATTAGGATCGACAAAAGAACTGCCAAATTCGTTACTATTTGTGCGTATTGCCTGAGAAGTTTCATCGGTGACGATGTACCAAGTTGGCGACTGATAAGAAAGTGCAGCCCTCAACTGGTTGGTGAGCTTTGCAATCGTTCCTAAATTAAAAGAAAAGGCATTTGCTCTTGTCCGTAGTCTATTTTCAAAACGGACAGAATTTATATCGCTATTTGGATTGTTATTAGACTCCGAATACGATGTAAATCTATCATATTCAAAATAATGTGCGTTCAAATTCAAACCAAAATAAAATCGTTTTTTGAGCTCGATACTTCCATTGAATAAAAATTTACCATTATAACCATCCTCTCTGATAAAATAATCGTTGCGAAACGTATCTGCGTTTACATTGGAAATGTATTCCGTGTTGTTGAAATCATCAGGATCGACAGCATCAAAAACAAAAGATTGGTATCCTAAAAGGGCGTTTTGAGCATTAACGCCTTGAGTCTCTCCCAGAAAATTGTACAAATCTGCAATCGACTCTCCAGGAAGAGGGGACAAAAAATCCAATGGAATGCCATTTGCGCTATTTAAAAAGAATTGATCTATGGATTCGTTGCTATCACCTCTAGCCAAAAAAGTATCATCGAAGTTTGCAACCTGTTCATATGAAATACCAAATGCATATTTTGAAAGCACTGCGTCCTCGTTGTTTGCCGTGTAGACCATGACAACTCCAGCCTGATTAAGATCAAAGGTTGAGTCGTTATCTTCTGTGAAACCATTGGTGAAACTGACATCGTTGTTTCTTACGCCTAAGTTTAAAGTTCCAGAGACATGGTTAGTTAAAAATACGGAGGAGCCCGCTGGATTTAATTTCAACGCAGACATATCACCACCTAGTGAACTAAAGGCTCCACCCATTCCAGTAAATCTAGCTGTACCCAACAGATCTTCTCTTCCAAACCTTAAAGCATCTGTAATATCTTGTGCTTTAGCACTTGAAACAAACACTAGCAAACAGCATAAAAGGGATATTATTTTCATGATATTATGGTATAAAAAAACTGCCATGTATTTCGCAAACATATCTTACTAGGCAGTTTATGTAATTAATTATTCTGTTTAATCTTTATCGTCTTCCTCCTCTTCCTGAAGATCGGCTTCCAGAGGATCGGCTTCCCGAAGACCTACTACCACCTCTGCTTCCGCTACTGTATGAGCGAGAGCTACTGCTTCTTGAAGAACTTCTTGCCCTCGAACTACTGCCAGAAGACCTATAACTCGAACCAGAACGCCCTGAGTTATAACTTCTATTAGAGCTACTTGATCTACCTCTTACACTACTATTCCTATAACTACCTGGATTAGAATAAGAAGACCTGCTAGTTCGTCTTGTTGTCGTTGCTCTATTACTTCTACTATTTCGAGTTTGTGCATTTATATTACTTGAATTACGAATACGTCTTCCGTCCGAACTTACATATTCCCTACTTGTCCTTGTCCCAGAATTTAATCTACTCCTGCTCGTTGATGTTCTAGAATTTAGATTAGTATTACTACGCGCATAACCTCTGCTATTGTAAGCTAAATTCGATCTACCACCTCTAGTGAGTGCATTTGACCCAGCTCTGTAATTATTATGGAAAGCCCATGTGTTATTGTGATAGTTGTTCCAACCCCAACCAGGACCATAAAAACCATTCCAGCCCCAGCCAGCTCCCCAGAATCCGTTCCAGCCCCAACGAGGACCATACCAAGAACCCCAACCCCAACCAGGTGCGGGACCCCATAAATTCCAGCCAAAGTTACTCCAACCCCAGCCCCAAGGAGAACCCCAGCCCCAACCCCAAGTTGGACCCCAAATTCCAGTATCAACAACATTTATAGTCACAGATGTAGGTTGAGTACCCCAGCCTCCATAACTTCTGTATTCAAGGTCGTTTTCGTCAATTAAAACTTCCTCTGTTTCCATGTCAGGATTGGCAGAAGAATAGCTTTCTATATCTGTGAAAACTTCATTCTGATCCATAGCTTGTGAAATCAAACGATCTTGCTCTGCAAAATAATTTTGATAATACTCACCTTTTTCAGACTGATTCGAATTTCGTTGTTGAGAAGACTCATTAGTTTTAGCATCGTTCGCGTATATTCCATCATTTTGAACACTTGAGTTATCATAGGTTGATGCACATGAAGACACAAAAACCACCATCACAAATCCAGCAATATATTTTACCGATTTTTTTAGATCAAAATTTGATTTCATAACTTGTGGTTTTAGAGATTAATATTTTATTAAAATACTTAGTTTTGCAACTTTAATTTTCACTCTACATAGATACAACATCTATGCCAAAATTCAAAATATGTCTAAACACTTAACTAAACGTTCCGACAATTATTCTAAGTGGTATAACGAACTCGTAGTTAAAGCAGGATTAGCAGAAAATTCTGCAGTAAGAGGTTGTATGGTCATTAAGCCTTATGGCTATGCGATATGGGAAAAGATGCAACAACAACTTGACATCATGTTCAAAGAAACTGGACATGAAAATGCTTATTTTCCTTTGTTGGTCCCTAAACACCTCTTTGAAGCTGAAGAAAAAAACGCTGAAGGATTTGCAAAAGAATGTGCAGTAGTGACACATTACAGACTTAAAAGCGACGACAATGACAAGACAAAACTCGTTGTAGATCCAGAGGCCAAATTAGAAGAGGAGCTTGTCGTAAGACCAACTTCCGAAGCAATCATATGGAATACTTATAAAAATTGGATTCAATCGTATAGAGATTTACCTATTAAAATAAACCAATGGGCAAATGTAATGCGTTGGGAAATGCGCACAAGGCTTTTTTTAAGAACTGCCGAATTTCTTTGGCAAGAAGGACACACGGCTCACGAAACAAAGGAAGAAGCTGTTGAAGAAGCCATCCTTATGAACAATGTCTATGCCCAATTTGCAGAGGAGTATATGGCCATGCCCGTGATAAAAGGAAAAAAATCTGAAAGCGAACGATTTGCAGGTGCGGAAGAGACCTTTTGCATAGAAGCGCTTATGCAAGATGGCAAAGCACTTCAAGCAGGGACATCTCACTTTTTAGGTCAAAATTTTGCTAAAGCATTTGAAGTAAAATACGCCAATAAAGAGGGTAAACTTGACTATGTTTGGGCAACAAGTTGGGGCGTATCCACTCGATTAATGGGCGCTTTGATCATGTCTCATAGCGATGATAACGGTTTAGTTTTACCTCCAAAGCTTGCACCATTCCAAGTCGTCATAGTTCCGATATACAGAAATCAAGAACAATTTAATTTGGTAAGCGACAAAGCTAAAACCATTCAAAAAGACTTGCAGGCTAACGGCATTACTGTCAAATTTGATGATCGAGACACTCATAAACCAGGATGGAAATTTGCAGAATATGAAATGAAAGGTGTACCACTGCGGATTGCCATTGGCCCAAAAGATATAGAAAAAGGAACCGTAGAACTCGCAAGAAGAGACACTCTTACTAAGTCTTTTGTTAGCGCAGATGATGTATCTGGTACTGTAATTCAAACCCTTGAAGACATTCAAAAAAATTTATATACCAAAGCCCATAATTTCACGACGAATCATACTAAATTTATTGATTCTTATGCTGATTTTAAAGCATATATTGAAAATGAAGGCGGTTTTGCAGAGTGTTTTTGGGACGGAAGCGCTGAGACAGAAGAACTCATAAAAAAAGAAACAAAAGCCACAATAAGATGCATCATCAGCGAAGATGATTTAGAAGGAAAGAAATGCATGTATTCCAACAATCCCGCTAAAGCCAAAGTCTTATATGCTAAAGCCTATTAAAATATTGAAAAATTTTTGCTACATTGACAAATTAATGTATTTTTGCACCCGCAATTTGCGAGTTGGTCCGTTCGTCTAGTGGTTAGGACGTCAGGTTTTCATCCTGATAACAGGGGTTCGATTCCCCTACGGACTACAAAAATGTTCTAATAAGTAATAAATAAAATGGCCCGTTCGTCTATCGGCTAGGACGCCAGGTTTTCATCCTGGTAAGAGGGGTTCGATTCCCCTACGGGCTACAACATATAAGTAAGACTAAAAACAAAACAAATGGCAAATCACAAATCTGCTTTAAAAAGAATTAGAAGTAACGAAACTAAAAGATTACGTAACCGTTATCAGCACAAAACGGCAAGAAACGCCATAAGAAAACTACAAAACACTACTGAAAAAGCTGAAGCGCAAAGCATGCTTCTTAGTGTGATTTCAAAAGTTGACAAATTAGCGAAGAAAAACATTATACACGGCAACAAAGCCAATCGTCTTAAGTCTAAATTGACGAAGCACGTGGCTTCGCTATAAAGAATAAAAATAGTCTTACATTATTACAAACCTCAACATACGTTGAGGTTTTTTTATTTTTGAACTATAACAGAAAACTGACTCCATTGATATTAATCGCCCAACTTGTGTTTTAGATGTCTTATTAGCAGGAATGGATTACGACTAAAAATTGGTATTGTTGACGTCTACTCACCAGCTCGATATGAATTGTATAGCGTAGAGAAGAAAAACTTAAATACCTTGATCCCAGTAAAGTATCTGGTTCAGGCAGGAAAATTCAAATCACCGTCGTGAATTAAGGTTCATTAATCTTCTAACCATCCATAGTAAAAGAAATTAAGTACCTTGATCCCAAAAAGGGTTATCTTGGGCAAACATGAAAATCCCAATCACTAGCGTGATTAAGTCTTTATTTTTTCCAATTACTTATGAAAACTCGGGTTTTCAACGTTCTTGAAAACAATAAATCCTCGACAAAAGTCGAGGATTTTCTTTTGCAGAGAGGAAGGGATTCGAACCCTCGATGCCCTTTTGGAGCATACACACTTTCCAGGCGTGCGCCTTCGACCACTCGGCCACCTCTCTAATTAAAAAACAGTTTGCAAATATAAGTTGTTCTAGACAAATATGTTTAAATCTCTTCGGTAATTTCACCTCTTATCGAGGTTTCGAAAATAGTCTTGAACACTTCGTAATTTAACTTTTTTGGCAACAGAAACATCATTTTGGCAATAGCAGCTTCTGTTGTAATGTCATTTCCCGAGATTACACCTATTTGCTCGAGTTTTTCGCTGTTATAATATTTGCCCATTTGGACTTGTCCACCTAAGCATTGCGTTATGTTTACTACAGGAATTTCATTTTCAATTTTAGACTTTAAGCCATTTATGAACCAATCCTCTGTTTTATAATTTCCACTTCCGAAAGTTTCGATTATAATGCCTTTGATGTCTTTAATATTTAATAAATGTGCAAACATATCCTGACTTAAACCTGGAAAAAGTTTTAATAAAAGTAAATGATCCTCAAGCTCTTTATGTAAAATGAGTGGCTTCTTCCTTTTAATTTTAAGGATAAAATTTTCATTAATTTTCAAATGCACTCCAGACTCTGTCAATGGTGGGTAATTTGGTGAGTCGAAAGCTTCAAAATGTTCTGCGTTAATTTTTGAGGTTCGATTACCACGGTATAATTTATACTCAAAATACAAACCTACTTCCCTAATAACCGATTTGTTGTTTTGCTTAAGCCCAGCAATTTGAATACTAGTTATCAGGTTTTCCTTTGCATCTGTTCTTAAATCGCCAATAGGCAATTGTGAGCCTGTGAAAATAATGGGTTTAGCCAAATTCTCTAACATAAATGAAAGCACAGATGCCGTATATGCCATGGTATCGCTTCCGTGTAATACCACAAAACCATCATACAATTCATAATTATGAAAAATGGTTTCAGCCAATTGCTGATATTCCTTTATACCCATATCAGAGGAATCCATGGGTTTATCAAAACTTATCGTATCGATATTATGATCTAAAAGTTTCAACTCTGGAATCTTTGATAGAAGTTGATCAAAATTAAAAGCTTTCAGACTTTTACTGCCTTTTTCCCTTAGCATTCCTATGGTTCCTCCGGTATAAATGAGAAGAATATTTGATGAATTCTTATTCACGGCTGTCAAATATCATACTCCAAAAACAGTTTTGGAATTATTCGTCGTTATTTCTGCGATTTCAGCTTGAGCAAGTACGTTTATTTCAGAAAGTCGTTGAACTACAAATTTTAAATAAGCTGGTTCATTTCGCTTTCCTCTGTAAGGTTTTGGCGACAAATAGGGCGAGTCGGTTTCTAATACAATATGTTCTAAACTAATTTTATTTAAAAATTGATCAATTTTACCATTTTTAAATGTCACAACACCACCTATTCCAAGCTTCATATTAAAAGACAATGCTCTTAATGCATCTTCATAAGTTCCTGTAAAGCAATGAAAAATTCCCTTTAAATCATCACCTTTATGAGCTTCCAACACTTCAAAAACTTCGTTAAACGCGTCTCTACAATGAATAACAATTGGAAGTTTATATGCCTTGGCCAACGCTATCTGCTTGTGAAATGCTTCTTGCTGAATGCCTAAAGTACTTTTGTCCCAATACAAATCAATTCCAATTTCGCCAATAGCGTAAAAGGTTCTTTTTTTCATTTCTTGTTCTACAAGATCAAGTTCTTTTAAATAACTATCTTTTTGAACAGAAGTCGGATGCAAACCCATCATTAAGAACATGTGATTTGGATATTTTGTTTCCAAATCGTACATGGCTTGGGTCGTTTCGGAATCTATCGCTGGAATAAAAAAACGTTCAACACCTTGTTCCAATGCTCTTTGAATCATGGCATCTCTATCGTTTTCGAAAACATCGCTGTATAAATGTGCGTGTGTGTCTGTTAATAGCATTAGACTGGAAATTGAAGATTTTCTGCACTGTATTTTCTCAATATAGCACTGCAGCGATATCGGTCTTCATGGTATGTGTTGTACAAATCGTCCATGCGTTCTTTACACCACGTGATTCCTTTTTGATTTGCCCATTTCAACAATCCTTTTGGATAATTCACTCCTTTTTCCATGGCCAAATCGATGTCTTTTGCAGAGGCAATGTTAAGGTACAACGCATCCGCAGCTTCATTAATGAGCATCACCAAAATTCTATTGAGGATGTGATGTCCTAAAGTTTCATCCTTTGTGGGTTTAGGATTGCTTGAAAAATTATCATAGTCATAATAGCCTTTTCCTGACTTTCTTCCTAAATAACCTGCTTCCGCTAAGCGTTTTTGAGTAAAAGACGGCTTGTATCGCGGATCGTTGTAAAAAGACTGAAAAACGGTTTCAGTCACCGTATAATTCACATCGTTTCCAATAAAATCCATCAATTGAAATGGTCCCATTCTAAATTTTCCAATACTCGTCATTGCCCAATCAATAGTCGGCACATCGGCAATTCCTTCTTCAAGAATTCTTAAGGCTTCGCCGTAAAAAGGACGAGCAACGCGATTTACAATAAATCCTGGCGTATCTTTTGCCTTTACAGCAATTTTATTCCAAGATGTTAGGGTTTCATACACATGATTAAAAACGCTATCGCTGGTCTGAACTGCTGGAATAACTTCAACAAGAGGCATAATTGGCGCTGGATTAAAAAAGTGCACCCCTAAACATCTTGACGGATTCTTTAAAGCTGAAGCAATGGAAGCAATGGATAAAGAGGATGTATTTGTCGCTAAAATTGCATCGGTCGCAACAATGTTTTCCAAAGATTGAAATAGCTCTTTTTTGATGGCAAAATCTTCAACAATAGCTTCGATTAAGAAATCTACATGTTCAAAGTCTTTTAAACTTTGGGTATATGTGATATTCTGCAAGTAATCTTGAGAAGTGCCTTGCAACTTCCCTTTTTTGATTAATCGATCTAGAATGTTTTTATGTTCAACTTTTGTGGTTTCTAGCGCATCTTCACTCCTATCGAATAACACCACTTTACAGCTGTTAGTCATGGCAACTTGAGCAATTCCACGACCCATAGTTCCTGCACCTACGACACCTAAATTCATGCTTAAATTTTGGGGCTAAAGATAGGATTATTTCTACTAAAAGGCTTAAGCTTTAAGAAAAGCTATACTTTGGGTATTGAAAATATTGGGCTGTTCGACATTAACCACATGGCCGCATTTTTCGATGACATGAAGCATGGCATTTTTTTGATTTTCGGTAATCTTTTTGATGCTTGGTAGAAACAAGTGATCTTCTTCACCCATAACATATAGCGATTGTATATCAGATTCTTTTTCTCTAAAAAATTTCAATAAAGGATTAATTTCTGAAGCCAACTTAAACCATCTGATAAACTCTTTTTGGTAAAGTTTCTTAGCTTCATTCACAAAGAGTAATCTTGACGCCTTATGGTTCTTTCTGGGCATAATGATAAAGGCAAAAAATTTATACAACAACATGTACGGCACAACCGATTTGAAAATGACACCCATTTTCATCAAAAACCTGGAGCGTATGTTCATTTTCATAATTGCACCACCAAGGATAACTTTATCAACCCGATCTGGAAATTTTTCTATAATATTCCTTATCAGAATGGTTCCTAAAGAAATGCCTATAAAATGTGACTTTTTAATTTCGACATGATCGAGAACTTCAATAATGTCTAGAGAAATGCTATCAAAGGTATAATCGGACTTAAAACTATCTTTTAGCGTAGGTTTGGAATTGCCATGCCCGCGTAAATCTAAGAGCAATACATTGAAGTGCTTTCTGAAATCTCGTATTTGTTTAAACCAAATAGACGAACTCCCGCCAGCACCATGGACGAAGGTGACCCATTTTGCGTCTGCATCTAATTTGTATACGGAATGGCTTAACATAACTGCTAAATTAAAAGTAATAAATGAGTTATCAATAAATAACTCCAAATTTTTAACGAATCAAAATAAAAACCTTATCTCAAACTTTTAAAGTATTCAAAAGACTTAAGCATCCTTGAGCCGTACCAACTGAACAATTCGCCATCGACAAACTTGATTTTTTCTTTAGGAAGTGGGATGTCGTCCAAATGTTTAGTTTTAAAAGGATAGGGTTCCGAAGACAATAACAACAGGTCTAATTCTGGCAAATTATGTATATCTATTTCGGGATATCTCTTCAAATGTTGAAATACATTCTGAAATCGATTAACCTCCAACATATGCTGAATAAAGTTATCATTTCCCACCGCCATCCAAGGATTTCTCCATATTAAATAGCCAACTTTTAGTTCGGGTTGAGTTGTTATAAATGCCTTAAAACCATTTGTTTCATAAATTAATTGCTGTACCAACTGGTTGGCTTTATGTTCAACATTGAAAATCTTTCCATAGTCCAATATCAACCTATTATTATCTTTTAATGTCTTGATATCAGAAATATGAATTGGCGCTACATGCTCTAAAGAGTTTACAATCTCTTGTGTATTTTCCTCTTTATTACACAAGATCACGTCCGGATTTAAGCGTTCTATTTTGTCGAGATGAACTTGTTTAGTTCCGCCGACAAGCGTTTTTGAAGATCTTAAGTGTTTTGGATGAACACAGAACTTTGTTACCCCAACTATTTTTTCTTCCAAACCTAAATCGACTAAAAGTTCAGTTTGGCTTGGCACCAATGACACAATGCGATTTGGAGCGCTGTTGAATTGAATTGTTCTACTTAGGAAATCTGTAATTATCAAAATGGATGAAAATTAAAAATGCAGGCATGATAATAAAATTTGAGCCCAAAACCTAAATAAAATTTAACCATATATGCAATTTCTTGGGATTAGATACTTACCAAACTTGAATACCGTATTTTGTTTCATAAGTTGATTATTCCAAAAAAAATGGATTACTTCAGAACTTTGATTCCATAAGAACACAATAATAAGCCTAATAAATTTCAACTATGTTGCCCCATACATTTATACCATCTTGTCATTCTAACAGCGTATCTTTTATTTCAAAACTAATAATTGACAAGAAAAAACACGGATAATATCAAAACTTTATTCTAATCATCTCTTACAGAAAATAAAAGCGTTAGAACAGGGTTCATAGCTTTTTCATCACTAAATTCTAAAACAAAAGTCGAGAACAACTAATTAACTAATACGATAGTAATATTTATTTATTATATTTACATATAATTACTATTATTATGTTATTTATTTCACCAAAAAAAGCTCAAACGACCATAGCTGAACGACTAAAAGAGTTAAGGCTACAAAAAGGCCTGACTCAAAAAGGTGTGTCGGAACGTTCTGGGGTAAGTTTGGCCACCTTACGCAAATTTGAACAAGAAGGGAAAATTTCGTTAGGATCTTTTGTAAAGATCTGCATGTCGCTAGGCTGCATCGAAAACATAATAGACGCCCTGAATACCCCTCAAAACAAGTTTAAAACAATTGACGATGTCTTAAAAGCGTCGCCTAAAAAACGACAAAGAGGATGGCGAACATGAGTAATGACAACTTACTCCTTAAAGAAATAAAAGTTGGGCTTCAGTTTTACAGCGATATCATCCCTGTTGGTCGATTAGCAACTTTAGATGGCTATATATTTTTTGAATATGAACAGGAATTTATCCAATCCAACTTAGAGATTTCACCTTTCAAATTACCGCTTGAACCAGGACTAATTCGATTTAATAATTCAATTTTTGAAGGTTTGGCAGGTGTTTTTAATGACAGTTTACCCGACGGTTGGGGACGCTTGTTGTTTGATCGTTTTATGAGAAACCAAAGTATAAATCCTGAACGCTTAACACCTCTAGACAGGTTAGCTCATGTTGGTAAAACTGGCCTTGGCGCATTGGTTTATGAGCCTGACTATCCTTTGGACATTGCGTCTGAAAAAGAACTTAATCTTGACCAACTTTTTAATCACACTCAAGACATCTTATTTGGTCAAACGAGTGAGGTCATCAAAGAACTCATGACCTTAAATGGGTCTTCTGCCGGCGCAAGACCAAAAGCTTTGATTGGCTTGAATGTGGAGAAAGACCAAATCATAGCGGGAAAGGATAATCTGCCAAATGGTTTTGAACATTGGCTCGTAAAATTTTCAAATTCCACAGATGGATTCGATGCAGGAGCAATCGAATATGTGTATGGCCTTATGGCTAAAAAGGCTGGTTTGGATATGATGCCTATACATTTGTTTTACTCTAAACATAGCGCAGGTTTTTTTGCAACCCAACGTTTTGATAGACAAGCTAACAAAAAATGGCATATGCACAGTGCAGGCGGATTACTTCACTCCAATTTCAGATTTCCTTCACTGGATTATGAGGACTTGATCAGTTTGACACATGCCTTAACGCAGGATGTTCGAGAAGTTGAAAAAATGTATCGCTTGGCCATTTTTAATGTCATGGCACACAACCGTGATGACCATGCTAAAAATTTCTCTTTTCTTATGGATGATAAGGGCGAATGGAAATTATCTCCTGCCTATGACTTGACATTTTCTTCTGGACCAAGAGGCCATTTGAGCACAATGGTGTTAGGTGAAGGGCAAAACCCAAGTCTAAAACACCTCTTTAAACTTGGTGAAATTGCTGGTCTTGAAAAAACAAAGGTTAAAGAAATAATCAATCAAACAGAAACCGCATTACAAGAATGGGAAAGACTTGCTAATGAGTTTGGCGTAAGCAAACCCCTCATCCCATTGGTTCGAAAATCGATGTTGATTTGAGTTTTAAAATGAATCGCTCGGTTCTGTGCTTAATACATTAATATACACAGCAAACCCCATAATGATTTGCTGTAATCAAATTACACATTGTACTTCAAGTATTAATTTGCACTTCTCAAGCATATCTACTTTTTTCTCCATAATTTCTATACTCAATATTGAGTACGATAGACCTCATAGCTTAGTATTTTTTACATTTATTAACTAATTAAAGTAAAAAATTGGATGTAATATTTTACTTTTATGCCACTAACTAGCTGTATTTATGAATCAAAAACTAGTTTCTATTTTTTTAAGCAAATATGCAATAGCTGCTATTTTGGCTGTAACAATTATTGTATTTCTTCCTGAGTATTTTAACAAATACAATTTAGATGTAGTTGAAGAGAAATTAAGTGATGTAAAAGCTAGTTTTTATTACTACGATATAGACAATGATGGCTGGAGCGAGACCATCAAAGGCTTAAATGATCAAAACAATGAAAAATTCCCTGCCATAAATGTATTTACCAAAGATGGCATTTTAATAGACCAATGGAACTTTAGGGGCACATTCTTAACAGAAAACAAGCAAATTTTTTCTTCTGATGCTAATCAAAATGGCTTTAAAGAATTATTTTTTTTTACACAAGTTGAGGATTCAATTTTTTTAAATATCATAGAGCCTTTAGGAGAGGATGGAAGGGTTAAATAGCCAACAAAACCACGCTTTAAATGTATGGCTGTTTAGCTTTTACTTTGCCGGAATGCGATTAAGTGATGTACTCAAGATTAAATGGCATCAGATTAACGATGGACGATTGCACTATACCATGAATAAGAATGACAAGGTGTTATCGATTAAGATATCGCCCAAGGTTGAAAAGATCCTAAACCAATATCGAGACGAGCATGAACATAAACAAAGATCAGAACAGGATTACGTCTTTCCAGAGCTTAAAAAAGCCAATGAAAAAGATATTCAAGATATATTTAGGAAAACCAAAACTGCCAATAAGAAGCTTAACCACTATCTCAAACAAGTAGCCACCATGGCTCAGATTGATAAGAAGCTAACCATGCATATTGCGCGTCATACTTTTGGCAATATCTCAAGGGATAAGATACCGATACAGATGTTACAAAAGCTCTATCGTCATTCCTCGATCACCACAACGATCAATTACCAGCAGAACTTTATGCACAAGGAAGCCGACGAGGCCCTCAGCAAGGTAATTAATTTTTTGATAGTGTTGTTGAATTTAATTAAACAAAAACAATCATAGCTTATAGATAACACTAAATACTATTGTTCTAGGCTGAATGAAAATACTCGTATCTGAAGCTAAAAAATTGTTGACTGAATTGGTTTGTTTAAATTGTGTGTCAAAAATATTTTCAGCACTTAATACAAAACGCCATGCAGAATCTTCTTTCCAATATTCTAAAGAAGCACTACCTATCTCAAAACGATTAAAAGTGTTTTGTGCTCTATTTTCAAAGTAGTTGTAGCGATAGTCAAATTTGAATAAGAAATCCTTTAAAAAATCGTATTCGACTAAAGCAAAAGGTTGTACCTGCATAAAATCGTTTTCAAAAGTAGAGGTAGATAAACTGTTGAAGGTTTGAGACAGTCCAAACTCAAAATTAGGCCACTCTTTAAATCGCGTATCTGCCTTTAATTCGTATCGTATGTTATGAGAATTGTATTTATTCTCTTCTAAATTTATAATTCTTATGTAATCTCTTAAAGACGCATTAGAATTAAAACTTAATCGCCATTTCCCTAAGCGCTTGCTCAAATTCAGGTTTACACCATACGTGTTTTCAGGTAGATCCGTGTAAAACTGCGTATTTACCTGATCAATACCTTCAATTAGTGTACGGCTTCTTATACTTTGTGCTCTATAGGTATATGAAAAACCTGTATTAAATGTGATGCCTTTAAACAGATTAAAGTTGAAATACCTTAAATTTAATCTATGGTACAATTGGTTTTCCAGATCAGCACTTCCGCGTCCTATGCTATTAAAAGACAATAAGCGTAGTCGGTTTGCGTATTGCTGGGCATTTCCAAAGTTGGAGATTAGGTTATATCGTAGTTTAAGTCTTTTACTGGCATTTATTTTGTATTCCAAATCTACTTCTGGAAGAAAAACTATTTTATGATCGTCTGCTATTGGTTCTGAAAATTGATCGACTTTCCATATATATTGATGTGCCAATATACCAGGCTTGCCGACAAAGTTTCCGATTTTAAACTTGTATTGAAATCCTGCATACAGATCAAAAAGATTATAATCTATATTATTATTAAATCCTGCTTCTTGAAAACTGTTGATGCTACCATCCAATAAAACTTGTTGATCTACATTATCGTAATCGGCATTAAAATAGGTAAAGCCTGCAATTGGATAAATGTGGTTAAAATTATTGATTACCCAGTAATGCTTTAGGTTTGCTCTTACCAAATGGTTTTCTTCTTTGGTATTTTGAAGGATATTAAAATCAGTACCTTCGTCAATAAGTGGGATGATATTAGAAAACACAGGTTGGTTAAACAGCCAGTCTAAAGTGTTAGATTGGCGATTGAATTTGTATTTAGCATTTAACGACGTGGTATGTTTGTACGAAAATTGCTTGTTTAGCGAGGCTTCTTGACTAACTGATATAGAATTTGGGGTTTGTGTTGTATTGACAAATTGCTCTGCACTTGGCGTAGTCGAATTGGTTTGGTTAACACCGTCTGCATCAGATGTTTTTAGCAATACATTATAGGTTAAGGCAGTGTCATCAAAATTATCATAACTAAACTTTAGTTTATTAATACTAAAGGTAGTGGTTTGCTCATTTGTCACTTCCCTTAACTCGTCTTCTGTGTTTTCAGCAAGGTAGTCATTAGAAGTGTTAGTTCTGGTTTGGACTTTCCCTTTATTGATTATAGAATACGCATCGAAGGTGGTGTTTTTAAACAATTCTTGTGAAATACTCCCTGCACCAAAGTCATTTTTATTAAATACAAAATCACTTTGACTTAAGAACTGTGCAAAATCATCACGAAACAAATTAAAATAACCAGAAGGGTCATTGATGGATTGGGCAAAACCACCTTCAAAGTTGACATAATCCTGTACCGAGAATGATTTTTTACCAATATTGTTAAAATCACCTATCACATTTACAGCTGTTTTAGGGCTGTAATAAAACAAAGTTGGATGTACAATATAGCGGTCTTCATGACCTACTCCAGCCTCTATATCACCGAAGGCAAATTTCTTTTTGCCTTCTTTAAGTTTTATGTTAAGTGCCATACGGTCGGAGTCTTCTAAGCCTTTAAGAAAAGCCACTTCGCTATAATTGTCCAAGGCTTCTACTTCATCTACAGCATCGGCTGGAATGTTGTTGACACCCAGTTTTTCATCACCAGTAAAAAATTCTTTGCCATCTACCATAAGTTTAGTGACGGGTTTGCCATTAACGGTAACGTTTCCAGCCCGATCAACTTCTATGCCAGGGAGTTTTTTAAGGATATCCCTTAGTTTACGTTCCTCGCCAGTTTTAAATTGATCTGTACGGTAGGTGATGGTATCTTCTTTGACTATAACAGCCATTTCGGCTTTTATGAGGACTTCTTCTAAGGTTTCTGTACTTTCTTGTAAGGTATAGTTTTTTATCTTATCACTGGTTAGTGTTACCGTATCTGTGATTTTTGAATAGCCCAGATGGGTAATGGCTATTTTATAAGGGATCTTGTGTTGGAGTTTAAGGCTATACTCACCTTCAAGACTACTTATGGCAAAGGTGATGTTTGCATCTTCTGCTAATGGTGTCGCAATAATATTGGTATTGGGGATGGGGTTTTGGAGGGAGTCTTGGGTTAAGCCTTTGAGTTGATGGGCTTGGGAGTAAGTCAAAAGAGGTAAAAAGAAAAAAACAGCTATTGTTAATAGCTGCTTCTCAAATTCATAACAAGGACTCTTCAATTGCAAATTAATTTCGTAAGTGTTTTGTTGCCTTTTTATAATAATCTTGAGCATCACTATGATTTAGAACTTTTTTTTCATCAATAAACTCATCAAATAATAGGATTTTTCCTTTGTATGGTTTAATACTAGACAACTTCAATTTTAAGAATTTATTTTCTAGCTTAACTATTACGCCTGGTATGTTTGCAAATACAGTAGTACCTGCTGATATTCCAAGATCGTTTGTAAATAATATTTTTAAATTATCTGATGAAATATCGACTTTGGCATTAGAACTATTAACTAATTCTGCCTCAATACAGTCGTATCCATTTACTAAAATTCCGTCTCTCAAAATTTTCCATTGATAATCGTCCTTATCTAATTTCGTAACAAAAGGACTCAAAGAATTATAATAATAAGTATTACCGTTTTGACAATAAAAATTTTCTTTTAAACCAGCATAGCCAAGAAATAATGTTGATAAATATGGATTGGGGGAAAAATCACTTTCCAAACTATCAACGACTTGATAATAATGTCCTCCTTGCACTTTATAAACAAATACTTTTTTCCCCTTCAAAAACCTTTTAACAAGTTTAAACTCCTCTTGAAAATTAATGTAATTATCTTTACTGGGAAAGTCAGATTCTTTTAATTCTTTAAATTCGACTATCTTATACTCTAACACATAATTTTGGTTATAACATAGACTAGTTACAAATAAAAAAACAAATAGAAATTTATGCATTTTGTTAATCTAAAGTTACTTCAAACCTAGAAAATCCGCCTATATTCATGCATGCCCAATAGTATCCGTAATATGCCATGTTCGCTCCCTCATAATCACCAGGGTTGTTAGCCAAATGATTATTATACTTTTGGGCACCAAAATCATCACAATCTTGACCAGGTATAGCATCAATTTTAAACCCACTACTCCCTAACGTAAATACCGCTAGCATCAAAAATAATCCTCCAAAGGCGGACAAGTAATACTTTTTTCATTTTTATAAATTTTTAAGATTAATATGCTTCAAAAGAACAAAGAATTATGCTTCTTGTCAATACGGGAAATCCCGCAATTTTTTATGTTTTCTAACTCTTTACTAAAAATTTAAACCTGGATATGATTTATTAAAGTCGATAAATAATATAATCTTGGGTTTTGCCAGTTAATTTATGGGTTTGATATATTGACAAAAATGCTAAAAAAAACAGCTAACATTTTGTAGCTGTTTATAATAGAATAAATAAACCTTTTAATTCTCAATTACTAATTTCGTTTACTTTCGTATTTAGATTTCCAATAATCTTATCTAATTGATCTCTATCTATGGCCTGTTTTTCATTTATTTTCAAATTAATATCTGCTTTATTGGTTTTTTCAATTTTAGAAATTCTAATAACGCTTCTTGGCAAATCTAATTCTACAATCAAGCCTGGTAAACCCATAAAAACATCAGGACCAGTTGAGATAGGTAAATCTCTTATAAACCAGGCCTCTATTTTAAAAGTTTTACCTGTCAATATATCTTTATGTACACCTTCTGCTTTATGGGCATTGTATCCTAAAATTTTTTTTTGATCATTAGATAATTTCCAATCAAAATTGATTGGTTCCTGCATAACGGTATAAGTAATGTTTAGGATACTTATGTCATATATAATTCGGTTCTTTTTAAAATTATATGATGTTTGCTTGTTAAAATTTGTAAAATTACTAGCAATACCTTCATGTATATCTTTTAGAGGATCATCTAAAGATATCAATTTATTTACCTTAGAGAATATAGATAGGGTATCGTTAATTTTTAAAATATATTCCTCTTTTTTTGTATAATTTACACCTCCTTCAACAAGTCGCTTAGTTTGTTGATCTATATTTTGCTTATCTTTAAGAATATCCTTTGGAAATATCTTATAATAAACGTCAGTGCTTTGTGCTTGTATTTCTGCACTAAGCAAACATATGAGTATAAAAAAAACAAAATATTTAGTCATTATCTATACTTGGATTTAATCTTCCATCTTCACAAGCTTCATTTATGTCTAAAACTAGTTGAACATTACTTAGATTAATTTCGCCATATAAGGCAATTACAAAAGCTCTTGCTGTCTCAAAACAAGAAGGCTGTTGTGGTTCTGGTGAAGTGGATTTAATAGTTGTAAACCCACTACTCCCAAGTGCAAACACACATAACATCAAAAATAAACATACTTTTTTCATCTTTATAAATTTTTAAGATTAATTTCTCTAAATTAACTATTTAAGAAGTGATTATACAATACGGGAAAACCCGCAATTTTTAACTGCTGTTGCTAAATACATTTACACAACCCCTAGGTCATTTAGAATTGGCATTTTAAGACAAAATAGGTTTGTTACAATTTAAATGTAATCACAAAATTGATCAGCACACATCGCCAAAAATATTAGTTGATTATTATCGTCGATTTAATTGTTAATTTTTGCAATGGTAATTGTCTAGCCGATGAAACTTGAAAATTTTATCAAAAAATGTTGTATACAAGTTTTAGCCTTTATTCATCATATAAGACCGCTAATTGCAAAAGTAATGCTTGCCTCTTCTGCTAATGGCGTGGCAATAATATTGGCATTTGGGATTGGGTTTTGTAAAGTGTCTTGAATTTTACCATTTAATTGGTAGTTTTGTGAATAGCCGAAAAGTGTAGATAAAAGAAAAACAGCTATTATTAGGTAGCTGTTTAATGATATTGACGAATTGTAATTTCTTTGACCCAATAATTATTTTGTTTATGGAAATATTTTCTTCAGTTTAGTTTACTAAACAAAAATTTATAGCATTCAGGACTATTATTCCTTCATTAATTCTTCATCCAACTTTTTAAAATGTTCTATAACCTTCTGATGACTTAAAACATTCTTATTTTTCACGAACTCTTTCACCGAAGGTAATTTCTTTTTAGTTTTAATAATTTTTTTAAGATCAAATCTTACAAAATTATTCTCAACTGCAACAATTAAACCAGGTAGCTTTCCAAATAAAGTTGGACCTCCGACAATACCTACTTCATCAGTAAACCAAACTTTTAGATCACTTGCTAATAAACCATATTTTTTTTCTTTATCTATTAAAACTGCTGAGTAACAATCGTAACCATTAACAAGATGTTTCTTGCTATCTATTTCCCAATCTATGGTTTCTGAAGGGATAGCTTTTGTAATAAAGCTATCTGTGTCATTGTGGTAATATAGCTCGTTGTTTATAAATAAAACATTTGATTTCAACCCAAGATAATAAAGATTTACTGATTTCGTGTAGGGGTTTTTATTGTCAATCGTCAATACATCATCAATTTTAATGAAATAGTCTTGTTCATTCGCCAACACAAAAAGTGTGAAATTTTTAGAAAACCTCCGAAAAGAAGCTAATTCTTTTTTTAATTCCTGCTCCATTTCTTGAGTGAATTCAAATTCAAACTGGGGTTCTTTATAACTAGTCAAATGATAAGTCAGCTCAAAATTTTGAGCAGAGCTTGAAAAGCTAAAAAATAATATATATAATAAATATCTCATAAAAAAAATGAGGGACATAATATTATCCCTCGATTAAAAATTAATAAATAGCATCTCCTCCGTCGGATAAACAATCAAAATAAGCTTCGTTATACTTATCATAGGCTCTCTGTTGATCACCAGGATATATAAACTTACTTAGCTTATACGCCATTTGCGCATGTTGTCCACAATCGTAACCTATTTCGGGATTAACAATCTCATGCGATTTAAACCCACTACTCCCAAGTGCAAACACACTTAACATCAAAAATAAACATACTTTTTTCATTTTTATAGAATTTTTAAATTAAATTCTTCAAGGAAACTATTTAAAGGGTGATTATACAATACGGGAAATCCCGCAATTTTTGATTTTTATAGAGAACATGATGGTTAAATTTGAATTACTACATAATTCTTGCATTTTGAATTCCATTAGATAAATAGGAATAAAAAAAACAGCTATTTTTAGATAGCTGAATAGTAATAGAGATTAAGGCAAGCTAAGACATAAAAGGGCATTTAAATAACTAATTTCCAATTTTGTCACGTATAATTTTTTCATAGTACTTTTCAGCTTGAATAAAATCCATAACATTTTTATCATTTATGTCAATCTTATTTACTTTTTTAGTAGTTTGTTTAATTTCAGTAGCTATAAAGTATCCTCCTTTTGTCTCTAACTCCAAAATTAGTCCAGGGAGACTTCCAAAAATTGTTGGACCACCTATTACGGGGATTTCATTAGTAAACCAAGCATATGTAGGAATTATCATAGATGCTCTATTCAATTCTGGTACGTTAGAGGTGAAAAATGCCTTATAACAAGTATAGCCAAGAATTTCTTTAACCTGATTAGTTACTTGCCAT
>JAUIFC010000111.1 GCA_030429455.1 Bacteroidia bacterium | reverse complement strand
TATAGGTGAAGGTCCACTTCCGCCACCACCTTGAAAGTTGGCTTCTTGGGCAATATTGAAAATCCCATTATTACTTGCTCTGGTAAGCCAAACATTAGCTGTTATTCTGTCCTGATTGACTTCAAGCGTCCAGTCGGCATTGGAAGCTTTGCTAAATGTAATTTTAGGGCCAGTCCAAACCGTCTGAGCCAATGTCATAAAATGACAAAGGCTAAAAATAAATAGGAATAAATAAGCAGAATTGTTTCTCATCTTAAGCAAGAGTAAATTAGTGTTTCAAATTTAGTCCAAACAGTTTAAAGTGTTAGATTTAGACTTGTTAAACCCAAGTTTTTAAGTCTTCAAAATCTAAGCCTCCATAATTACCGCTGCTCATTAAAAGCAGCACGTGGTTTTTAAATTGTTTTGCTTTAAGATGTGCATGAAAATCATCAGCATTGGTGAAAACGATCACATCTTCTCGATCAAAAGAATCTTGAATTTGAGAAATAGTCAACTCAGGCATTCGTTTAATTTCCAAAGCCTTTTTTGAATAGTAAATGATAACTTCGTCAGCTTTGTCTAGCGTGTTCTTATATTCTTTTAAAAATGAAGCTGTCAAACTACTATAGGTATGTAATTCCAAACCAACGCATAAAGTTTTAGTAGGAAATTGTTGCTTAACAGCATCTGTAGTCGCGTTTACTTTTGATGGGCTATGGGCATAGTCTTTAAAAACCAATGTGTTATCTGTTTCAACTATTTTTTCTAGACGTTTGGAAGCTCCTTTAAATGTTGCTATGGCTTCGTAAAAATCGTCTTCGTCAACACCCATATGCTGACAAATCCATTTTGCTCCTGCGATATTTTGCAGGTTATGTTCACCAAAAATTTCAATAGGCATTGGGCCTTCATTGGTTTCGAGATAGGTTTCGCCATCTGTTATGTCGTATTCAGGAATGACGTAAGCATGTTTTCTGGTAGGCTTAGTCGCCTGTAATGCAATTTCTTTTAAAACCGGATCATTTTCATAATACACTAACGTGCTGCCGTTAGTCATGCATTCTGTAAAATCTACAAATTGCTGTTTGTAGATTTCAAAATCTGGGAAAACATTCACATGATCCCAAGCGATGCCACTTATCAAGGCAATATTTGGTTTGTACCATAAAAATTTTGGACGCTTATCTAATGCTGAAGACAAATATTCATCTCCTTCGAGTAATATAAAGTCATTGTCCTCAGTAAGTTTTACCATATTATCGAAGCCTTCTAATTGTGCACCAACCATGAAATCAGTCGGTCGTTCATGGTAATTCAACACATGAAGGACCATGGATGTGATGGTCGTTTTTCCGTGAGAACCGGCTATAACCACTCGGGTTTTACCTTTAGAATGTTCGTAAAGTAATTCGGGATAAGAATAAATTTTTAGCCCTAACTCCTGTGCTTTAAGCAGTTCTGGATTGTCCGCTTTGGCATGCATGCCCAAAACTACAACCTCTATATCAGTGGTAATCAGTTCTGGGTGCCAGCCCATTGTTTCAGGCAATATGCCATACTGTGCTAACCTCGATTTTGAAGGTTCGAATATTTGGTCATCGCTTCCTGTGACATCTTCTCCTTTCTCCTTTAAGGCAATGGCAATGTTGTGCATAGCACTCCCACCTATGGCTATAAAATGATATTTCATTCTTCAACTATTTCGGTATATAGTATGCTAAAATACTATTATTATAGCGATTTTGATACTCCATATTTGCTATGGTCTTAAATATTTTTAGCTTTAAACTTGTAACTCACATCTTTCATAAACCCGTCCGATTGAATTTCATAAAAATGTTGGTTGCTTGAGTCGCTTTCAAGTGCGCCATATTTTTGAATATAACCTCCTAGCTTTATAAAATTAAAACAACTGGTATTGAAATTCTTCGGCAGCTTTGTGAAACCAGAATACCAAGCCACTTTGAGATCAGGATAGGTATTTTGGATAAAAGAGGCCAAATCATTTACCCGATGTGGCGCAGCATCGCCACCCATAAAACAAAAACAAGTGATGCTTGAAGCGTATTTGTTTATCATATTAATCACGCATGTTTGATCCAAAACTTTTCCAATATCTTCTAACAGGTGTGGACTATGGCAACCTTTACATCGATTTGGGCAATTTGTAATATTTACTGCCAACGTCACCTCATTTGGAATCTCTTGAAAAACAACATCGTAGTTATAATACTTCAGCATACTCTTGATTTGGGTTGTCTTTATATTCCGAGGTTGTGGCATAATAGCGTTCTGCAGCTTCTTTTTGTCTTGGGGTAGAAAAGCTACTTACTCTTTTCATGTATCCTATCACCCGAGTCAGGTAATCTACATTCGAACTTTGACAATTTGGACATGCTTTTAAATGACGCTTGTCGATGTGTCCACAGTCATTGCAAATGGTGTTAGGAATGTTAAATGTAAAATAATTACAGCCTTCTACAGCAGCAATTTTCAGCAACTGTCTGTATTGAGTTTGGCTTAAATGTTCATCTAAATTCATGTGCAAAGCGGAGCCACCTGTCAGATGTTTAATGTACTTTTCGCCATGCATTTTAAATTTATCTAAAATATTTATAGAGGTGTCTTCGACTGCATAAAAGTAACTGTTGTAACAATCTCTAGGCACAACAAAGCCATCTTCCTTGTCCCATTTGGCATGTTTGACGCCAACATTTTCAGCAGGAATCATTTCGCAATTAAACATAAGGTCTTTGGTTCGGTACTTCTTGTTGTAGCGTTCAATAAGTCCAAGTATGTCTTGAGTAAAACGCTCGTATGTTGGATTGTCTGAGATATCGATATTCAAAAATTCTGCTGCTTCGACCAAGCCATTTATTCCAATGGTCAAGTATTGTCGACTTAGGTTAATGTAACCCGCATCAAATAGGGGTAGCATGCCTTTGGATTGCAACTCCTTTAAATTTTCATTATACCCAATTTGTACTTTATGAACGAGGTCTACAACCTCTTCCAGAAAGTCTAAATATGGAATCTTTTCGCGTTCGGCTTGCTGTATGCAACGGTTTAAGTTAATGGTTAAAACACTTTTAGACCCTGTAGATACGCCGCCAGCTCCTAAGGTATAACTAAACCCATTGTCCTGAATTTCGTTTCTAAGCCTGCAACACGAGCTTAAGCTATCGACATTATCGCTCAAATACGTAAAGAACGAATGGCATTCGGCATACATTTGTGCGGTAAAATCTGCATATTCTTTGTCTTTTATATCGCCATCTTCAGATAGCAACGCCATGGTTTCCACAGGGAAAGTTAAAAGGGTTTTTGTGCGCTCCTGATTAAACCATTTCATAAAGCGCTTTTGTAACCAATTGAGCGAATGCCAATCAGGTTTACTGCCATCAGGAAAAACAAATTCGCCAAAGAGGCTTTCAAAATAATACTTGTCATAATATGCAATGTTCCAAAACACAGCTTGGAAATTTCGTGCGCCAGTAGGTTGATTTAGAGAATAAACCACTTGCTCAAAACAATCTGTTAGAATTTTGTCGATGCTTCTTTTACGTACAGACAAATCTACAACTTCATCACTGCGTTGGTAATAATCTTGCCCGTACTCTTTGCCCACAAAATAATTCATATACATTAAGAATTCCGGAGTAGCGCAAGCCCCACTTAACATGCTCGAGACAATAAATACCATATTTATAAAGCCTCCACAAAAAGATTTTAAATTGGTCGGTGCCGTAGAATTGCCGCCTATTTTTGATGTGCCATGTAATAACCAAGGATACATTGTAATGCTAGCACAATATGGTGCTAGGCTGGTTTCGTCATTTTTGTATATAAAATGTTGATTTAATAGATTCAAATACTTGTTTGATAATTCTTTTCCATATAAATCTGAAAGCCTGTCGGTGAGTAAGCGTCTGTTTAAACGGATGAAATTTCCTTTAGGCAATTCGCCAATCAAGGTGGCAATATTTTTCTTATCCACATTGGCATTGGCATCAAACTTACTGCCAGATGCTGCATTTCCTGCAGCACAATAATCGATTAAAAACTTTACACGTTCAATGGTTTCTCGTTCTTCAAAGTGTTTTTGGCGGTAAAGAATGTACGATTTTGCCACTTCATAAAAACGCTCGGCCATAAGCGAGTGCTCGACCTGATTTTGAATATCTTCAACACTTATGCCATTTCTGATGCTCAGCCGGTGCAAAATGTGAGTTAGTTCTTCATCCGTGGCATAAGAACCCACAGAAAGAAATGCTTTTCTGATGGCTGATTTGATTTTTTCGATTGAAAAGGGTTCTTTCTTTCCATCTCGTTTTAGAATTAATAATTCTGATCTATTCATAATGTATATGAAACTTTAGGTTGATTTTTTTAAACAAAAAATTGGTCTTGAAATGAAATTATTAAGCAATACTATAAGCCAAGAGGTGCGTTCTTTTTTGTTAATAAAACTTAAAATGTACACTTTCAATCGCTAACAATCACATGATATTTCAATAAACAAAACCAAATATTAATACAAAATAAAAGATTAAAAATACTTTGTGAAGCATTGCTGAATTTCGGTTATAAACAAGTTTGTTAACCGTTTAATGTTTCTTTTTTGCGTGTCAATAGTGCTTAGACGGTAGTAATACTTTTATAATTCTTATTTGTTCAGAAATGAATGATAAGTGTTTGTATTACAAAGAATTAAATGGTTTTTTAAATTTTAAGAACTGTTGAAGAAGCTGGGAACAATTTATCAAGATGTACAATTTGCATAACTAGCAGTCATTGGTTTGTTGATGTATCTAACTCCTAAAAATTTGATTTTTAATATGCTGTATGAAACATGATATTTATCACATTTCGCTAACTTTTTCGTGGTTCTTTTGTCTATTTAAATCTTATCTAAATTAAATCTAAAAAAATACTTAAATTTGTGTGGCATTACATGAACTCCTATTTTTGAAAAAAATTAATTTTAACAAGCAATGGCAGGTATTTTATCCTCTTCAATTGCTAGAAAAGTAGCAATGGCATTATCAGGAATTTTCCTGGTATCTTTTCTAGCGCTTCACTTTATTATCAATCTGACTTCAGTGTTTAGTGAAGACTTTTTTAATGAGGCATCTCATTTTATGGGCACTAACCCAATCGTTCAATTTTTATTACAACCAATTCTTGTTTTTGGTGTTATCTTTCATTTCGTCATGGGTTTTGTTTTGGAATTACAAAACAGAAAGGCCAGAGGAGATGTGGGTTATGCCATGTACAAGGGTTCTGCAAATTCCAGTTGGCTATCACGAAATATGATTATTTCTGGTATCGTTGTGCTTTTATTTTTAGGGTTACACTTTTATGATTTTTGGATTCCAGAAATGGTAACAAAATACGTCGAAGGCGATATGACAGGGATGCATGGTGATACATTTAGGTATTATGAAGAAACAGTACATAAATTTGCTGGCGATCCAATAAGAACTGGACTCTACGTCTTATCTTTTGTGTTCTTGATGTTGCATTTATTGCATGGATTTTCATCCTCATTTCAATCAGTTGGTTTTAACAACAAGTATTCGAGAGGCTTAAAAGGATTTACAAAAGCATTTGCTATCGTCGTGCCATTAGGTTTTGCGTTTATAGCCATTTTCCATTACGTTTCACATTTATAAGAAAGACTCATGAAGATATTAGAAGATAAAATCCCTGGAGGTCCATTAGCAGAGAAGTGGACTAAACATAAAAATAGTATCAATCTTGTTAATCCTGCGAACAAAAGAAATATCGACGTTATTGTTGTTGGGACAGGACTGGCAGGAGCATCGGCTTCAGCGACTTTGGCGGAGTTAGGTTATAATGTCAAAACATTTTGTTTTCAAGATTCGCCTCGTCGAGCGCACTCAATAGCTGCTCAAGGTGGAATAAACGCCTCGAAAAACTATCAAGGTGATGGCGATTCCGATTACAGATTGTTTTATGACACCGTAAAAGGTGGTGACTACCGTTCACGTGAAGCAAATGTATACAGGCTGGCTGAAGTTTCTGGAAACATCATTGACCAATGTGTGGCACAAGGTGTTCCATTTGCAAGAGAATATGGCGGTCTGTTGGACAACCGTTCTTTTGGTGGAGTTTTGGTTTCCAGGACATTTTATGCCAAAGGGCAAACAGGTCAGCAATTGTTACTTGGTGCCTATTCGGCTATGAACCGTCAGATTAATCGTGGTAAGATTAAGTCTTATACGCGTCATGAAATGATGGACCTTGTGTTGATAGATGGAAAAGCTAGAGGAATTATTGCTAGAGACATGGTGAGTGGCGAAATTGAAAGACATTCTGCACATGCTGTTGTTTTGGCAACTGGCGGATATGGAAATGTATTTTTCTTATCCACAAATGCCATGGGTAGTAACGTCACTGCTGCATGGAGAGTTCACAAAAAAGGAGCATTTTTTGCCAATCCATGTTTTACACAAATTCACCCTACATGTATTCCTGTTTCAGGTGAGCTTCAATCTAAACTGACCTTAATGTCAGAATCTTTGCGTAATGATGGTAGAATTTGGGTGCCAGCTAAAAAAGCTGACGCAGAAGCCATAAGAGCAGGAAAATTAAAGCCAACTGAAATCGCAGAAGAAGACAGAGATTACTACTTAGAAAGACGTTATCCGGCATTTGGAAATTTAGTGCCTCGTGATGTCGCTTCCAGAGCTGCAAAAGAAAGATGCGACGCAGGTCATGGTGTTAATAAAACTGGCGAAGCTGTTTATTTGGATTTTGCAAGTGCCATCGAACGCTACGGGAAAGAAAAAGCCTACACATCTGGTATTCAAAATCCGACAAAAGAACAAATTAAAAAACTCGGTGATGAAGTCATAGAGGCCAAATATGGTAACCTTTTCGCGATGTACGAAAAGATCATTGACGAGAATCCTTACAATACACCAATGATGATTTACCCAGCGGTACATTACACGATGGGTGGACTTTGGGTAGATTATAATTTAATGACTACAATCCCAGGATGTTATGCTACTGGTGAAGCTAATTTCTCAGATCACGGAGCCAACAGGCTTGGTGCTTCAGCATTAATGCAAGGATTGGCAGATGGGTATTTCGTTTTACCTTATACTATTGGAGACTACTTAGCTGATGATATCAGAACAGGTCCTATTTCAACAGATGATAAGGCTTTTGAAGAAGCAGAGCAAAGCGTTAAGAGCCAACTGCAAAGTTTAATCGATGTAAAAGGCGATTTGCCTGTGGACTATTTTCATAAAAAACTAGGCAAAATCATGTGGAACAAATGTGGTATGTCAAGAAATGAAAAAGAACTCAAAGAAGCAATTGATGAAATTTCAGAATTGCGAAAGGAGTTTTATTCCAATGTGAAAGTCACAGGAAGTGTAGATTCTAAAAACTCTGAACTTGAAAAGGCATTCCGAGTTGCTGATTTCTTGGAGCTGGGTGAGTTATTTGCCAAAGATGCTTTAGACAGAAATGAATCTTGTGGAGGCCACTTTAGAGAAGAATACCAAACTGAAGACGGCGAGGCTTTGAGAGATGATAAAAACTACAGATACGTTTCGGCTTGGGAATACAAAGGTGAGCCCAAAGATGCTGTTCTTCATAAAGAAGAATTAGTTTACGAAAACATAGAATTAAAAACAAGAAGTTATAAATAATTAAAACGACCTAGAAAATGAAACTTACTTTAAAGATTTGGAGACAAGAAAATGCGGATACAAAGGGACGTCTAGAAACTTATAACATAGATGGTATCGAGGAAGACATGTCTTTTCTTGAAATGCTAGATGTCCTAAATGACAAGCTGGTAAGAGAAGGCACGGAACCAGTAGAATTCGACCACGATTGTAGAGAAGGTATATGTGGGGCTTGCTCACTTATGATTAATGGAGAACCTCATGGCCCAGATAAATTGATAACCACTTGTCAGTTGCACATGAGAAGATTTAACGATGGCGACACCATAGTTATTGAGCCATTCAGAGCTAAGGCTTTTCCTATCATAAAAGATTTGATTGTAGACCGTTCTGCTTTTGACCGAATTCAGCAAGCTGGAGGATACATATCTGTCAATACTTCTGGAAATACGATAGATGCCAATAGCATTCCTATTGAAAAAGATAAAGCAGACATGTCGTTTAATGCGGCGACATGTATTGGATGTGGCGCTTGTGTGGCGTCTTGTAAAAACGCTTCTGCGATGTTATTTACATCAGCGAAAGTCTCTCAGTTTGCACTTTTGCCTCAAGGTGAAGTCGAAGCTGCCGACCGAGTGTTGAATATGGTCAACCAAATGGATAAAGAAGGTTTTGGTAATTGTACAAACACTGGAGCATGTGAAGTCGAATGTCCTAAAGGTATTTCTTTAGAAAACATTGCCAGAATGAACAGAGAGTATTTGTCGGCTTCTGTAGCAGGATAGTTCATACAACATTAGATATATTGAATACCAATCAAATTTTTTGATTGGTATTTTTTTTAGGCTTGAATAAGTTTTTTTAATATTTTAAGCGAGATGGTAAGTAACTAAAATCATTTACTTTTGATAAAGCATTTCATCAGAACATGATTAATAAAAGACTTCTCATCAAAAATTTATTGGCGCACAGTGATGAAAATAGCTTTTATGACAAGAAACAGCAACTTGATTTCAGTACAAAAGAAGGAAAGGCTAAATTTTTAAAACATGTCTGTGCATTATCTAACTCAAATCCAAATAACAATTCTTACCTGGTAATAGGTGTAAAAGATGAAGATAATAGTATTTTGGGTGTGGACTTTTTTGACGACTCTAAAATTCAGAATTTAATAAATGCCTATTTGGATAATCCACCTTTTGTAACTTATGAAAATGTCTCTTTTCCAAATCTACCCGAACATAAGTTCGTAGGATTAGTAATCATAAGAGCCAATAACCAAACTAAACAATGTCGATTACTTAAGCATATTTGGAAATATAATAAAGGAACAATATTTTCTCGAGAAGGCAGCATAAGTAAGCCTCAAGAACAAGCAATTGTGATAAATGACAAAAATGAAAGATTGGTCAAATCTGTGGAACACAATTCGAAAAACAGCATAGGACTTACGTTGGATGGCGTTTTCGATTTTATGAAAAGGAGTAAAGATTTTGACCCTAAATACAAAGTCTTTAAAGAATATTTTGTGCTCTGTTGGGCTGGTAAATCAGAAAAGTTTCAAGATAAAACCTATTACTCTAGAGTCAATATCGAGCTTATCAATGAGCAGGTAAAGCTATTTTATTCGTATCATGATAAAATAGAAATTGAAATTTCTGAGGATTCTTTTAAAATTTTAGAGCATGTCAAGTTAGGCATTGGAGACGATAATTTCTACTATCCTTTAGAGGAAATAAGTATACGTTTTAAAGACAATATGACCTATGAAATTAATAGAAAAATGGTATTTAATCCACCGAGATTTAATCAAAAAGCGTTACGGCATTATCTCAATTCCAACGAGCACCTATTGAACAAGATTACTCTTAATCAAACACTTACTCCGACTGAAATAAAGGAACTCAATAATCTGCCTTCCATTTATTTGATTGGTTATCTTAGTGGCATCGATGCAGAATTTTCTGGTATAGAAAAACTCGAGAACTCAAAACGTTTATTGAAGAAGTATAGCAGAGATGCTTATAACACTTATAAAGATACCATGCGTATTTTACGAAAAATAAAGTATAACTAAATGGCTAGAACACTTGTTATTGGCGATATTCATGGAGGATTAAAAGGGCTTCAGGAAGTACTTAAAAATGCTAAAGTAACACCAAAAGATAAACTGATATTTTTAGGCGATTATGTAGATGGCTGGAGCGAAAGTCCGCAAACTTTAGATTTTCTAATAAAACTTAAGGAGTCCCATGATTGTGTGATATTACGAGGTAATCATGACGAATTGCTCTTGAATTGGTTGAAATATAATCAAAGTAACCAAAAGTGGCTTCAGCATGGAGGTCAAAGTACCTTGAAGGCTTATCAAATGGTAACAGATGATTTAAAGAAAAAACATGAAGAGTTTATTTTGTCTATGGACACTTACCATATTGATTCCAAAAACCGATTGTTTGTCCACGGGGGATTTGCTAGCCATCACGGGCCAGAGCATGAGTTTTATGACAATACTGTGTATTGGGATCGAACACTTTGGGAAATGGCCTTGGCCACAGACAAGCAATTGGCTAAAGACGATATGTTTTATCCTGTACGGCTAAAATTATTTTCTGAAATATTTATCGGTCATACACCAACCCATAGGTTTGGACAACATACACCAATGCAAGCTCAAAATGTCATTAATGTAGATACAGCAGCTGCATTTCGTGGGCCTTTAACCCTAATGGATGTGGATACTAAAGAATTTTGGCAAAGCACACCGGTTCATGAATTATATCCTAACGAAAATGGACGAAATTAGATAGTTTTAAAAAAATCGTCTATCGTTTCAGATGTAAATGTAAACCCAGATTGAATAAGTTTTTCAGGATATACTTTTCTGCTTTTAAGTAAAAGTTCTTCTTCTGTTCGAATCAGGAAAGATCCAATCTGTAACATCCATTTTGGTGTTGGTAGACCAATGATAGCATTCAGTTTTTGGCGTAGTTTTTTTTGAAATATGTTATTTCGTAATGGAGTAGGGGCACATACATTGTAAATACCAGCATTCTGTTGAATGAGGTAATCTATACTTCTGACATAATCTTCTTCAGAAATCCAGCTGATGTATTGTTTTCCTGAGCCTTGTTTTCCGCCTAAACCAACGTTAGTTAAACGCTTTATGATTGGAAAGGCGCCTCCAGAATTACCCATGACAATAGAGGTTCGAGTAATTATTTTTTTAGTTTTCGGAAGTCGAGAAACATTAAATACGGATTCCCATTTTTCACAAACATCCATAGAAAAATCAACGCCTATTTCGCCATTCTTTTCTGTCATAAGCATGTCTTCAGAATGTCTGTAAATGGTTGCAGAAGAGGATTGTATGAAAACGTTTGGTGGTTTTTTTAATTCCTGAACAACTTGGCAAAGTATGCTTGTGCTTTCTAATCTTGAGTTGTAAATCTTTTCCTTATTGGCTTTGGTATAGCGGCAGTTTACAGACTTGCCAGCAAGATTTATCAAGACATCCGAATTTTCTAGATAAGCCGTCCATGCTCCTTTTGTTTTGCCGTTCCAATGGACATAAAAGATGTTTTTCTTATTTAATTGATGTGTTCTACTAAGGATAACTATTTCGTAGTTTGGATTTTTATTGAAATGCTGACTTAAAAGATTGCCTAAATATCCTGAACCACCAGCGATTACGATTTTCATATAAAGTTGTTATTTGATGTTTTCTTACTTTTAAATTCTCTTCTTATGGTAAAAAGTACAAATAGGAAATAAAGACTAATGGTCATGGGAATCGTGGCAGCTGAAATTATGGGGTCCATATATTGATCAAAATCTAAAAAGCCATCAAAACTCCAAAATGTACTGAAATAAACAGTGACCAGAACCCAATATAACACATAAAGCCACTTGATGTAGGAGTTTAGTCGTTTCCAAAAAGCGATTAAGATCAAACTGCTTATGAGTTGTATGAATCCTAAAACTAGTTCTGCCAACAAGCCAAAAATAAATGTGGTAAACATGCCAAGCGTAAATACAATCCAAACTAGATTTATCCAGAATAAGCTGCTTATGGTTTTCATATGTTCTGCATTTTGTCTTTCAACATTGTTCGACTTGCTTTTCTTCCTTTTAAAAAGAAAAGAATAAAGAGTATCATTACAACACCTAGATAAATAGAAAAGCCGCCAATTTTTGTGCTTAATATTTCAACCAGTTGTGTAGAATTGTTTATGCTGTAAATTTTAATAATTCTTAAGGCAAATCCAATGTTTAAAAGATAAAAACCAATTTTAAATAGTGTGTTGGTTGCCAAGGCTATTTCTCGTTTTTGATGAAATATGTCTAGCATAAAAATTTTTCCATTTTTAAATAAATGATGAGAAACATAGGTAGTTAATAACACACTTACTGGTAAGTAAATGCTGTAAGCTAAAAGTTCCAAAGAATAAGTCATGATGTTAAGGTTTAAAATGTTTATGAAATAATGTTATTAAAATGATATTGTTAAAATGTAATATGCCAATGGTAAGCATGATAAATCCAAGCATTCTACAGACTTCAGTAATTATCATTTCGACTGAAGAAATGTTTCTAATGGAATACAAACAAAAAATGGTTAATCCAATATTAAGTAAGTAGTAAGCTATTCGTAACAGATTATTTATGCGATTGCCTATGTCAACATGTTTGGAGAAGTAGTTTAGAATAAAAATCTTTCCATTGGCGTGACAAATATTTCCTATCCAAATAATGAGCGATGAGCTCAATACAACATAAAATATATAGGTAAAATACGCCATTTTTATATTTTTAAACTTTCAGAAATAAATGAAAGTTTATTAGCAAATTTTTTTACTTTTTCATCAATTTGGTAAAATTGGACAATAACCAATGCTCATCGGCTTTGATTGCACTTTCTAATATGCCATTCACCCTGTTTGTAACCGATAACAGGTCGCTCATTACCGTTTTAAAAGCTTGACCTTCTTTCGAATTATCGTCTAGATTTTTTAAATCTTCAAGTGTTTTTAAAACAGGTTCAATTTCTCTCTTTTTACGTTCTTTAGTGATTTGTTTAAACAATTCCCAGACATCCTTTTCAGCTGTGAAAAATTCTTTGCGTTCACCAACGATATACTCTTTTTGGACAATGCCCCAATCGATTAATGCTCTGACGTTCATATTTACGTTGCCTCGAGAAATTTGAAGTTCATTCATGATGTCTTCAGCAGATAGAGGTTCTGTAGAG
>JAUIFC010000110.1 GCA_030429455.1 Bacteroidia bacterium | reverse complement strand
CCAACCCGCATCCTCCATTTGAGTTCGTGGCGCTTATTTCTCTCCTCCAGGAAGGAAAGCATCTTTTGTGCAGCAATGATGCAATTGGTTGCATGATGGGAAATTTCTTTTTCAAGGCCACATGCTGCCATGTAGGCATCTCCAATGGTTTCAATTTTTTCAACTTCCGTTTCCTCCATAATTTCATCAAATCGTCCAAAGATGTCATTAAGCTCATTGATCAAAGTAATTGCCGGGATCGAAGCTACTAACTCCGTAAAGCCTTCAAAGTCAGTGAATAGGATAGTTACATTTTTATGCCTTTTGGGTATTGTCTTACCACTTTCTTTTAAGTCCTTGATGATGTTGGCCGGTAGAATATTATGCAGAAGATCATCAGATTTTTTTTGTTCTGCGAGTAAGGATTTTTCGGATCTGTCGATCAGTACAGACAAACTCCAAATAAGCGCGAGACAAATTAAGCCGGTAATACTCAGATTAACTACCTGTAGTAAGTAGGGATCCATGACGTCAAAGTGCGGCGTTATTTCTGACTGAAAGATAACGGTGATGATCAGCGTCAGGCATGCCAGTAGACTGAAGCCATGCGCTGTTTTCCTCGCTTTCTGAGGGAAGGTGATATACGGGATGATAATTAAAATGAAATATATAGCCGCAACGCCGGAAGAATACCCAAGTAAGTAAAGAAAAATCAGAATTCCAATATAGGCTGAGACATTAAGCCAGGTGGACGCAAGTACCCGACAACCTTTCCGATTAAATACTAACACAAGCAGAAACATCAATCCCATCAGACCATTGCTGCCATACACGATTGGGGTATCCGTAAGGTAGAAAGCAATGATCATCCAGATAAGCATAAACAGGGCGCCTAGAATGGAGGTAATGTTGGTGACCCGCAGATACCTGAGTTCAATGGCAGAGAATCCCTTTTTCGCCCCAATATCAACTATGCTTTGCAAAAATGGAGGCTTGTCACTTTCTTCTTTGGGCATCTGTTTTTTGTTGTTTTGCAAATGTTGTTTGTGTTTACAGTATTGCTAACGACCAGGTGTGCTCATCGGCAGGATGGCTCACGAAAGTCTGTCTTTGACCTCCGAGGCTAACTAAGGCTAATGTCAAGCTAAGCGGAGGAGGTGCCGGGGAGTTTTTCTTTAATTTTAAGGTTTGTATTTTCTATGAATATATCCCTGCTGTTGCAGTAGTTTTTGATGTATGTCGTTAGCTTTTTTCTTCATAATTGAAAAATATTTTCACAAGATTTTCAAAGAAAGCATTTGGCAATATTATAAATAGTACTAAAATAAAACCAAAAACAACTGCTTCAAAAACAATATCACCTTTGGTCGTCACATCTGCTGGATTTCGAAATGTAACATTATTAATTTCTTCACCTTTTTGAAGTGTTGCAATCAATGAGAAAGCAGGCTTATTAATTACCGCTCCGACTTCAAATAATTCGTATGAAGCGTGATCTCCCTTTTCCAATAAAATTGGGAAATGTCCCGTTTGCCTAATTGAACTAAACAATCTGTAATTTCCGCGTCCAGTAGGGTAAGGAACATTGATAATTTTGTCGATTTTAAAGTTAATAAATTCCTTTTGATAGAGTATATCCATTTCTCCTCTTGTATATGTTAAGTGATCTTCATTGAACTTTAAAGCGATTGATCCACATAAAAGCACTAGGGCGATAATTAAAAATGCACCTTTAGTTCTCCTTAATTTCATTTATACCAATTTATGCAATTCAAAAGAGTGAGTTTTTGATAACCTACGTTCCGGGCTACCCGACGGCAGAATGACTGCTAGAATTCTGCGCCCGGATGTTTTGCTTTTAAATTAGGATTCTCATTTTTTTATGTTTAGGACCCTGCTGATGCGGTAGCTTATGTTACCTACGGGTTTCTCTTTTTTCAAGATTTTCAATTTTTACAACTTCATAAATAAACCGATAAATTGGAATTGTTGCGATAAGAGGATAATTAAAAGAGTATTCAATTTTTTTACCGTTAAAACCCACTTCAATTTTAATATCATTACAATGAGAACATGCTATTACATTGTTTAGATCCATGCCTCGTGAAATTCCAATTCCTGATAAGGTTGAGGAAAGTTTGCGGAGCTCCTCTGTCGATAGGCGACCATGGTATTCACCATATATAGATTCATCAAATTCTAATTGATCAGTCATTTTCCAGAAGATTGGTTCACTTAAAGTGAGGTATATATCGCCATGCGTATTAATGTTTAGAATATAACCTTTCTTTTCATAAATGAAGCTTTCAAAATCAAAACCATCAAAATTGTCGACTGCTTCCAGGCTGGATAATTTTAGCTCACCATCTGACTCAAAAAAAGCAATAGCTGATTTAGATATTGGTTTTAATATTAGGGCATTGGAATCGAAACTTTGTACTAAAAATTTGTATTCTTTGACTTCTGCAATAAATAGGTCCTTTCGTATCTCCTCACCTTCAAGTATGATGGTGTCTTGTGCAATAGTTAATATTAATGCATTTTTTTCCGTTCCATGACTGTTCCTTATTCCATTGTCAATATTATCAATATGCCCAAACGATATAACTTCATTCTTTGTATTTATCCAAAAACTATTCTCTAATGATAATGAATCTATCTGTCCTCCTGCGGAGTACGGTAATGCAGATAATACCCAAATAAAAAGTAGTCTAGAATGCATATTTAATGTATCGCAGGTAGCGTTTCGTGTATGGATAGTAGGACAGATTCGAAGCATTTCACGTTCGGTTTGCCATAAAGTCAAACCGAACGTTTTTACTTTTAATTTTCTTTTTTGTTAAACGACAAAGCTTTGTTTTGGCGTTGCCTGCTCAAAGAACAAGACTTTCAATTTAGCACTAATTGCCCTATTGGCTATACACAATGTTAGCAACTGGTCTTATGAATTTCTCTCTAAAAATCCTTTCGCAATATTATCTACAATATCGTGGTGGCCATTCCAATTCTGATAAACTTCCAATGCCCATTTTTTTATTAAATCTTTGCAGTCCGTTTCGTTAGTTGATTTCGCTTTAATATCTGTTGTTGTGATATTCCCTCTTTTAAGAAGTTCAGGTGGGGTCAGGTATTCGTCCTGTTTATGAATTTTATATTTATTTAGGTAATCACTAAGTTTTGGGGAAAGTTTATAAGTCCATTTAATACCGTATTCAAAAATTAGATGAAGTCTTGACAGGTGAAAATGATTATTCCACCTACCGTGAATTTCTGGGTGTTGCAACGTGTGTGCGTCAACAATCAGGAATCTATAAATGTGATTTTCAACATTTGAAAAGTCAATTTCTTGAAATACAAGATTAAAAATATCTAAACATTCGTGAACTCCTCTTTTCGTGTTTGCTCCACAAAATTGACATTGTCCAATATTTAAAAGTGCAATGCCATTCTTTTTAGCTAAATCAATATAATCGTGCATTGTCTTTTTCGCTTGATGCTAAGGATCCGGGTTAACTGACGGCAGGATGGTTTGCTGGAAGCTTTGTCCTGGTTGCTTTCATTAAAATTACGTTTTCTTTTCTTTGGTTGTAGCCCTGCTGGTGTGGTAGGTTTTTGTTGTAGCCAGAATTTTTATTTCAAATTCAACTCGTATAGTGTATTCCATTCAAGACCAGTAGTATCATGTTCAATCCAAAACGAACTTAGTTTGTTAAGGGACTTATGCTTTGGTTTATTAGGTCCAAATTGGTAATCTGTAAGAAAATAAGCTTTCCTGTCTTGAGAATGAGTCAAAGCTATTTGTAAAAGCGTGTTTATGTCAGTCTTATATTTAGTCAGGAATTTGAAATTGAAATCTTGATTTGCGTAGTCATTTTGTTCGTTGCTTGGTTGCTTTTTCGCCTTCGCTTCAAAGTCAGGATCTTCGAATGACCAATCGATTAAAAGACCCGCAAAGTAGAAGCCATCCTTGTCATTTCTGAAAGATGGGTTGCCTATATGAATAATTACTCCTTCTTGTTTTATTAAAAGGTTATAAAATAAACTTCTGTGGCTTTCTATTTTATTCTCTTCAATTATCGCAACTTCAAAGTCATCTTGGTTAATGCCAAGTCCAGTTGAATTAATAGAAACGATTTCTATTGTCGGCATATAATTGTGCTTTAATTTATTGGCTACAACGTTGAATGATATGCGACGGCCTCGACGATAGGAGGGCTGGCGTCATATCTAGTGTTCTATCCCGTGATCGTTATCATTTGCTATTTATTTCTGTTTAGAATACTTATGATGAGATTCTTGACCATGGTTGTTTCATCTGGCCTGCTGGATGCGATAAATAGAGTAAGTCCTGCGAGAGCATCATTTGTGATGAGTAATTCACCGTCTGATTTATATAGAAGGTTGTTTTTTCTGAGAAATAGCAGGAAACAAGCTGCGGCAATCCTTTTATTTCCATCGGTGAATGCATGATTCTTAACGATAAGATAGAGTAGCATCGCTGCCTTTTCCTCTAGACTAAGATAGAAGTCAGTGTCATCAAATCCTTTTGTTATCTGAACGATGGCACTTTCGAAACCTTTGTCTTTCTCTACTCCGAAGACGCTAGATTGGAAATCAGCTTTCATGATGGCAATCAGAGAATCATATTCGGCCTTGGTGGGGTAGATGGCTTTACGCAATGTATCCCCTTTTGTATCAAGTTTTTGATGATCGAAATCATCAAGTAGTTTCAAGCCATGGGAATAGGTTTCTATCCATTCCAAACCGCTATCGGATGCTTGTTCTTCGATTGCTCTTGCAATTATCTGAATTCCAGATTTTAGGAATCTTACTTCTTGCTTTGTTTGTTTGAGGCGGGATTCGTTTATCGAGTAGCCTTTGACCAAGTGATCTTTTAGTCGTTCGGTGGCCCAGATCCTGAACTGTGTACCTCGCTTTGAGTTGACACGGTATCCAACCGATATGATAGCATCCAAATTGTAGTGTTGGATTGATCTGCGAACTTGGCGATTTCCTTCCTTTTGAACTACCGAGGATTCCTCGGTAGTTGAATCTTTCTGCAATTCACCCTCGCTATAAATGTTCTTCAGGTGCAATCCGATTGTATCTGTATCCTTGTCGAATAGTTCAGCGATCTGTCTTTGTGACAACCAGATAGTTTCATGCTGGAATCGGACTTCTACATGAGCTCCGCCTTCTTCACTTTCATATATCTCTACAAGTTTTTCCATCGATTGATCTAAGATACTACTTCACCGGATTCCATTCACTCACCAACTTTCATGGGAATGCCTCTTAGTTGGACCCAAATTTTTTCTCGACCAGGGATTTAGCAGGGGTACTATATTTCATGGGATAGAACGGGTTAGCATAAATCGCGTGAGGGCGCATAGCCTTCATGAACATTTTATGCTTTGTTCCACACTGGTTTTCCTTTATTATAACTTGATAATTCAATTAGTCATCCTTTTATTATCAATCTTCTACTATTTCTGACTTAATTTACTTTTTTAAAGTATATATCCCCGCTAAAGTTTTCAGTAAAGTCTCCTGTCCTTTTATAATTGATAAATAATACAATTGAATCATTTTCTGGGAAGAATTCTCCGTATCCGTTCATGCTTTCATAATACCATCTTTCGATTCCACCGGGTGATGACAAGCCTTTCCTTTTGACATCATTATATTCATTAATATTTATTTCACATTCATTTAAAATGCCGGACAAAGGGGATGCTGGAAACCAAAAGCCATAACCATTTATTCCATTTGTGGTAAAGCTATCTATACCCCCAATAAACTCTATTTTATGGCTTGAAGTATCTGTCTCTGTGAAAAATACATATTCTCCAGTAAGACTATCATAAGTACATTTGCTATATATTTCTTCTTCAGTTGAATTACATGATGTATTGAACAGAGCTATTGCAATGATAAGGTAAATGACTTTTTTCATAGTATTTATATCTGTCTCATTTCAATTTGTTTACTTGTGTGGAACGGTATGTATAAGAATAATAGCCGATTTCGGAGCTTCAACTTTTGGTTTGCGACAAACTTTGGTTCGTGCTGTACACTTCATATTTACTACTATCTCGGCTATTATTTCTTATACCTTGTTATGTGCTGCCTTTCTTTGTTCCAAATTTAATCACTTTTCGGCATAAATCGTAAGGCTTAAAATTTTGAAATCTTCGGGAACATCGTGCTGCTGATTTTCATATGTCGGCATTGGCAATTCACGTTCTTTTTGAATCGTTATATTCTTAAACCCTGCTTTTTCAATGGCTTCTAAGTATTTGTTTTTAGGTGCTGCTTTCGATACGCAATCAGATAATAAATCAGATTCTAAAACCAAACTGTTAGGCATTTCGGTTGTAGTCACAACATCGGAAATACTAAAATGCCCACTTTTTTTCAATACCTCATAAATGTTTGAAAATACTTTGTCCTTGTTTGGTACTAAATTCAGTACACAATTACTTACTACTACATCCACCGAATTGTTCGGAAGTGGTATTTTTTCTATATCTCCCAAAATAAACTTAACGTTAGAGTATCCCAATTTATCAGAGTTTTCCCTTGCCTTTTCGACCATTGTTTCAGAAAAGTCAAGACCATATACTTTTCCGCTTTCACCAACTTCGGCTCTTGCCACGAAACAATCATTTCCTGCTCCTGACCCCAAATCTAGCACAGTTTGACCTACTTTTATTTTGGCGAATTGTGTAGGCAGCCCACAGCCCAATCCATAATCTGCATCGGGGTTATATCCCTTAATGTTGTCGTAACACTCACTAATTTCTTGACAACAAGAAGTACTACAACACGAATCATAGCTTGATTTTTTTGTACTGATAATTTTTGAATATTGCTCTTTGACGTATTCTTTTATGTTTTTCATTCCAATCATTTTTTTTCGATTAAACAGTCAGAAGGGTTGCAACTCTTTTTGGTGTCTTCCGCTTCACAAGAAGTGCTTTGTTCGCAGCTAATATTTCTCTTGGAACTATTGATTACTGCATTTGTGTAAAAGCCTAAAGTCAGCAACAGCCCAATCCAAAACATTGGTTTTGCCCAACGGGTCTTTTGTTTTTTTGATTCAGTACAATCCTCTGGACGACAAGTGCTTTCATTCTTTTTATAAAGTGAAAAGTAGGCAATTGTAAATGCTACTGCGCTAATTGCTGTCAGAACGGGAAGAAAGGTTGAGGTAAAGGCGGACAATCCAGCGGTTGAAATCCCAAATATTGAAGCAATTGGGGCTGCACAAACCACACCGCAAGTGGTGCCACAGACTCCGAGTAATGAAGCTAAAGAAGTTCCTACTCCTAAAATGGTTGCTTTTGTAGATTTTTTTTCTGTCATAATCGATAAATTTTAATTTACCCTATGACTACGTATCTATTGTAAAGACGCATTACGAGGAAAAAAATTAGCAAGCCTTCAAACATTCTTTAAATTCCTTCTTCAAGAAGTTACGGGTTCTTTGTACCCTTGACTTCAATGTCGATATAGGAATTCCTAATTCTTGAGCAATTTGCTTTTGAGGAATGTTCTCTATATCTGATTTGATAAAGGCTTCTTGGTTTTCAGGAGATAGCTTTGATAGAAATTGGTAAGTATACTTATAAACATCGCAAGGAAATTCTGAATATTCTTCATTGACTTCACTTGAGTCACCAATGCTTTGTAAAATCTCATTATCTTTCTTTTTTTTCTTGTAAAAGTCGGCAATGGCGTTTAACGCCATTTTGAAGAGATATGATTTAGGGTAATCACATTGACAACCTCTTTGACTGAGTTCTTCGCATTTGGTGAAAGTTTCCTGCAAAATATCTTTCGACTCATCTTTATTATGAATACGAGATTGGATAAAGGATAAAAGTCTTTCTCTATTCTTTTTATACTCAATTTCTATGTTGAAATTCTTCTTGTTCATTTGTTATAGCGGTTGCACATAACGGCTCGGCTATGAATAGTGCGGGGGATTGAAAAGCGATAGTTTTCAATCTGCGCACGATGTGAGCCAAAACCAAGTTTTGAGGCTTAAGTTACCAAAAAATAAGACGTCAAAACTTGTTTTGGCGGATGAGCAGGGTAGAAGGTTTCCTAACCGATAAAGCCCGCATTATTTATAGCCATTGTTAGCGGCTGTTATTTGTCAGGTAGGCCCCATTTCTTAACCAATTCTGCATTTAGTCCACCTTCTTTTCCGTTTGGTTTGCCTTTTCCTGTTTCAATATAATCTTTCAAACTACCTTGTATGTAGCTTGTCCATGCGTCATTGCAAACATTGTAACATTCATATTTAGGTGTTAAACCTTCGTGAGTAAATACAACTTTTGTTTTGTTTTCTTCCACAGATAAGTCAAAAATCAGTTTAGTATTTATCCATTCCGCTTTGTCCTTTGTAAAATTAAATTCGTTGTCCGTGACCAAATAGACTAATTTTTTGTGTGGGATTTCTTCAATCAATTTCAGTTTACACAAATGAACATCCTTGTAATGATAGAAAAATGTGTCGCCTAATTTATCGGTGTTGCCTTCAATTTCTTCACTCCACCAACCTCTGAAGTTTTTAATGGCGTTGAATGAAGTTGAGGCGTCTTTGTCAACCAAAATGGTGGATGTGTAACTTTCGGATTCCATATTTATTGTCATTGAATTGTTAATTGCTGTTTTGTTGTCTGGATGGAAAGATTGCATAGCAATTAGTGTCGAAATGAATATTAGACTAATCATCAGCGGATTAATTTATTTTCCAGGTTTTGTAAATATTGAGTCCATGCAGTGGAACATCCATCATAACATTCAATTTCTGGCTCTAATCCTTCGTGTGTAAATGTTACTCGTGCTTCATTTCCTTTTTCGGAAATGTCAAAAACAAGTCTTGTCTCTTCCCATTCTTTGGGGTTTTCTAAAAAGGAAAGGTTGCTCTCCGTTATCTGCCAAACAATTTTTTGATTAGGAATTAGTTCGGCCAATTTTTGCCTTGAAAAGTGCATTCCGCCCCCTGCTGAAAAAGAAAATTCATCGCCAATTTTTTGACTGTCACCTGTAATAGTTTCTTCATAGATTCCTGACCACCATTCATTAATATTTAATAACAGATCAAAAACTTCTTTGACTGAATTACTGGTGGTAAAGCTGAAGGTGTAATTTTTCATTTCTTCTTTCTGTTTTTATAGAAACAAACTTAGTTTCTATAAGACACTTATGAGATGTGGAATTTAGACAATTTAGCGGGGCGATTTAGACAATGAATATTCTTATTTTTGCAAAAACCATTGTAATGAAACATTTGAGTATTCTAGTTCCAGATGACCAAACAACTATGAGTACAAGTGCCTGTATCATTGGTAGTTATCACATTTTTACGGAAGCCAATAAATTTTTGGAACGGAAAGGAGGGGAACCAATTTTTAAGATTTCTTTGGTTGGTGCCACAAATGATGATTTTTTAGAAGATAGGTTTCTCTCTATTAAGCAAGAAGTTGCTATTGCTGAAATTGATGAAACCGATTTGATAATTATTCCAGCCTCATTAGTTCGCGATTACAAAACTGCCACGAAGAATAATAAGCTGTTGATTAACTGGATTGCGAAGCAATACAGACAAAGGGCAGAAGTCGCAAGTATGTGTGCGGGTGGTTTTATGTTAGCCTCAACTGGATTACTTTCTGGAAAAAATTGTTCCACACATTGGGCAATGGCTGATGAATTCAGGAGTTTGTTTCCAGGTGTGAACTTGCAAACCGACAAATTGATAACAGACGAAAACGGAATATATACCAATGGTGGTGCATACTCTTTTCTTCATCTGTTGATGTATTTAGTTGAAAAGTTTTATGGAAGACCAACAGCTATTCATTGCGCCAAATATTTCCAAGTTGATTTGGATAGAAATTTACAAGCCGAATTTTCAATTTTCAATGGACATAAAAAGCATAATGACGATGTGGTCTTGAATGCTCAAAATTTTATAGAAGAAAACTATCAGGATAAAATTTCCATAGAGGAATTGTCGTCAAGTTTAGGTGTTGGTAGAAGAACCTTTGATCGAAGATTTATTAAGGCAACTAGTTTAACGCCATTAGATTATTTACAAAGAATAAGAATTGAAGTTGCCAAAAAGTCTTTTGAAAATTCTCGCAAGTCTGTCTATGAAGTAATGTTTGATGTCGGTTATAATGACACAAAATCTTTTCGTGATGTTTTCAGTCGCATTACTGGAATGTCTCCAGTTGATTACAAGTCAAAGTATAATAAAAACAGTTGATTTTTTTGTAATTGCCGCTAACGTCCTGTGACACCCGTCGTATTCCTCCACGACCAGGTGTGATGTCGGACAACAAAATCTACAACTTTTACCAGATACAGAGACCCAAATATGTAGGGTGTCACGTGTTAAGTGAGGGGCGAAACCAGAATATGCATTGTAAACAGCCAAATCTTCGAGTCTTGCCATGTTTTGAATTTTTCCAGCGTATGATTTTTCCCTACCCGAAGAACGAGATTTTTAGAAGTTTAGGTTCAGCGCCGACGGATGAAGAGGGTAGGTAAGTACTGCAGGATTCTGAGGGTAGGAATCTGCCTTCTCAAATGAGGCCGGAAAAAAAAGACATGTCATGAGCATCGCACTTAACGCTTCAGGGTGCTCGTAGGCAGGCCGATTCTGAAAGGATTGATTCCGGGGCATCTTCTTCTAAATTTACGCTTTCATTTTCATCGGTTTTGGCCCTGCTTATGAGCATCCAATGTTAGTGGCAGTTTTTTGTATGTTGGCCTATCTCCTTATTCAGATAACACAATTAATTTTTCTGTGATCACTTTACTTTTCGTATTGACCAGAATATAAAAACAACCTGCTGACAAACCCGCTGTTGAAATCTCTGATTCAGTATTCCACATCATTACCCGCCTGCCTAGGGCATCCATTACGGTTATCGGATATGTTATTTCATTTGCATTGTTTACATGCAAATTGATATCACCAAAAGCCGGATTTGGAAAAAACATGGGTTGATTAGTAAAACGCAAATGATCACTTACAGAAGTGCTTATTCTTGAGAAACGATAGACAGTATTTTCTGGTATCGGTCCATCCAAAAAGGTGGGGAAAGTATCAGTGGCTACGGTTGGTTTCAATGGACTACCTTCAAGAACAATAATTTCCCCAAGTTGTCCACCAGGCGTGTTCCAATCAGCGTCCGCTAATAACCCAACTAAAGGGCCATGAAAAGGATCAAAAATTACAATTGGATCTTTCTGAGTCGAATACGGACCATAATGAAATTCTATGTTGCCAGAATCTTCATAAAGTCTGATTTGAAAACTCACATAATCGAGAAACACGCCATCGTCGGTCTCTTCACCTTCAAATAACCCAGCTTCCTTGAATTCAAGTGTAAATACTTGATGCCCTAGAGCTCCTTCTGTTAGATATTTAATAGGTGAAAGTGCAGAATCCTGTTGGTAACCTCTATCAATCAAACTTGCTAAGAAGGGGATGAGCATATATAAATGGTCTTCATCCAGGTTTATTTCAAATATACCGCCAAAGGAATTGAAATAAGAATATATTGTATCAGAAGTTAGATCGAATAATTCAAAATCAAAGCCAATGGGCAGCTGAAATTCAGGAACATCCCAGGGGCCATCTACAGCGTTCTCTGCATTTTCCAGGTAGGCAAATGGTTCACTACTAACGGTTAATTGGTAAGATTGAGCTTTCATATTGCTAGGACTTGCACAAAGCAGGCACAGTAAAAGTATTGTGATGCAATTTCTCATAAATAAGTTTTGAACTATAGACTGTGAAAAGAAATTTTAAGTTGGGTTTTAATTGCAACTAACGTTCCGGTGCATGCGCAGGCCGACTTTAGGAGGATTGCGTCATTGCACTTTGTTATAGCACGTATTTTTAGTTATCGCGTTTCGATCTTATTTTTGTCTTCTCTTATTGCAGTAGGTTTGACTTTTGGCTTTTCTTTAGGTTTTTCCTTTGGTTTGTTTTTATCTTCGTCATTGTTAGCCATAGTAAATGAATTTTATTAACAAAAGAATGATGTAAGGAAAAAGTGATATTAAGCTGAACAAAACAACTTGATAGTAAAGGAACCTTTTCTTTACATAGATATTAAAGTTTTTTCTGACTGATAATTCAAGATATTCAAGATATCCACTATTAGTTTCTTCAATTAATGTTTGTTGATCTGCCGAAAGAAAATCTTTAATGTTTTCATAATACTCTTTGTAGATTTCCTCTGGTAGTTTATCGTAATAAATCTTTTGCGGAATAATTAAGAGAATAAACTTGTATAATGAAATTGCTAATAAAATGAACGTGATAATAAGCAATATTAGAATCCAGGTATCTATTGATCTTTCATGATTGTAGTTTTTAATGTACGTGACGAAATCAAATATGTATAATCCTACTAATCCTAAAAATGCAAAATATAGAGGATACCTGTTTTGAATCCTTTGGATACTGTCTAGGTCCTTTTCAAGCCTGTCTTTATTTAATCTGATTTTTGTTTCAACATCAAACATCGCATAGTCAGTGTTTAATTCAATGAAATGGAGCTCCAAAGTTCTATTTGAAACTTAAGTTTATAACTCAAGCTATCTTCATGTTTTCTTAATTCAACTATTGTTGTGATTGGTGTAGCCCCTTTTTGATTTGCAATATCAGAGTCAATTCTATTGCATAGTTTCGTTGCGTCATCCTCAGATAAAGCGTTGGCTACTGCTTGAGTTTGCGAATCTGCATTTGCATCAAGGCCTTCAAGTACTTTTGCTTTATTTGTCATTATTTAATTATTTATGTGCTATAACGGGTTAGCATAAATGGCGTGAGGGCGCATAGCCTTCATGAACATTTTATGCTTTGTTCCACACTGGTTTTCCTTTATTATAACTTGATAATTCAATTAGTCATCCTTTTATTAT
>JAUIFC010000303.1 GCA_030429455.1 Bacteroidia bacterium | reverse complement strand
ACCAAACGTCATCTGTATTAACAGATATAGGGTTACTTAATCCCGTATATGGGAAAGGTGGCGCGTAAGGAATAGGGTCAACGCGATAATTTGTTGTCTCTCCAGTAATTAAAAAATCTGAGGTTAAAGTTACAGTATCGGGAATTTCACAATCAAAAAGAACATCTTCTCCGTTAATATTTGGACAACCTGGTCCAGGATTGTTGGCATCAAATATGACATCTATTTGTTGATTTATGATATTAAAGTTAGTACAGCCGTTTGCATCTTCGACCGTTAAGCTAACAAAATAAGTACCAAGTAAGGTATAAAAATGAGTGACACTTTGACCAGTTACTGGCGCACTACCATCGCCAAAATCCCAAGTGTATGTTGCTCCAGCATCAAAACCATCTCCAAATAATGCAGATGCATCAAACGTAAGGGTTTCGCTAAGGTTTACAGTATATACAGTGCCGTCAAATGTAGAAGGTTGTACATCATCGATAAAAGCTTCGATTATTTGACATGGTGGTCTACAACTTATAGTCGCTTCCCATCCTGTACTTTCAAAAAATGTATTTGACGAAAAGACCAGTGTTAAACATCCTGTCAAGTTTGGGTCGGATGCTGAGATGTTTGATAAGATAGCATTTGCCGCATCTGTTAAATTTCCTGTAAATGTTCCTATTAAAGCAGAAGGGTCAACAACATCAGAATCGTAAATTGTTAGCGTATCATCTGAAGGAATGACAGAAAAAGACAAAAACTCCAAAACAACTCTGCTGTCTGCCGCATCTGGACATATAGTAAGTGTTAAGTTTTCGCCTCCAGAGTAATTTCCACTAGCTCCACCAGAGTCAAATAAGGTTCCAGAACATTGGTTGAATGAACCGTCTTGCATTATGAGGTCTTGTGAAAAAAGTGCCGTTGAAAAAAATAATATTATGAGGCTGCACAGGATTTTAACTGTTGGCATGCTGTATGTATTAAGTATGTTTATATCGAAAATAAAAATTTGCGAAAAATACTAAATTATTATTAAAGCTAACTTTGATTTTCAATTTAAATATAACATAAAAAAAGCTTTAAAAATCACTTCCAAGCTCTTATTTATCTATAAAACATTTAAGCCATTTAGTTGAGTTCTAAGATAGGTTTTAAAACATCTTCAGAGCCTTCATAACGTTGCATTTCTTTTGATTTTGGGTCGTAAAAATAAATTGTTGGATAACTTCCTACATTAAAGGCATTGGCAAATATAAAGTCTTCGTCTAAAAGGATTTTAAGATTTTTGAGTTTTAAAACTTCAGGCGCAATCGTCTTGAAAAAGTCGTCTGTTTTTTCTTTTGTATTTGCTGCAATGGCATAAAATACCACTTGCTTTAAGTCCAAATTTTCAACATTTTTATTCAATTTTTTAAATGCTGTTTCACAATGACCACATTCTGGATTGAAATAAACGATATAGGAACTTTTAAGATTTGAAATGTCCTCATTTGTAAACATCTTTCCATCGATATCTTTTAGGAAAAAGGTAGGCAAAGTTTCTACAATTTCTTGCCCTTTTATAGGGGAACTTACAATAAGTAATGCAATCATAAAAAAGTAAGTTTTCATTTTCTATTGTTTTAATTTTGAGGCAATAAACCCTATAATTCTATCAAGGAGTGGATGGAATATAATTCTTAATCATTGATACATTGACACATTTGCTTATTAACACATTATATATGTATCGCTCTATCCTCAGTAGCTGCTAATGCCGCTTCTTTGACTGCTTCGGCGTAAGTAGGATGTGCGTGGCTCATGCGCGCCATATCTTCTGCACTTGCTCTAAATTCCATAGCAGTCACTGCTTCTGCTATCAAATCTGCCGCTCTAGCTCCAATCATATGCACTCCAAGCACTTCATCTGTAGATTTGTCTGAAATAATTTTTACTAAACCGTCAATATCTCCACTTGCACGACTACGCCCTAAAGCTCTCATTGGGAATTGTCCTACTTTGTAAGCCACACCCTTGGTTTTCAATTGTTCTTCAGTTTGTCCTACCGATGCCACTTCTGGCCAGGTATATACCACATTTGGCACAAGATTATAATCAATATGTGGTTTTTGTCCAGCAATGGTTTCGGCTACAAACGTACCTTCTTCTTCAGCTTTATGGGCCAACATGGCACCATGGATAACATCTCCAATGGCATATATGTTTGGCATGTCTGTTTGTAAATGTTTATTTACCACGACTTGACCACGTTCATTTAGTTTTACACCTGCGTTTTCGGCATTCAAACCAGCCGTG
>JAUIFC010000109.1 GCA_030429455.1 Bacteroidia bacterium | reverse complement strand
CAATTTTGTATTGTAAGCATCAAATTGAGAGTTCACTTCGGCAATCGTATTTCTGGTATATTGCTCAGGAAAATATTTATGTCCACCAGAAAGAAAACCAAAAAATTCATCAAAACCTCTTTTTAAAGGCCTTTGGCTTTCATGCGCACCTAGATGCCATTTTCCAATAGCTATAGTTTTGTAATCCGCAAGTTTTAAAGCTTCAGCCATGGTTTGTTCAGTTAAAGGTAAGCCAGATAAGCTGTCCTTTGGGGTAAACAATGGATTACGACTAAAACCAAATCTATCTTGATACCGTCCTGTAATAAGTCCAGCACGACTTGGACCACACACAGGATAAGTAACATATGCGTTAGTGAATTTGGCACCGTTCGACGCTATTCGATCAATATGTGGTGTCATGATATCTGTACTGCCATTAAAACCAACATCTTGATATCCCAAATCGTCGGTTAAAATGACGATGATGTTAGGTTTTGGTTCTCCTTTCTTTTCTTGAGTTGATGTAGAACATGAGCAAAAGATTAGAAGATATGTAAAAACAAAAAAACGATTATAAAGTATCATAGAAGTGGTTTTAAGAATTGGTATTTAAACTGAAATTCAATTTTCAAGAACATAAATTCTGGCATAATCGATTTCATAATGTCTTGGAAATTTTGTTTTTGCAAGTTGTTCTTTATCAGGATGTTTATGACCACCAATAGCTAAATTAAGCCAAAGGTTACAAGAGTTACCTTTAAAAGGGTATTCTCTTATGGAGGTATCAATATTTTTGGTATCTAATCTAATCTTTGACATAAAAACATCATCTAAATACACCGATAAATATCTGCCGTCTCCAATGAGTTTCCATACGTGATATTTATCTAACCAGTTAGGATCTTTTTTAAATCCAGGAGCTTTACCATTCATAATGTTTGAAATAAAGGAATTAGGTAAACTGTCTTTCTTATTTCCTTTCCAGACCACTTCTTGGTTTCCATAATACGCAAAATTTGCCATCATCCGACCATTATAATACTCCATAATATCAATTTCGCCACCATGAGGCCAAGGACCAGAACCTGTTGTCCAAAATGCTGGCCAAACTCCATAATCCTCTATACCTCCTGAAACCAAAGGAAGCTTTGCACGCACTACCATCATAATGGAATCGTACTTTTCATGGTATTTTTCTTTAGTGATAAAACTTGCCGAAGTATACTCTGCCTGTGGCCTATTTAATTTCCAACTTTTATGGCTTTTATCATAAGTTGGATTTCTAACCTCTTCTCGTTTTGCCGTGATGATCAATCTTCCTCCAGTACAATATCCATTTTTAGCTTGGTACCATTGGTCTTCGTAATTACGTTTAAATCCATTTTCTGCTCGCCAATACTCCTCTTTCATCGGTCCTTCATGATTAAACTCATCGTTAAAAACAAGTTTGTAACCATTAACATTTTGTAATGGAGGATTTGTGTCTGGTTGATAAGGATTAATAACATCTAAATCTTGATTTGATTGAAGATTACAAGACACTAAGCAGATTATAGCACAACAAAAAACAAAGAATACCATGGTGTTATATCGCAACATTTTGACGATTCTTTTAAGGTGAAACAGAACTAATGTTAAATAAAAAACGCATAGGTTTGGCTTTTATCCTGTATTTAGGCAATGGCATTGCTCCCCAAGAATTTATTCCGCCTACACCCATCTGTTTGTTGTCTAAGTTTATACTTATAAAATCGCGTTTTATAATATCGGTATGATGTCGTTGCTGTTTTTTCAATCCAGGATCAAAATCACGATTATATTGATGATGAGCACTAAATCCTAGAACATCTTTTATGCCTTCAAATCGCAGTCCTTTTCCTTGATTATCCGTAAATTCTATCCATCTGGTGTCGGTTCTGTATCCGTTTTCTTGAGGTCTTATGTATGGAAAATACAAATCTGAAACGGTCGATTTATATTCGCCAATTAAAGCTGAATTATTTCTATCCTGATAATTTTCATGAGGCCCACGGCCAAACCATTTCACATGATTGTAATTGTCTTGAATGATAAGATTAACACCAAATCTCGGAACGATTGACAATCCGTTTTTTATAGATTGTAAATCTAATGTGATATCTATACTGTTATTGTCGTAAAATACATAAGACATTTTAAGCTCACCTTCAATTTCAGCAATTTTGAATATAAATTCTAGGGTATTTTCATCTTCAATCAACTTGTAAGACGCCAATTTAATTTGCTCTGTTGCCTTTTTCCAAACACTTAATTTTTTAGGCATTTTAAATCCAAAATCGTTATCAACAGGAGAACGCCAAAAATTAGGTTTAAGTGGTTCTTTAAGGACATTACCATCACCAAAATCTAAAGTTTCCATTAAGCCTGTTTTTGTATTGAATTCAACAGTCATTTCAGGTCTTGAAAATTTGATAACAGCATCACTTTCCACAACATCGAATTGTCGACTTGTTGAAGTATCCTTCTTAAAGTGAGGCTCTTGTAGCAAAAATTGTTCATACGCAATGGTATGATTTTCTTTCACTAAATCTGTTGCTACTTTGGTGTAGGCGTACACATTAAGATGATAGGTTTTTGAAGCATCCAAAGTCAAAGGATTCATATTAATAGTAGTCGTTTGGTAGGGCTGAACATCAATTTCATCAAACGTGCCACTTTCTTTTTCTATACCATCTTCCAGCAATTTCCAACTAAAACTGTAGGCCTTCAGATTTGTGAAATCAAATTTATTCTTTATGCTCAAGATGCCATTGGAGTAGTTAAACGCCACGTTCTGGTACACTTTTTTGACTTCATGGAGTGCCGGATGAGCACCTCGATCTGGATCTACAATGCCATTTAAGCAAAAGTTAGCGTCATTTTGAAAATCAAAACCTCCTAAATCTCCACCATATGCCCAGTATTCTTCACCATTTTCATTGGTAGACAAAAGTCCTTGATCGACCCAATCCCAAATAAATCCACCTTGCATACTTGGATAGCTGTCAATCACGTCCCAATAATCCTTCAAATTACCTACACTATTGCCCATGGCATGTGCATATTCGCATTGAATTAATGGTTTTTCACCGCCTTCATCCACATATTTCTTCATCTTTTGTATGTTCCAATACATCGGTGCTTCGATGTCCGAATTTGCATGACCAACTGCTCCTTCATATTGAACAGGTCTGGTTTTGTCTTTGTTTTTAAGCCAATTATAAGTGGTTACAAAATTAGCTCCATTTGCCGCCTCATTCCCTAAGGACCAAATGATGATGCTCGTAAAATTTTTATCTCTTTCGTACATTCGAATTGTACGGTCCAAATGTGCTGCTTCCCATTCTGGTAAATGTGCTGGATGAACATTTGCCTTTTCTGGATGTTTTTCGATATCATGGGTTACGCCCATACCATGGGTTTCGATATTTGCTTCGTCAATGACATAAAACCCATATTGGTCTGCCATTTTATAAAAAAATGGATTCTTGGGATAATGGCTGCATCGTATGGCGTTTATGTTATTTTCCTTCATTAACATCATGTCCTTTTTAGTCAATTCCTCAGTGACAACATGTCCAGTTATTTCATCATGATCATGGAGATTGACGCCTTTTATTGTTATCGGATTTCCATTGATAAGGAGCTGTTTATTTTTAATTTCAACAGACCTAAACCCAATTTTGGTTTTTATAAATTCGTTTTTAGTTTGAATTAAAACAGAATACAAATGAGGCTGCTCTGCATTCCAAGTTTTTATTTCTGAAAGAACAGTACTAAAATGGAATACACTTTTGCCTTTAGGAATTGTTTTTTCTTCCTTAGCAGAATAAATTTCAGTGTTAGTTCTATCATCAATTATTTTTACATTGACGTATTCATCTGAATTTGAATTTGAATGGTTATGCAACTCTACTTCCGCATCAAAAATACCATCCATATAATCTTCAGTTAAATCGGCAATGAGTTTAAAATCCTTCAATTCGATTTGGGGTGTTTTATACAAATACACATCTCTTTCGATTCCGGATAAACGCCAAAAGTCTTGGTCTTCCATATAACTAGCGTCAGACCAACGAAGCACCTGGACTGCAAGTGAATTTTCGCCAGCCTTTAGTTTGTCTGTAATCAAAAATTCCGCAGGTGTTTTGCTTCCTTCGCTGTAGCCTACAAATTCGTCATTTAGCCAGACGTACATGGCACCACTTACTCCAGCAAAGTGCAAGTATACTTGAGATTTATCCCAATCTTCCGGAAGGCTAAATGTTTTTTTGTAGCTTCCGTTATTGTTCAATTCATGAGGAATAAATGGTGGATTTGCCGGAAACATGTATTTGATATTGGTATAAAAGGGAATCCCATGACCTTGAAGTTCCCAATTGGAAGGCACTTCAATTTTGTCCCAAGAACTGGTATCAAAATTATTCTTGTGAAAGTTGGTTGGTCGGGCTTTAACAGAATCTGCGTAATAAAAATCCCACATTCCATTAAGCGATAAATAATGCTCAGATTCTTCCCATGTATTGGATTTTAGCGATGATTTTTCATCTTTAAAGCTCACAAAATCTGCTCGAGGTTGTTGCCTGTTAATTTCAAAAATTTCGGGATTTTCCCACTCGGGATTTTCCCATTTTTCAGCAATATATATTGGTTTTTCAATCATTTTTTGTTGGCATGAAATTACAAAAATGAACAATGGTATGATATAATGGTTTGGTTTTAATTTCATTGAATTATGCTTTTATCTTTCATGTTAAAGGATATAATTTTCATCTATTCTATCGTCTGAAACAATTAATCAACTGTTTTGCTTCCCCACCAATCTTTATTTGGCTCAAAATCATTGGATAATAATTCCATACGCTTCTTTTCTAGTTGTTTCAATTTTTTATTTCTAATCTTATCATCATATTTTTCCCGCTTTCTTGGATCAAATTCATTATCTGGGCTAGGAAATTTGGCATTTACATCTTTTAAATACCCCATTAATTCGTCATACAATTTTTGTTTTATTTGAGGTTTTTGTTGTGCAAGATCTAACCTCTCTGAGGGATCTGTCTTTAGATTGTATAATTCCTGCGTATTTGTTTCGTAATAATGAATTAACTTCCAATCGCCATCTCTAATTATTGAAGAAGGGTCGCCTCCTTGATTACCATAATGTGGATAATGCCAATAGAGGTATCTGTCTGGCAATTCTGAGGTTGAGTAAATTAAAGGTGTTAAATCCATTCCATCCAGTTGCGCTTCAGTATTTAATCCATGACCAGTAAGCGAAAGTAATGTCGGGTAAAAATCTGCTCCAGTCACTGGGTAGTCTATTGTCTTGGGATTGGAACCGGGGATATAAATAAAATACGGCTCTCTAATACCGCCTTCCCATTGATACCCTTTTCCTCCACGAAGTGGCAAATTAGACGTCGAATAATTATCCCCAGAAGCCACGCCGCCGTTGTCTGAGGTAAACACTACAATTGTGTTTTCAGATAGACCAACTTCCTTTAACGTTGATAAGACTTGACCAACAGCTTTATCCATGGTATTGACCAAGCCCGCATATATAGGATTGTCTTGAACTTGTCTAATTGGCAATTTGCTTTCCATGGTGTAGGCACTTTCAACTATTCCTATGGAATCTGCCTTGTTCCTATACTTTTCCCATTGATGTTCTCTAGCTTGTATAGGTCCGTGAACTGCATAAAACGACAGCATCGCAAAGAAGGGATTGTCTTTATGTTGTTTTAAAAACTGTGTGGTTTCTTCAGCTAAGCGTTCAGAAATGTGTTGGCCTGGTTTTTTATTTGAGAGTTTTGGATTTTTATAAGGATCAAAATACCCACCTTTTGGACTTCCACTTTCCCATCCGCCAATATTAATATCAAAACCATGGTTTTCAGGATAATTTCCGTCACCACCTAAATGCCATTTACCTGCAAAAAACGTGGTGTATCCATTCATTTTAAAAGCCTCTGGAAGTGTTAGCGCGTCTGGATTCATATGTCTTAAATAATCCGACGGAAGCATTTTGTCGTGACGCTTTGCTGAACGCCAATCTTCACCAGTTTTGGCTCCTATCCAATCTGTAATACCATGCCTTGCGGTATGTTGTCCTAACATAATCGAGGCTCTTGATGGACTACACACACGACTAGAGGCATAGCCTTGAGAGAATACAATACTCTGATTCGCTAATTGATCGATGTGAGGCGTTTCGTAAAAAACTGATCCTGTACAACTTAAATCATGATAGCCTAAATCGTCAACCAAAATGAATAATACGTTTAATTTAGGTGTCTCGGGTTGTGTTTTTGTTTGACAAGCAAAGACAAACAGCGACAACCCTAATAAACAAATCTTATTATTTAAAATTGAACCTAAACTCTTCTGAAGGTGTTCTTGCATTTTGGAGCAAATTTTTTAACTGATTAAAAACGTCTTGATGGTCATGTGCCAGGTTATTTTTTTCATAAGGATCTTTATTTAAATTGAATAAAAAGTATTCAGATTCGTTTTTGGCAAACTGAACAACTAACTTCCAGTCGCCTTTTCTAATGGCTTGCTTTTTTTGTTTTTCATGAAACTCCCAGTATAAATATTCATGTTCCTTTTGTTCAGTCTTATCGCCTGTAAGTGTTGGTAAAATGGAGATGCCGTCAACAGTGTTCTTTAAATTCGAATTTGTAATAGCTGCAAACGTTGGCATCATATCCCAATTAGCTGAAATTAAATCTGTAGTTGTATTTGGTTCTATTTTGCCTTTCCATTTAAATAACAGTGGCACTCTAATACCGCCTTCAAACAAATCTCTTTTAAGTCCCCGTAAATTTCCACTGCTATTAAAAAAATCCGGGTTCGCTCCACCTTCTTTATGAGGACCATTATCGGATGTAAACACAAATATAGTATTGTCTTCTAGCCCAAGTTGTCTTACTTGTTCTACCAGTTCGCCAACATGGGTATCCAATTTTTTTAGCATTGCCACAAATGTCGCTTTGGGATGCTTTTGCGAACCATATTTTCCTTGTTTGTAGTCTTTACCGCTATCAACACCTTTGAAGGGCGTATCATTCTTGAATTGGGACACGTACTTATTTATCTCATTTTGAGGTGCTAATAATTCTGCATGCGGCAATATGGTTGGATAAAACAAGAAAAAAGGAGACGCTTTGTTTTCTTCTATAAATTCTAGTGCTTTTTCATGGATTAAATCTGGTGCGTACTGGCCTTTATCTAATCCTTGATTTGCTTCCAAAGTTATTAATTCTTCATTTTCCCATAAATAATAAGGGTAATAATGATGAGCCAATCGCTGGTCGAGATAACCAAAAAAATGGTCAAACCCATGATGAAGAGGATCGCCAGTTGTACCAGATCCGCCTAATCCCCATTTTCCAAATGCCCCTGTGACATATCCCTTTCTTTTAAACAATTCTGCTATGGTGAATGTCCCTTTTTTTAAAGGTAATTGTCCATTATGATAGGGTTTATTACCCCTAACTTGTGTATGCCCTGTATGCAAACCAGTGAGAAGCGTTGCTCTAGAAGGTGCACAAACTGTAGAACCAGCGTAAGCCTGTTTAAAAAGTAAACCCTCTTTTGCCAATTTATCTATATGGGGTGTTGAAAATTTTTCCTGCCCATAGCAACTTAAATCACCATAACCTAAATCATCTGCCATGATAAACACAACATTTGGCTTCTGACTATTGTGCTTGACGGTTTGCTCTTGGGAACTGTTATTAAAAAGAAAATAGAGTAAAAAACTAATAATAAAGGGCCAAACTAAAACAGAATTCGAGATGAACTTGTTAGCCTTTATGTTACTAGATTCAAATAAATTAATTCTAAAACTCATTCTTTTTTTAGTTTACTATTATTTTCTTGTTGAATACTTGACCTTTTGTCGAGTATAACCTAAGAACATAAAATCCTTTTTTCAAAGTACTTAAGTCTATGGATTTTGAATCCAAAATGAGGTTTTGATGTACTTTTCTAGCATGCATGTCAAATACTTCAAATCTATCAATTTCCTCAATCGATTCAATATTTATCTTGGCATGAGTTGGATTTGGATAAACTTCAACATTAAATGTATTATGAAATACTTGGGTTGAGAGCGTTTGATTTTTAAGAAGGATTGCATTATCTATAAACCAGCCCGGATTATTACCTTTTTCAATTAAAACTCTTATTGTATTGACATTGGAAGGAGTCGTAAATTGCATACCAACTAGATTCCATGACGTGCTCGTTCCCATCATTTGACTAGCAATAATAGCACCTGTGTCTGCATTTAGTATTTTGATTTCAATCGGATTATTAGGCGGAACATACCATTTGGTATAAAAAGACAAATCATAAATGGTATTACCTTCTACTTCTACATCTTGGTATAACATGCCAGGATTTGCCATAATGCGCCCAGAGGATTCCCCATCGAAAGCGTTGTTTAATATGGCTATATTACTTCCGTTCCACCCTGTGAGGTCTTGGGTTTCAAAAAAACCATTGACCAAAAGGTTTTCTCCTGTTGGATCGAGCAATTGCGCGTAATTGTCCAAATTGCTATTTGCAGAAACAGTCGGTATTGAAATTGATGGCGTGGAAACCTGATTTTTATACAATGTACCAACATTTGTTAAATTGGTATTGCTATCGTAGTAATCTGCTACACCAGAATTTGGCTCAAACCATACATAGCGTTCTACGTAATCCAAACTTTCCAAATATGGTAATGCTAATTGCATAAATTGAAAATTTACAGCGCCAGTTCGGTTTGGATTTGCATTAAACTCTGTAATCCAAATGGGTAATCCATAGAGGTCATACACATTTTGTAGATACGTTACAAATCTCTGAAAGACAGCGTTGGGATTGGCATTTGGAGAATTTTGAGGGTTTGAGCCCCAATCGTACCAATGCACTCCAATTACATCTATTCTAACATCCTCTTCATTGGCTTTATCATAAAAATCCTTTAACCATCCAAAAGGAGCATTTTCACGTCCACTTGGCGAGACCAATCTCAAACCTGTTTTCATCAGATTTCGATAATAGCCAACTGCCACATCGACTTGACACAAATTATTGTATTGTCCAGATTGCCCATTGCAATTATCACTTTCATTAAAACCAAGAACATGTGTTGCTTTATATTTACTTTGGTATAAGGCAATATCAGCATCGTCGTTGGCTCCTCCAGCACCCCAAGACATGGGCACATATTCCACTGCAAATGACGAATTTAAATTTCTGTTCCAATTGTAAAACCAAGCATTGTCCATATCCTCTTGAACAGTAGTCGATGCATTTGCTTTGCCCTTTTTATTTACCCAATTCCAAGGTGATACGCGTATGAATGAAATGCTATTTCTTAAATATTTTGGAAGTTTGGTTATTTCTAAATTTTCTTCGGAAGCAATGTAATTTTTACTCATTCCTGTCCCGTCGGCATTAACAGCCAAGGTAACCATGTAACCTTTTTTTAATTGAAATGAATTGATTGAATTATTCAAACCGCCAGGAATATTATCTGCACTAAATACTGTATCTACTGCAATAGTTGAAGAAACACCGTCATAGTTTTCTTGAGAAAATATAGTCAGTGGATTGCTCAAATTCTGAGGTCTTATAATACAACCTTCAGCGTAGAAATTGTCTAAACGCATATTACTTTGATACACGGCATTTTGCTGATTTACTTTAAAACTATCCAGGTAATTAGCATCGACTTCCGATGGTTTTAAATCTTCAGTTTTTAACCAAGCGTTGGAAGATGTGAAATTGAATTGCGCATTTCCCAAAATGGGTAAAGCAGAGCTTAAGGTCAAATAAGCCTCTTCGCCTAGTGTAATGGTTCCATTTTCTAGGCTATGTGCTGACAAATTAGCTTCAATAAGTGTCAAACTCCCGGTGCCAAGATGTATTGTGCCGTTAGCAAAAATAGATTGAGTGGTATTTTGAATCTTCAAATTTAAATCAATTGGCATATCTGCAATCAGACTATTTGCAGGAGGAATCGTGTTTGAGACAATGTCCAACCAATTATTCTCATCAAAAAAATCCAAATTCCCAGCGTTTCCAGTCCACTCCAAATCTTGACCAAAACAAATAGACGCATTAATACACAACAAGAGGAAAAGAAAATTCTTCACATTTTAATTTTTAAAATTTGGCTGAGAGGTGTTGGCATAGTCTTTACCTCTTATGCGCCGAAAGTTGGTTATCATTTCATTAAGTTTGATGGTATCCATTTTGGCCAAATTTTGTTGTTGTTTTGCATCTGCTGAAAGATTATACAACTGAAATTGATTTGCATTACCGGTTTCAATATTTTTACCTTTAAATACTTTTGGCCCTTTATATGGTGGAATCAACACCCAATCACCTTCTTTGTAAGCTGTTCTAGACGTCGCTTCAATAATTAGATTATCTCTTCCTTTTTCTGAGTTTCCTAAAAAAACATCAAGCAGTTCCTCAGCATCAGTTGTTCTAGCCTCACTATCCACAAGCTTGGCAATAGAATTATAAAGGTCAATTTGAGAAACTAAAGCTTGGGATTTTCTAGGTTGAATTTTTCCTTTCCAATATGTAATAAATGGAACTCTTGTTCCCGCTTCAAAGAGGCTATATTTTCCTCCTCTTAAATTCCCACTAGGATCGTGATTCCCCAATAATTTGACAGCTTGGTCTTCATAACCGTCATCCAATACAGGTCCATTATCACTAGAAAAAACAATTAAAGTATTCTCTAAAAGGCCTTCTGCTTCCAATGTTTTAATAAACTCACCTACACACCAATCTGCTTCCAGAATTACATCTCCTCGCGGCCCCATTCCAGATTTGCCTACAAATTTGGGATTCGGTATGCGAGGCACATGTGGCTGTTGCATGGCATAGTACAAAAAGAAGGGAGAATCATTAGTTTTTTGAGTTTTAATATAGTCTTTTGCTTTTTCTAAAAAGTGTTCAGCCATATCCACATCTATCCATCTTGCGGAAATACCGCCTTTCATATAGCCAATTCTAGGCACTCCATTTACAATGGTATTACTGTGTTGTTTATCCCCTTTCATGGTTACAAGTTCTGGATTCTCAAGACCAGAAGGTTCGCCTACAAAGTTATTTTTATAGTCTATACTTATAGGATCATTGACATCGAGATTGTTCACTTTAGAGTTTTCGATGTAAACTGTTGGCACTCGATCTTGAGTAGCAGCCATGATGTAGCTGTAGTCAAATCCTACTTGATTTGGCCCTGGCTTAATCTCTGTATTCCAATTCGTTGCTCCAGTTCCTAATCCCAAGTGCCATTTTCCCACAACCGCTGTCGCATAGCCTTTGTCTTTTAGAAGTTTTGGCAAGGTGTATGTTGTGGTATCTATAACCAATGGTGCTGTTCCTGGCAAGATTTTCGCATTTTTATTTCGCCATGGATAAGTCCCCGTTAGTAAGGCATATCGGCTTGGCGTGCATGTCGCAGAAGAAGCGTAGCCTTTCATAAATTGCACGCCTTCATTTGCCAATTTATCAATATGTGGCGTTTGAATTTCTTTAGCACCATAAGAACTTAAATCACCATAGCCTAAATCGTCCAAATAAATAAAAACGATGTTAGGATAATTTGCCTCAGGTGTTAATGACGTTGGAGTTTTATTTTCTTTTGAATTATCCTTACATGCAAAAAGTAGAACAATTAATAAAAAGAGCTTCAATATTTTTTTGATAGCATTCATAAATAATAGAACTATTTTAAATTTTAGTAAAATTATTTCTAATGGCTTTCAATTAGAGGAACAATAAGTTCAATGAAAGGTCAAATATGGTCGAATAGCTTTTCTTTTCTAGATATTTTATATCTTTCCATTAAAATTTTTGTTAGATGGCAAAATGCACTTTCCAAACTTACCTATTGCTTTGTTTTTGTCTCTGCTTTACACGATTTGCAAGTGCTCAAAATGAAGAAAATTATGTAGTCGACTTTATAACTGTAAAAGACGGATTATCTCATAACTATGTTACTTCTTTGGTAAGTGATCACCTTAATTTAAAATGGATTGGGACAGAAAATGGAATTACAAAGTACAACGGCTACGATTTTGAAAATATTAAACCAAACGCTGCCTTTCCAGGCTTATTAAATGAAAATATTGAAGTCCTTTTTATCGACAAGGATTCCAATTTATGGATAGGAACCAAAAGTGGTGGGTTGTCGTTTTTAAACACTAAAACCAATTATACAAAGAGTTATAACAGCCTTATAGATTTTGCCCGCCAAGGTGCTATTAGAGTGACCTCTATCACTCAAGATGCCGATGGCAATATTTGGATTGGCACATGGAAAAATGGAGTTTTTTTAATAAATCCAAAAGAAGATAAACTGGTCAAACATTTTAATTATAATGAACCCGTTAACAGTTTAAAACTTGATTTTAATAATAACATTTGGTTTTGCTCAGGCGTAAATTTGTTGAGGTATAATATAAAAGACAATGATTTAAAACTTTTTAGATTTAACCAACAAGTTAATGACATCCTACCAGACGAATCTAGACTGAGAATCTGGATTTCGACGACAGGAAATACTGAAAAATTGTACTACTTCGACCAATACACTAAGTCTATAAAGGATATAGACACGAAAGGCGTGAAAAGTAATTTTTCTAAACGCCTATTATTAGATCAACAAAATAGAATATGGATAGGCACTTGGGGCAATGGATTGTATCGCAGCAGTAAAGACTTATCCGTTTTTTCTAAAGTTAATCTTTTAGCAGATTCGCAAAATAGAATATCAGGAAATTACAGCACTATTTTAAGCATACATCAAGACAAAAATAAGGTGGTATGGGTGACAACTGCTAGTGGCGGCGTTGTAGAACTTACCGAAACCACTGGCTTTCAAAATATAAATGATGTATTGAAAAATGAAGAATTAAAAAATGCACTCAATTGCACGAGTATTCACAAAAGTGAGAATACCTATTTTTTAGGCACCTTATTTTCAGGCGTGTATTTCGGAGATTCTTTAAGTAGTTTGAAAAAACTTAATGGTATTTCAAATGAAAAAATCAACAGC
>JAUIFC010000108.1 GCA_030429455.1 Bacteroidia bacterium | reverse complement strand
GGGCGCTTATAGGTATAAGGAAGAAAACGATGTTGCAAGAGTTGAAGTGGATTCGAAAACTACGGCTGCCAATGTTGAAACATTTTCGATCACAAGCAAAAAGAAAAATGACGGCTATGACCTGCTACTAGGTTGGGACGATACTTACATCGAAATTCCTATCAAATAAATTATTTCTTTATTACTGCGTACTTAAAAACCCAAGTCAGGATTTTAATTCCTGCCATTACAGCTCCTTTTATTGTACCAGAAACTTTTGATTCCCCGATTCTATTCCGATAGTTTACGGGGATTTCTTTGTACTTTAGTTTATGAGACAAGGCTTTAAGTTGCATTTCTACAGTCCAACCATAGGTTTTGTCTTGCATTTGAAGTGCTAGTAATTTTTCATATTTGATAGCTCGAAAAGGCCCTAAATCTGAGAACTTAGCCTTGTAGATTATTTTCATTAGAAAAGTAGCTAACCAATTCCCGAAAATTTGAGGAAATGTCATCGAACCTTTTTCTCTTAGATTTTTGGTTCTTGCACCAATGATAAAATCATAATCATCGTTAATTATTGGCTTCACTAGTTTAGTAAGTTCTTCTGGATAATCACTGTAATCTCCATCTAAGAAGACAATAATATCTGGTTTTTTTTCTTTATCAGAAATGTGTTTCATGGCCTTTAGACAAGCAAAGCCATAGCCCTTTTGGGGTTCGAAAACAACAGTTGCACCAGCTTGTTCGGCAACTATATGGGTATTGTCAGAACTGTTGTTATTGGCAACAATAACTTCGTCAACAAACTCGGGAATGTCACGGATAACTTTTCCGATGGATTCCTGTTCGTTATACGCTGGAATAATGACATTTATAGAAATATTTTCGAACAACGAATTTGTTTTATGTTCTTTTTTATTCATCTTGAGAAGCCCTGTCGATTAATTTTGATGGCAAGCTTTTTTCAGTTTTAGCGCCTAATTTTTTTAGCTTTTCTACACTAATGATTAGATTTCCACGTCCACTGCTCAATTTATTCATAGCATCAGAATAACTTGTTTTAGCATTGTCTAGTTTGTTTCCAACATTGATCAAGTCCTTTAACAAACCTTCAAATTTGTTATATAGCGCACCAGCTTGTCTAGCAATTTCGAGCACATTTCGTTTCTGGTTTTCCTGTTGCCAAATCGATGCGACAGTACTTAATGTGGCTAATAGTGTTGAAGAAGAAACCAAAACAATATTTCTGTCTAAAGCCTCCAAATACAAATTATTGTAATGTGTTAACGCCAGAATCAAAGCAGGTTCTGTTGGCACGAACATCAGAACGTAATCTGGAGAATTGATACCATAAAGCTGTTCGTATCGTTTTGAACTTAACTCTTTGATATGCTTTCGAATGCTTTCAATGTGCTTTTCTTCATTTTCTTCTGAAAAATACTTTTCATAAGCCGTTAAAGACACCTTGGAATCTATAATCAAATTCCTATTCTCTGGTAAATTGATGACAAAATCTGGCTTCTTCAGTTTTCCTTCGTCATCTCTGTAACTGCCTTGTTTTGTGTAGTGTATATTGTTAACCAAGTTAGACTTTTCGAGAATAGTCTCAAGTTGGGTTTCTCCCCAATCGCCTTGAGTTTTGCTGTCTCCTTTGAGCGCTTTTGTAAGATTAAGGGTTTCCTTACTCATTTGCCTATTCAAATCTTTCAAATCGACAATTTGTTGTTTTAAGGAAGAATGAATGCCAATATTTTCTTTATGAGTTTGATCGACTTTATCTTCAAATTCCTTAATTTTTAGCTTCAAAGGATTTAAAATTTGCTCAATATTTTCCTTATTAGAAAGGGTGAACTTTTGAGATTTTTGGTCTAAAATCTTATTGGCTAAATTTTCAAACTCTTTGGTAAATTTTACTTGAAGATTTTCAATTTCTTCTTTTTGAGATGCTTGTTTTTTTTGAAGATTATCAAATTCAGTTTGTGTTTTTGTGAGTTGATTCTGAATGTTATCTTTCTGGTCTCTTATGATTTCTCTTTCGTTTTCAATTTTTGAAAGTTGAAATTTATACTCTTCTTTTTGACTTTCAATTTGTACTTTTAAAGCTGATAATTGTGTGTTCAAGACTGAATTTTGTTCTTCCAGCAATTGTTTTTCAGCACTTTTCGAAAATGAAGAAACATACTTACCAACCAAAAACCCAATACCTAATCCCAAAATAAGAATTAGACTCGCGAATAAATATTCCATTAATTTGACCTAATCATTATGTTTAGAAATACTTCCATCGGTAATCCAATTGGCGGCATTTTCGAAAGCCAATAACCAAGGTGTGACATTGTCGTCATCTCTTTCGTTAGGATAGTAAGCCCAATTCCATGGAAATATCGAACGTTCCAAATGGGGCATCATGACCAAATGTCTTCCTGTTTCGTCTGTTAACATGGCCGCATTGTACTGGGAGCCATTGGGATTCGATGGGTAACCTTCGTAGCCATACTTGCCAACGATGTTATAGTTTTCTTTTTCGTACGGAAAACTAAAATTCCCTTCGCCATGAGCTGCCCAAATTCCAAGTTTTGTACCTGCTAAAGAAGAAAGCATAACCGAATTGTTATCCTGTATTTCGACTGAAGTAAAATGACATTCGAACTTTCCAGATTCGTTATGTAGCATTTTTGGTTTTTCATCATGACTTGGATGCAATAATCCTAGTTCGATGAATAATTGACAACCATTGCACACTCCTAAAGAAAGCGTATCTTCTCTGTTAAAGAAGTTATAGAGTGCTGATTTTGCTTTTTCGTTATACAGAAAACTACCTGCCCAGCCTTTCGCACTGCCCAACACATCAGAATTGGAAAATCCTCCTACAGCCGCTAAAAACTGAATATCCTCAAGATTTTCTCTGCCGGAAATTAAATCCGTCATATGAACATCTTTAACTTCAAATCCAGCCAAATCCAATGCTTTAGCCATTTCCCGTTCTGAATTGGAACCTTTTTCCCTTAGGATAGCTGCTTTTGGTTTTTCAGCTTTTGATTCACCAATTTTACCCTTATAATTTTGAGGAAAAACATATTTTAAAGGTTGATTCTTATAGTTCTTAAATCGCTCTTTCGCCAAAACCTGAGGCGTTTGATTTTTTTCAAATTCGTAAGATGTTTTGAACCAAGTATCTCTTAATTTTTCAATATCAAAATCGTATTCCACATTTTTATGAGTTATTCTCAATTGCCTTCCTCTTGAACAATTCCCTATTTTGAATATCTCAAGTTTTTGCTTTTTAAAATATTTTTCAACAGCTTCATCGTCTTTAGCTTGGAAAATTATTCCAGCGTTTTCATTAAATAAGGACGTTATGACGTCGTGATGATTTAAAAACGATAAATCGATTTCTGCACATATATTTTGATCTGCAAAACACATTTCCAATAAGGTTGTGATGATACCTCCTGAGGACACATCGTGTCCTGCTAGAATTGCATCCGATTTTATCAACTCCTGAATGGCGTTAAAGGCCTCTTTAAAGAATTTCTCATTATTTATAAATGGAACCTCTTTTCCTAGTTTGTTATTGATTTGAGCAAAAGAAGAACCTCCTAAAACAGGTTCTGTTTGGCTAAAATTGATGTAGTAAATGCTTCCTCCATTAATCTGTAAAACTGGCTCAACAACTTTCTTGATTTCATCACAATGACCTGCTGCTGAAATAATTACAGTTCCTGGCGCAAGAACTTCTTTGTCTTCATATTGTTGTTTCATTGACAACGAATCCTTTCCAGTAGGAATATTAATTCCTAGCTTTATGGCAAATTCTGAGGCAGCTTGCACAGCTTCGTACAATCTCGCATCTTCTCCAGGGTTTTTACATGGCCACATCCAATTTGCTGACAAACTCACCGATTTCAATCCTTTGTCCAAAGGTGCCCAAATCAAGTTTGTTAAGGCTTCGGCAATAGAATTTTGAGAACCTGCTTTAGGATCAATTAAACCCGATACAGGCGAATGCCCAATAGAAGTCGCAATGCCATGTTTACCTTCATAATCTAAGGCTACAACACCACAATTGTTTAACGGAAGTTGAATTTTTCCAACAGTTTGCTGCTTGGCTACTCTACCAGAAACACAACGGTCTACTTTGTTTGTCAACCAATCTTTGCAAGCAACAGCCTCCAGTTGAAGCACTTGATGTAAATAATCATTTAACCGATCATTGTCATAAGAAATATCTTCGTAAACTTTGGAAAGAGACTCATCTTTCATGGTGGTATTTGGTGTATTTCCAAATAAATCCTCAAGTTTCAAGCTCATCGGTTTATCTCCATTTGTTTCACTTTCGAAAACAAATGTGTGATCCTCGGTAATTACACCAACATCGTAAAAAGGAGCTCTTTCTCTTTCAGCAATAATTCTTAGTCTTTCTGTATCTTCTGGAGAAAGAATCAAACCCATTCGTTCTTGAGACTCGTTTCCAATTAACTCTTTCGCAGACAAGGTTTTGTCTCCAATCGGAAGTTTATCTAAATCAATTTTTCCACCAACATCTTCTACCAATTCGCTCAAACAATTTAAGTGACCACCAGCTCCATGATCGTGAATAGAAACGATTGGATTTATGTTCGCTTCAACCATTGCTCTAATGACATTCGAAACTCTTTTTTGCATTTCTGGATTGGCTCTTTGTACAGCATTTAATTCGATACTGCTATCTTGTTTTCCTGTATCCGCCGAAGATACTGCAGCACCACCCATACCAATTCTATAATTGTCGCCACCTAAAATAATTATCCGATCATTCAGTTTTGGGTGGCCTTTTTGAGCTTGCTTTTTCAAACCATAACCAACGCCACCAGCTAGCATGATGACTTTGTCGAAGCCAAGATTCTCCTGATTTTCTTGGTGCTCAAACGTTAAAAGAGAACCACATATCAAAGGTTGACCAAATTTGTTTCCAAAATCTGAAGCCCCATTGGAAGCTTTTATCAATATGTCTAAAGGTGTTTGATAAAGCCATTTGCGAGCTTCGAAACCATGTTCCCATGGTCTGTTTTCACTCACTCTGGAATAAGATGTCATGTAAACTGCAGTTCCTGCTAGAGGAATGGAACCGCGACCTCCAGCCATTCTATCTCGAATTTCGCCACCACTTCCAGTTGCAGCACCATTAAATGGTTCGACTGTTGTGGGAAAATTATGAGTTTCCGCTTTCAAAGAAATCACAGATTGAATGCTTCGGTTTTCGTAAATCGAAGGTTTGTCTGCTTCTTTAGGCGAAAATTGATTGATTTTAGGCCCATTTATAAAAGCCACATTATCCTTATATGCAGAAACAATTTCGTTAGGATTTTTCTTTGATGTCTTTTTGATTAAGCTAAATAAACTTTCCTTTTGGACTTTTCCATCGATAACAAAATCGCCATTAAAAATTTTATGACGACAATGTTCAGAGTTGACTTGAGAAAATCCGAAAACCTCGGCGTCTGTTAATGGTCTTTTTATCGAATCGCTTAAGCCTTCTAGATATTTAATTTCTTCTTCATTTAAAGACAATCCTTCTTGTAAATTATAAGCTCGAATGTCACTAATTTCTTCAATCGGAGCAGGTTTTAAGTCGATGTCAAAAATATGTTCATCCAAACCATTATAAGCTTGAAAAAGCATTGGATCAAAGCTATCTTCTTTATTAATTAGTGAAAATTCTTCAATTCTTGAGATGCCTTCAATGCCCATATTTCTGGAGATTTCTACAGCGTTGGTCGACCATGGAGAAACCATATTTGCTCTTGGACCTAAAAAACGCTTTTTGGAAGATTTTGGAAGATACAGCTTTGCATTACCAAATAACCATTGTAATTTTTGTAAAGATTCTGTAGAAAAAGCTTCGATATGAACTACAGCAAAATATTTTGAAGATTGATTTTTAAAGAAAGATATCATTAAAAATGGATTGTTTATGAATTTTCAAAAATACAAATAAATGTACGATCGCTAACTTTATGAAACAGGCAAACGATGAATTTATCAACAACATTATTCATGCTATGTTTCTTTAACCTTTATTGCTATCAATTAGATCTTTCGTCATATTTAATACAGTTGAAGCACTACAAATAAAGCATTTAGATGGACATGATGTCTAAAATTAAATCTTAATTCCATTAACACTTATTGATTGTTTTGGATTATTCAGTTTAAATTTAGCCTCTATTTAAATGTCGTGTTTCCTGATTTAAACCAACATAGCTTACCACTGCTCATTCTTGTTTTACAAGGACTTATTTTTGTGGGATTATTGTTCTATCGCTATGTTAAACACAAAGCATATTCAGACTTATTTTTGGCCTTAATACTGTTGTTAACCTGCTATTTTCAAACCTGTTACACCCTCGGTTTCATGGGTTGGTATAATGAATTTCGAACCACAAAAATCAATTATTTTCTGATAAATATTTCTTTTGGGATTGCTCCTCTGATTTATTTATACGTCAAATCTATTACACAAAGTAATTTTCGATTTAAATCAAAGTATTTTTGGTTTTTCGTACCTCTGTTTTTGTTTATTGCCTACAGGCTAACGATTTTCACTTACGATGCTTTGCAAACAGGGTTTAAGGAAACTCAAAATGGTTATTTAAAAATTCATTTGGATGAAGCATATGTTCAAAACATTTCGTGGTTTTTAGAGACCTCTTATATGATGGTATTTTTGGCATTTACCTTTCAGCTATTTTATAATTACCGTAAAAAAATTAAACAATATTTTTCGAATATCTATAAACTTGAATTAAACTGGATATTGAGTTTCCTCATCATTTTTAGTATTTTTTTTCTGTATGGCACAATTCAAGATATTTTAGGCCAGTTCTATATAGAAATTCATTATGTCCAACGTTGGTGGCTTAATTTGTTTGTTGCATTGGCTACCTTGTACTTAGGAATAAAAGGCTTTTTCACAGATACATCTAAACTAAATAAAATAAATTTCACTTTTACACCAGAAAGCATTGCCATTCCAGAACATCAAGAAAGTGATACTGAAAAAACCATTCCAACCCAAGATTTGGAAATCGTGAAAAAATTGATGGAAGACGATAAAATTTATCTGAATCCCGAACTCAACCTTCAGGATTTTGCAAAACAAGCAGGTATGAGTAGAGCTCAATTGTCTGAAACGATCAACGCAGGTTTTGATAAAAACTTCAATGATTTTGTGAATTCTTACCGTGTGGAAGCTTTTAAGGAGATGCTTAAAAATGAAAAGCATCAACAATTATCCTTGTTAGGTATTGCTGAAGAATGTGGATTTAATTCTAAAGCAACTTTCAATCGGGTATTCAGAAAATTGACCAATTACACCCCTACACAATATTTAAAAAGCGTTTCAGTCAACAGCAATTAGCCTTTGGACTAATTTAGAATCAAAATTTAGCACAATAGCATTTAAGTTGACAAATTTTTTTATATTTCTAATTAAACAGCCTGTAAAACAATAAGTTATTTGTTTTCATTTTATAAAAAAAACAAAAGTTACTTATCAAATAAGACGTCTCAAATCGTATTTAATACCTTCTAAAATGATTTAAGTCTTCAAAAGGCTTGGCTTCGTGGCATCTTTGCTTCATCAAAAAATCAGTTATCAAATTCTATAAACTTTAAACATGATGAAACAATTAAAACATGCCTTAAAACTAATAATCACGCCAGTTATTCAGAAAAATTGGTTGGTTGATTTCACTTTTGCTATTCCCCGAGTTCTTTGTGGGTTATGGCTTACCTCGATGTTTGGCGCAGATAAATTTGGAATGCCATGGACAGCCGATTCTCAAAACCTAAATCTATTTGAAGTGGCTGTCTGGTTTCCAGAAGACGTGGCCAATTATGGAGGAATCTTTGCGATGTTTCCTATATTTTTTGCTTGGATGGGCGCTTTTAGCGAAGCCGTTGGCGGTTTATTTCTTCTTTTAGGATTAAAAACGAGAGTCGCTTCTTTTCTCATCATGTGTACGATGCTAGTTGCAGTTTTTATGCAAAAATGGGATTCTGGATTATGGAGCATGCTTCCAGCACTTGGATTTTTATGGGTTTCGGTTTACAACCTTATGTTGGGAAGCGGAAGATTCGGTTTGGATTATATCATTTCAAAACAACTTTAAAACATTATATCACTATGACAACAAAACACTTTATCACATTAATTTGCTTATGCATTTGTATTTTAGGTTGTGTTCAACAAGCACATAAGAAAACAGTTATTATTTCCTTAGACATGAGGGACATAGACCAACCTAAAAATGTAGGAATTCGTGGACAGTTTCCTTTATCATGGGAAGAAACAACACTTCTAGAAGACAAAGATGGTGATGGCATTTACGAAGGCTACTTCGAGTTCTACACAGCACAAAATGAGGTCGAATTCAAATTTGTAAATCAAGATAATTCCTTTGAATTGAAAGACCAACCCAACAGAAGCATTTCATTCGAATACAAACCAGAACAAATGACGTATCGTGCCAAATTTAATGACCCAGACGGAGAGTTGAAGAAGGATTAAAACAACCTTCTAAAAAACTTGATAATAGGAGAAAATATTGTTCAAGATCTACATGAATTAAATTTTGAAACATCTATAAATAAGTAATTATTAATTTTAAACTACCCAGAAAAAGTCTCCCTTCGGGGATTAAGGGCAAAAACAATGAAAAAAATAACACTCTTGCTACTATTTGTCGGGATGACAAGTTTAGCACAAATCAAAGGAAACAAGACCATTACCACCAAACAGATTGATGTTGAAAAGATAGAAAACATAAAAATAAATCTCTATGCCGAAATTGCAATCGATCAAACTATAGCAGAAGTATTAAGCATAACTACAGATGAAAATCTTTTTCAGCACATTAGAAGCGAAGTTGTTGATGGAACTTTATATTTAGATCAAATTGAATGAATTTCACCTTCGGAAGCGATGAAAATTAGTATCGGCGCTCCGAATCTAAAACGTGTAGAACAAGGCACACATGACAGTACAAGAATAATTGTAAACAACCAAAGCCTAAATGTCTTAGCCCCAATTGGGAATATAAAAATTTCAGGTGAAACGGATGAGTTACGTTTATCTGCTGAACTTTCAAAAATTGATGCCTCTGAATTAGAAGCTAAGAATATAAACGTTAATTTATGGAGTCGAGGTACGATAATTGTCAAGCCTTTAATTCGTTTAACAGGTGAAGTATCGAATACAGGCAAATTACTTTATGTTAGTAAGCCTGAAAAATTAGATGTCAAAACAAAACAGGATGGAAAAGTATTAGCCTACGAAAACAGAGATGAATTGATAAACAAAAATGCCAAATACATTCAATTTAAAATAAAAAACAACTCCAACAACCGACATGACTTTTTTGTAATTGGGCCAAAGGCTGATGGCTCTAATTTTAGTTACGGCTTTCCAATGATGCCCAATGCCAAACGAAATGAAAACTGGACTGTAGGAACCAAAGTGTATAAAGTAAACAAACTAGGCTTACGAAAATTATTAAAAGAAATCACAGCAGAAGACGAAGGTCAAATTGTAAAATTGTTTTAAGCCTGAGTTCGACAATTATATTATTGATATTCAAATGATTATATTAGATTTATTGAATTTTTTCTTACTGAGCGTTGTTGAAAGTTGCTTTTTTATCTAAAATTTATGTATAGCTTCGACTCCGCTCAGCCTGACAAAGGTAAAACATTGATATTCCACTTTTTATAACCAAATTATTTATTGAACTCAGGTTTTAAGCCTAAACTAGAAAATCACCTTTTCCATGTTTGCATGAAACATGGAAAAGGTATTTTGGTATAAAAAAAATAATCATCAATTTCTTTACGGTAACTTCAAATTACAAATGGTATAAAAATAAACAACATCATCTAATAGAAAAAGAGCATATTCTCACAAAAATAGCCCTACATAATTAAATGCAGGGCTACTAAATTTTATAAGCTTTATTAAAGTGTGGCTAAAAACTTATTCAGTTTCGCTAGAATTTTCTGTTACTTCAATAAGGTTACCAGATCTATCCCATTTCTGCTTTTTAGAAGATCCATCAGGGTATTCTATCTCAGTAATTCTCCAATCTTTATTAGTTTTATATGTCCATTTTTCACCTTTCTCGTTTTCTACAACTTGAATGTTACTTGGAAATATACCTAAATATTTAGGATAAGAAAAAGTTTGAACTTCACCTTTTGGGTTAACTCTTTGTATCATTCTATTCTTTTTGTCATAAGCAAATTCGTGCTTATTTCCTTCACCATCTACAATCGACGTTAAATTGTTCTTATTGTCATAAGTGTAAGTTGTAGAAGTGCCATCAGCAGAGTTTATCTGAGTAAGATTGCCATTTGTATCATAACTGTATTTTGTAACACCAGAATTACTATCCATAACTTGTGTTAATTTACCATCGGCATCATTCTTTAACTCTAAAATCTCACCATTATCTGATTTTATTTGAGTTAGATAGCCAGAATCGTCATATTGCAATGTTACTTTTTCGCCATTATTATCTTTTAGCATAATAAGTTTACCAATCTTGTTGAATTGTAGTTGGTCGCCCTCCTCTGTAACTAATTCGTAAGAACTATCATCGTTCTGAGATAATTTTGGAAAATCATTGTGTCGTGGCGTGTAAACATTTTCTTTTCTCTCTTTTGTTAAAAGTATTTTTCTTCCAATGTTGTCCACAAAATAAATATCTCCAATTGCATTTGATAAAAGGTGCATGTCATAATTATGAACCCAACCTGTTCCTAAAGATCTGTTGAATTCTCCCATGCTGCTGTAAGTACGATTGAAATTAAGAACGCTTGAGTTGTCAATGTCAACATCGATATCCAAGTTAGTCCAATTTCCATCAACTAGTACAGAACCTTCAAAAGAATTCGGTGTGCTCTTTAAAGTAAAAGTCAAATTCATAAATGCAGATACATTGTTAAAATCCGTAAAGCTAGACGAAAGGTCTGCTAGATTATCGGTCAGGTTGTCGTCAAAACCAGGTGGTTGTGAATATCCATTAAAGGGATTAAATAGATAAAAAACCAGAAACGTAGTAGTAAAAAGTAAATTTTTCATTTTTAATAGTTTTAAATTTTTAGCGATGATGATTGATTTTTTAATTTATTAAGTGTTATCTAAAAGTATAAGCTATCGAACTCGATAGTACAAATCTAACTCCGTCGCCAGAATTAGTTGTCAAATCTACAAAACTTGCCTTTAAAAAAAAAGGAAATCTTTTAAATGGTCTACTATTTATTGCCATATGGAGATTTGTGCCACTCCATTCGGCTATTAAACTATGATTTAAGAACAAATTATAAGCCAAACTGCCAAACACATAAGTCCCTTTGCTCCCTTTTCCATCAATTCTATCTAAAGCACTTTTTCTTGCAAACATCCCATTTCCAACACCAACATTAAGGTTAATTAAAGAAACACCTGGGATTTTTGATGGTATAAACTGTAAAGCATGACTTAATGAAACATAATAACTCTGAATACCATCTGTTGTTGGTGCAGGGAATAAATGCATAGCACCAACAGCTACGGATGTTCCTTTACCCAAATACCTATGTGCTTTTACAGCATAACTATATTCGCCTTGTGTTGAAATGTCATTCATTCTAGTTGACAGTTCTAAGCCCAACGTTTTAAATTGATTACCCAATCCAACGCCAAAAACCATAGTTCCATCAGGCTCGTCAGTGTATATTTGTCTTGTGACTACAGTTGCTCCAGAAAATACGGTATTGTTTGCTGCACCCCAACCAGAAGGAGTTATTACTGTTTGACCTGCTAAGAAAATTAGATTTTTTGGATAAAAAACAGGCAACTCATTCTTAACCTTATCCGACTTCTTTATTTTGTCTTTTTTTTGACCATAAGAAGATAAAGTAATAAATAAACATAAAACTGCCATAACCCTTATCATATCCAAAATTGAGTAAACATTTTTAGTAATAAATTATATATGATGCTTTAAATTATGTTTCAAACTCCATTCTTTTTAAATACCAAAGTTACAAACATATAAAATTTACTCATTAATCAATCATACTAAATTGAAATTTGATAAAAATCAATCCAATAGATGATAGAATATGTTGATGATTTCATATCCTACTAAAATGCAACTGTTTATAAAACCATTTTAAATTTTAAAAAAATGTCATTTATTGAAAAGCATCAACTACTATTTGTAAGTAAAAACAGACTTTTTAATTATATGGAGTGAACATTAAATGGTACTAAATTCAAGGGGTTCAGCTCGCATCATACTTTGTGCTTAAACCAAAGATTCGTGCTTCTAAATCGCCAACTTTTCTAAAACAAAATGTTATTATTCATTATCATGTAATAAAATCCACTCATTATGAAAAAAATAATCCCATTCTGCTGTTGCCATATCAAACTTTTTATCAATCAAAGGTTTAAACTCTCCGCCATTAATGCTGACTTTAGCATTGACATAAATTTCAATTTCTTCTCCTCTTTCGGCATATTCCGCTTTTAACCGTTGACAAAATTGCCAGATGCCATCTGGCTTAGACAACATTTTTTGTTGTTTCTTAGTTAAATAATTGTCTTTATTGACATATATTTTTTTACCAGTGGTTTTGTTATAAATTTTTATACTGGTCATTGAGCTTCTTAACCTTAACATCATGCGCCAACTCATACGATGTGCTTCTTCAGTCCATAATACATCTCCTTTTATAAACCAATGTCTTAATGGTAAGGCAAATTGGATAAAAAGCCAAACTGCAATAAAACCTGTTAATGCCTTATGGTATTTAGGAATGATAAGTTTGTTGTCGTTGTAATAGGGCTTCGATTTTAAAAATCTATCTCTAATTAACTTTGTTGGATAAAAGAATACGGTAAAAGCCAAGGACATAAATGGAAATATACCGATATGAAAAATAGCACTATTAAATAGATGAAAGAATATGCTGATGTAAAAAGCAAAATTTCTTGTCTTTTTCCATAACAATAAAGGAACAATCAACAAATCAAACAAAATTCCAAAATACGAAATACAATAATGAACCCAACGTTGTTGAATAAAATCTCCTACAATATAAAAATGTGA
>JAUIFC010000107.1 GCA_030429455.1 Bacteroidia bacterium | reverse complement strand
GACGACATTATCAATGTGGCTGGTCATAGACTATCGACAGCAGAAATGGAAGAAGTTGTTGCTAGCCATAAAGCAGTTGCCGAATGTGCCGTGTTTGGAGTACATTGCGAGCTAAAGGGTCAAAAACCTTTAGGTCTAGTGGTTTTAAAATCAGGTGAAACTTATGATGAAACCACTATTTCTAAGGAAATTATTCAGGAAGTACGACATGAAATTGGCGCCGTCGCTTCGTTTAAAGATGTTTATGTTGTAAAACGTTTGCCAAAAACAAGATCAGGAAAAATACTTCGTAAATTGCTAAGAAATATTTCTGACGACCTAAAATACAATATACCTTCAACAATAGACGATGTAAACATCATCGCTGAAATTGAAGAAGTTTATAAAGCACATCAAATTGGAATACACGCCAGCAGCTCAAATTAAGGACTTGGTAGTATTTTGGTTATAAATAAATTTTTAACAACATAATCAAAAGCGACAAAAGTATCAACAGCATCAACAGCATCAACAGTATTAATAGTATCAACAAAATCAATAGTAAAAAAATAACATTTTAATTCAATATCATTATGAGTAATTATCACATCAAAAACTTTGAAGAATATTTTCAGGTCTATAGAAAGTCAGTAAGAAATCCTGCCTCATTTTGGGAAGAAGTTGCAGAGGAACATTTTACATGGCAAAAACGTTGGGACAACGTCCTGAGTTGGGATTTTACAAAACCAGAAATTAAATGGTTTGAAGGTGCTAAACTCAACATTACCGAAAATTGTATAGATCGTCATTTATGGTCAAAAGGAGATAAAACAGCCATTTTATTCGAACCAAACGATCCAAATGAGCCTGCAGAAAAAATAACGTATAGAGAATTGCATACCAGAGTTTGCAAATTTGCTAACGTCTTAAAATCTAGAGGTATTAAAAAAGGAGATCGTGTTTGCATCTACTTACCTATGATTCCCGAGTTGGCAGTTTCTGTTTTGGCTTGCGCAAGAATTGGCGCTGTTCATTCCGTTGTGTTTGCTGGTTTTTCGTCTACAGCATTATCCACTAGAATAGTAGATTGCGATGCTAAAATGGTACTAACTTCGGACGGCTCTTATCGCGGTTCAAAAACCATTGACTTAAAAGGAATAGTAGACGAAGCTTTAGAAGATTGCCCAGGTGTAGAATCTGTTCTCGTTGCCAAAAGAATTGACTCTGAAATTAACATGAAAGAAGGACGAGATGAATGGCTTCAACCACTATTGGACGAAGCTGATTCCGAATGCGAAATAGAAATTATGGATGCTGAAGACCCATTATTTATCCTCTATACTTCAGGTTCTACAGGCATGCCTAAAGGCATGTTGCACACAACCGCTGGATACATGGTTTATACGGCTTACACCTTTAAAAATGTATTTCAATACAGAGAAGATGATATTTATTGGTGTACGGCAGATATTGGTTGGATAACAGGACATAGTTATATTGTTTATGGTCCTTTAGCAAATGGCGCCACAACAGTTATGTTCGAAGGCGTACCGAGTTATCCAGATTTTGGACGTTTTTGGGAAATTGTAGAAAAACACAAAATCAATCAGTTTTATACCGCACCTACTGCAGTAAGAGCATTGGCAAAACACGGTACTGAGCTAGTTGAAAAATACGATTTATCAAGCCTTAAAGTTCTCGGTTCGGTTGGAGAACCTATCAATGAAGAAGCTTGGCATTGGTATAATGACAATGTAGGGAAAAAGAAATGCCCTATTGTAGATACTTGGTGGCAAACCGAAACTGGCGGAATTATGATTACACCAATTCCATTTTCTACACCTACAAAACCAACTTATGCTACTCTACCATTTATTGGCATACAACCTGCTTTAATGGATGAAAACGGTGAAGAAATACATGGTAATCAAGTCGATGGACGATTATGCATCAAACACCCTTGGCCATCGATGGCAAGAACCATCTGGGGCAATCATCAGCGCTACAAAGACACCTATTTTTCTGCTTATGAGAACAAATATTTTACAGGTGACGGCGCTTTAAGAGACGAAGTTGGATACTATAGAATTACTGGACGTGTGGATGACGTAATCATTGTTTCTGGACATAATTTAGGCACAGCACCAATCGAAGATGCCATCAACGAGCACAATGCTGTTGCAGAGTCTGCCATTGTCGGATTCCCACACGATGTAAAAGGAAATGCCCTTTGTGGATATATTACATTAAAAGACACAGGAGAATCTAGAGATCATACCAATGTTAGTAAAGAAGTAAATCAACTGATTACGGATAGAATTGGCCCAATCGCCAAACTGGACAAAATATATTTTGTAAGTGGTTTGCCTAAAACTCGAAGTGGAAAAATTATGAGAAGAATTTTGCGTAAAATCTCTGCTCACGAATACAACCAACTTGGAGATACTTCTACTCTACTCGATCCAACTGTTGTGGACGAAATCAAAGAATTGGTGAAAGCAGACGCTTAATTGATTCTCATTTTAAATTAAAACACGAACTCAATAAAGGGTTCGTGTTTTTTTTGATAAATGAAATATATACAGCAGCTTTTGAGCTGTAAATGTTTTAAACAAAATTATCTATTGAAACGAGATTGTAACCCGGGTTAAAGGTGGTAAAATCATACTAAGAATTTTAAGAGAATTAGCATCTCACAAATATCATCAGCTTTGCGAAACCTCTCCTCTACTCGAAACAAGCGTAGTGGATGTAATTGCAGAATTAGTTATGACTGACTGCCAAAACAATTTTAATTTACATGCAAAACACAAGCAACATTTACTTGTGTTATACATGTTAGGTTTTTTTTGATTATTGTATTATTTTAATATCAGATATTGTTATCATTTGAATTTTTTCTTGTGTTGAATTAATATCAAAAAATTTGTTTGTGTATTCTTTAGTATTATAAAAGTTAATAGTGCCATTAATTTCCAAAATATTTTCAACAACTAATTCATTTTTTAATTCTTTGAAGTTATTGACTTGATCTTTAAATAAAACTGCAAATACAAGACTATCATTACTTTTCTTCAAATTGAAGCTTATCGCATCTTCATATTTATTTAATTGAACAATTTCTACTTGAATAGGGTTATCCATTGTCTTCATTTGCACTTGATTACAAGATGTTGTAATAAACATAGGTAACAAAAGAACAACTATTATAAACAATTTTAATTTTAAAAATTTTTTATTGAAATTTTTCATAGCAAATAATTTAAGATTGGGAGGTCAAAATTAATTCAATGAAATATTTTTTTTCATAATTTATTATATTTATTTCTTATATTTTACATAACACTACATTATATAATAACTTTATAAGATAAAATGTTGTAAACTCAATTAATTTGAATAAAGTCTAGATTTTATAAAATAACGTGAGTTCGACCTAAGGATTAGTCAATTCTTTGAAAGTTATCGATGTTAATGTTGGGTTTAGTAAGGTAAAAAGCATAAGCAATCAAACCAGAGATTAGGTTAGTTATAAAGTTGTCAAAACTTCTGTGTCTGGTGTGTTCAATTTGGCATTGATTTTTGAGGATGTCGTTTACGCTTTCAATGACAGCTCTTTTTCTAAGCATTATTTTGTCATAAATATGCATCAATGCATTTTCATTTTTTTTCTAATTCTAGTCACTAAATGAATACCATCAACAAATAGTTGTTCAAAAAGATCATGTCCTATATAACCTCTATCGGCAAATATTTTTCCAAAAACTTTATCGTGAAAGGTTTTGTCTTTAACCGGTTGCCTATCATCGACATTGCCTTGAGTAATTAGAAAATCAATAATTTCACCACGTTCATTAATTACAATATGGAGTTTAAAACCAAAGAACCATCCTATAGTTCCACGTCCTTTAGTTGCAGTACCTTTAAAGACTTTATTTTGTTTTTCTCTCTTGTAATGACATGCTTTTAAAACTGTATAGTCCAAAAAAGAAATCCCAGAACATTTACTTAAACAACAAGTTTGTAAGAATACCAGCATAGGCAATACAGACTTACTTTGTAATTCCACAAATCGATTATAGGATACCCTTTCCGGAAACTCAGATCTCATATGTTTTTGCACATAATGAACGTAAAAATGTTTTAGACATCAATAGCCTTTTAAATGAAAAAAGACCATGATGGATATGACCCCTCTCTCACTTAATTTACACTTTCTATTGCGTTTTTTAAGCATTAAAAGAAATATATCCACTAGCTCTTGAACCTTAAATGTTTTGAAATAAAATTTTCTATTGATACGAGATTCTAAACTATGGTTTCTTTTATATCTTGCGGTAGAAAGGAAAAAAGTGCCATTTATCTGGGTAATTTCAAGTTATAAATGGTATTAAAACGACATGCAATTGAAAAGCATAACATACAAAGTAGGGCAACTCTTATACGATGCTAAAATCTACGATGGCATGAATACTGACATGTCCGACCTGGAATTTTACAAAAAATGGCTTTCACCAGATAACAATGCCAAAATACTCGAGCTTTGCTGTGGCACAGGTAGATTAACAATACCTTTAGCTAAAGCAAATTTAAATATTACTGGCTTAGACATTACAGAAACAATGCTCACTGAGGCTAAAAAGAAGGCGAAAGAGGCTCAACTGGATATCGATTTTAAATTAGGAGATATGCGGGATTTTCAACTCGATGATCAATTTGATATCATATTCATTCCATTTAATTCGATACATCATCTCTATTCAAATAGTGATCTTTTTAAGACATTCCAATCTGTCAAAAAGCATTTAAAAGAAAATGGCATTTTTATTTTTGACTGTTTTAATCCAAACATTCAGTTTATTGCCGAAAGCGGAACACATCTAAAAGAAATAAGCAATTACCAGACTGATGATGGACGAGTAATTAAGATTAAGGAAATCATGACTTATGAAAGCGATTCTCAAATAAATCGTATCGATTGGCATTATTACATTAATGGTCAATTCGATTCGGTTCAAAATTTGGACATGCGCATGTATTTTCCTCAAGAACTTGACGCGTATTTAAATTGGAATGGCTTTAGAATCGCTCATAAGTTTGGGAATTTTAAGGAGGAAAAATTCACAAAAGACTCTGATAAACAGATTTTTGTTTGCAAATTGAAAAATCACTGAACAAATCGTAACTAATCAGTCCGATATTAACTTTTCAATCTTTTGGAAACCAAGGCTTAGGTTATTTTAACCGCTATGACCGCCAAGGTTTTCGCAAAGGTCACAAAGAGCTAAACTGTTGAATATGAGCTCTCAGCGATCCTTGCGTATTTTCATTGCGCTCCTAGCGGTTAAGTTTTAAGTTTTGATAATCAGATAACTAAAAGAATGAACGATACTGATTAGTTACAACAAATCTATTTTGCTGCTTAGTTAAAGAATTCTTGTACATTTGGCGACTTTACAATTAGCTTATGAATAATTGTTTATTAACAGGTGGAACTGGAATTCTTGGCAGCCACATTCTATTCGAATGGATCTATAAGTCTTTTCACGAAAACTATTCCGACCATCTTTATTTGATCGTAAGAAGTAAAGAAAAATCGGCTCAAGAACGTGTTGTAGACATTCTTAAACATGAATCCAGTCCGGCTTTTTTAAAGGAATTTTCAATCCAAGAAATCTTTCAAAACATTACTGTTATCGATTCTGACTTAAATGACATTAAAAAAGAAGTTTTAGAGTCATATTGTTTTGATTATGTGATCCATTGTGCAGGCTCAACCAGCTTGTCGCATACAAATCATACAAAGGAAAAAGTATATCGGGAAAACCTTTTGGTAACAAAACATCTGCTAGCCGAATTACCAAAAAGTGTAAAACATTTTGCGTACATAAGCACCGCCTATTCTTTTGGGATACAAGATGTCAAAGTCAACGATTCTATATCACATTACAATGTTACACAATTTAGAAATGCTTACGAAGAATCTAAATACCAGAGTGAAACTTTTGTTAGGCACTATTGCGAATCCAAACAAATCAGCCCTCAGATTTTAAGACCCAGCATCATTTGTGGAAGACTCATTCATAAGCCGTTTTATGAAACACCCAAATACGACGTGTTTTATTCATGGGCGATGTTTTTATTTAAAAATGCTTCAAAATCTCGGGGAAATTTTAGAATATGGATTGATAAAAAAAGTGGGTTAAATATCGTTCCTGTCGATTTTGTTGCCAAAGCTATTCTGCATGCGACACGAGATGCTTCGATCAAAGAATTGAACATTGTGAACCCGAAACCTATTTTACACAAAATGTATGTTGAGAAAGTCTTGCAATATTTCAACATAAATTCTTATGAGCTGATGCAAAGTATGCCCATCAACTTAAATGTTTTTGAATCTTTATATTACAAAAGTATCGGTGCCGTTTTCGAAAAATATATCTCTATTCCAGATTTAAAATTCAATTCTGAGGCTATATTAAATTTTATTGAAGAATTAAAACTCGATAAGACTTTGGGCGTTCATGAAAACTTCATGAATTTAATAAATTTTTCAGTTGAAAAAGAATTTAGACGAAGTTACTAAAAGTCTGATTTATAAGTTTTTTGAAAATCCTGCCATTCGGTGGTCTTGTAATGGTTGTCGCCAAGATATTTTATAATCACATCAAAGGTTTTAACCTGAAGATAACCCGGAATACGTTGCATTAATTTATAGTTTTCATCCAAAAATACCACCGTTGGGTAGCTCATTTTCCCATCCATCAAACTAGCTGCGAATTGGTGATAACCTCTTCTGCCATTTGGAACAAATTTAAAAGTATGGTCATTAAATACGATATCCTCTTTTTGCTCAGCATTCAGTTTTACTGGATAAAAATTGGCATTTAAGTATGCCGAAATTTCTGGATGTTCAAAAGTGTCTTTATCCATTTTTTTACACCAACCGCACCAATCTGTATAAATATCAATAAATACTTTTTTTGGTGCTCTGCCTTCCGCTTTATCTCTCTGAGCAGCTTGAACAGCTTCCTCGATGCTCATCCATTTTACGTTTTTTTCAGCGGTATAAACCTTAGAATTTATTGGCAAAATTGGATTTATTGCTAAAAGTAAAGAGGTTATCAAAAGTATTTTGGCAGATAGTATTTTCATCATAAATTATTAGAGCCTAAAAATAACTAAAATTTGTAGTTTAGCGAAATTGAACAAAAAATGTGTCTTATCCGCTATGAAAATCATTAAAAAAATATTTATTGGCTTTATCATCTTAGTTTTATTCCTTTCAATAGGTGTATGGATATACACGCTCACCTTAAAACCAACCTACAACGGAGAAATTCAAATTAAAGGCTTAAACGCAGAAACCACCGTTTTTTTTGATGATATTGGTGTTCCTCATATTTATGCTTCAACTAATTTGGATGCCTATAAGGCTTTGGGATATGTTCATGCGCAAGATCGCTTATGGCAAATGGAATTGATGAGACGAATAGCGCCTGGACGATTATCCGAGATTTTAGGAGAAGACTTGCTGTCCGTAGACATGTTCTTCAAAGGCATAGGATTAGAAGAGAATACTGAAAAAGTAATCGAAACTATGGACAAAACTTCTTTGGCTTACGAGTATGCTGTTGTCTATTTAGATGGTGTAAATCAATATATTAATCACGGTTCAACTCCAATTGAATTTACATTGTTAGGTATCGAAAAAGAAAGCTACCAATTAGAGGATATTCTAAATGTATATGGATATATGGCGTTTAGTTTTGCTCAAGCACAAAAAACCGATCCTTTCTTACAAGACATCAAAGATAGATTGGGCAACGAATACCTTGAAGAATTGCAGATTAAAATAGACAATTCTTCAACATTAATTCGTAACCATAAACCTGAAGAAAGCACATTAGCCATTTCTATAGGTGTTGATGAAATTTTACAAAAAATTCCAGTTCCAGCCTTTATCGGCAGTAACTCATGGGTTATTGGTCCTGAAAAGACAAAACAAGGAAAAGTACTTTTTGCCAACGATCCACATATCACATTTGCCCAACCTTCAGTCTGGTATCAAGCACACATTACAACACCTAACTACGAAATGTATGGCTACCATTTGGCTTTAACTCCCTTTCCATTATTAGGACACAACAGAGATTATGCCTACGGGTTAACGATGTTTCAAAATGACGATTTAGACTTTTATTTTGAAACCGAAAATCCCAATAACCCCAACCAATATTTACGGCCTGAAGGTTATGCCGATTATGAAATAAAAACAAAAACTGTAAAAGTAAAAGACAAAGAAGACACTACATTTGAAGTAAAATACAGCAAGCACGGCCCAATAATAAATGATTTAATAGAATCGGTAGCACAGACAAAACCTATGGCGATGCAATGGGCTTATACGACCTTGGACAATAGAGTTTTAGACGTAACTTATGGCATATCGCATTCTAAATCTTTAGAGGATTTCAGAAAAAGTGCAAGCCTACTTCATGCACCGGGTTTAAATATGATGTATGGCGATGCAGAAGATAATATCGCTTGGTTTGCTGCGGGAAAACTCTATTCCCATCGAGATTCCATAAACACAAGACTAGTTTTAGATGGCGCTTCAGGAAAAGATGAAATCCAGGATTTTATAGATTTTGATGACAATCCGCAAGCCATCAATCCAGATTGGCATTATGTGTATTCTGCTAATAATCAACCAGATTCTATTAATGGTAAATTTTATACAGGCTATTATTTACCAGATGACAGAGCTAAAAGAATACAACAACTCATAGACCCCAAACACGATTGGTCTGTCGAAGACATGAAAAACATGATCCTTGACGACACATCCTCCAAAGCGACTGAAAATTTAAGGCATGTTTTACCTATACTTAAAAAATTAACGCTTTCTGACAACGAAAAAGAGGCTTATTCTATTTTAAATAATTGGAAAGGAGATTTTAAAATGGACAAGGTAGCGCCAACCTTATATTGTAAGTTTTTGAATGAATTTATGAAAAATACATTTAAAGATGAAATGAAAAATGCTTACGACGTTTTCCTCACTACACAGTTACAAAAGCGCATGATAAATGCACAAATGACGAAAGTGCAGTCTATTTGGTGGGATGATGTCCATACCGATTACACTGAAAATAAATCTGATATTGTTGAAAAATCCTTTAAAAATGCAGTTGCATTTTTAGAAAATCAATTTGGACAAAATGTTTCCGAATGGACTTGGAATAAAGCCATAAGTTTGGAGCATGGCCATGCCTTAGCTGCTGGTGGAGAAATACTACGATCGTTTTTTAATGTCGGGACTTTTGAAACCAATGGTGGCAGTGAAGTTTTAAACAATCAAATTTTTAATATTGAAGATTCTGGCATTTACAATGTTATTGGTGGTCCATCGACAAGACGAATCATCGATTTTTCTGATATTGAAAACAGCATGAGTATTTTACCAACTGGTCAATCTGGTAATGTATTTAGTGAATTTTATGGCGACCAGGCCGAAAAGTTTGTCACTGGCCAATTTGTAAAAATGAAGATGAATAAAGAAGAGATTCAACAGTCTAACAATAAACTGGTTTTGAAATCTAGTTATTAAAAAAAACATCTAAAGAAAAAGGATGGTTAAATCACTTCGAAATAGTGAATTGAGTTTGTATTGGCGTAAGCTGAATTAGATATTTTTACATTTTAGGTTTCAACTATTTATTTAATAAGTGTCTCTGTCAGAGTTTCCACTCTTTACTCGTTCGGTAAACAGTTCCTTTAAAAAGCGCCACCAAAACATCATCCTTATAAATATTAACCAATGCAAAACTCAATTTATGCTTGGTTACATCCAAGGACGTTTCTGCTATAATTTCGTCGCCTTCTTTTAAAGCTTCGATGTGATTTATGGACGTCTCGATGGATACGGCTAAACGCCCATATTCGTTCATGGCAAAAGCAATTGCAGAATCGGCTAAAGCATAGGTTATGCCGCCATGCGCCAATTGCATCGAATTGAGCATTTCCTTTCTAATCGTCATTCTCAATTTTGAATATCCCTTTTTAGCTGAAATAATTTCAATTCCCAACCATTGAGAAAAAGGATCTTCAGACAGCATTTTTTCAGCAATTTTCCCTTCCTTGCGCAAATCCATGTCTAGTCGTTTTCAACAAAAGCTTTAAAATCCTGTTGGTATTTTTTAGACTGTTTTTTAAACATACCTGGCATTAATGCCGCCATAAATTTCATCAAAAAGGTTTTAAATTGAAATTCCTGTTCTGTTCTATTCAAAGTGGTGTTATCATCAATTTTTTTAAACGAATTTTTCACAGTATTAAAAACACTAGGCGTAGAATATGTGGCAACATAACTTTGGGGGAGGTTTTTCTCCGTAATTTCTTCTATCATTTCCATTCGTCTTTTTCCCATTTGAAAGATGACCTTTGATTTTGAGCCTAGTTCTCCTTCTTCACCTGTAATTGGTGTTTTTTCTACAAAACCTTCCATCCATAATTTGTCATTTTTGCGATTGGCAAATTTTTCTGCAACTTCGGCTATTGGCTTATTAATTATAATTTCAACGTGGTATTTCATAAATTGATAATTTATCAGCAAGTTAACGATTTATTTAGAAAAGTTTGAGATATTTGATTTCTAAACTTAGAAAACATGAGATGTAGTTGGGCGACACATCATCAATTGGAACAAGATTACCACGACCAAGAATGGGGCGTTCCTGTGTATGACGATACAAAACTCTTTGAAATGCTTACTTTAGAAGGTGCTCAAGCCGGATTAAGTTGGCTGACCGTACTTAAGAAAAGAAAGAAATATGTCCAACTATTTTCAGAATTTGATATCGAAAGCGTCTCAAACTATAGTGAAGATATCATTCAAGATATTCTTAAAAATCCAGGCATTATTCGAAATAAACTTAAAGTAAATTCGGTTGTTAGCAATGCCAAATGTATTCTTGAGGTACAAGAAGAGTTTGGAAGTTTTGCGACCTATATCTGGTCTTTTGTGGATTACAAACCCATTCAAAATGGATTTACCACACATGAAGAAGTTCCCGCAGAAACCGACATATCTAAACATATGAGCAAGGATTTAAAAAAAAGAGGTTTTAAATTCGTTGGCTCCACCATTTGTTATGCATTCATGCAAGCCGTGGGTATGGTAAACGATCATACAACAGATTGCTTTAGGTACGAAATTGTAAAAGCTATGGGCGAAAAAGAAATAGCATTTAAACAATCATAACTAACTGTTATTGAAATGATTGCGTAAAATAGAATCATACAATTATAATTCTTAGACCAAAATATCCTGGCTCATGCTTATTTACTTCCACTCTATTCTGTTTTCAAAACACATATTTCTCATTAATTGATATATTTGCCTTATGGATACATTAGACGCACTCTTACTAGGAATTATACAAGGACTTACGGAATTTTTGCCAGTATCTTCAAGTGGACACTTGGAGTTGGGCAAAGCTATTTTAGGCGACGATTCTGTCCCTAAAGAAAGCTTGTTATTTACCGTCGTACTGCACTTTGCTACAGCTTTGAGTACCATTGTGGTCTTCAGAAAAGATATTTTTACTATTATCAAAGGCGCTCTTAAATTTCAGTGGAATGAAGATTTACAATTCATTAGTAAAATAGTCTTGTCTATGTTTCCTGCTGTTGTGGTAGGTGTTTTTTTTGAAGAAGAATTAGAGCAACTCTTTAGCGGTAACATCTTTTTGGTCGGCTGCATGCTCATCGTTACGGCAATATTATTATTCTTTGCAGACAAAGCCAGAAACACCGAAAAAAAAGTATCATTTGCAAATGCATTTGTTATTGGCATCTCTCAAGCCATCGCAATGCTTCCAGGAATATCTAGGTCAGGAGCAACCATTTCGACTTCGGTTCTTTTAGGAAATGATAAAACCAAAGCTGCACGCTTTTCCTTTTTGATGGTTATTCCATTGATTTTTGGCAAAATAGCAAAAGACATCCTTAGTGGTGACTTAAGCTATGAAACGTCAAACATTTCTGCGCTAAGCATTGGCTTCCTTGCGGCGTTCTTTTCAGGAATTTTGGCTTGTACTTGGATGATTAAATTGGTAAAAAACAGCAAACTATCCTATTTTGCAATTTACTGTACAATTGTGGGGATCATCTCAATTGTTCTGACTATTGTTTAATAGAAAAAGATTGATTCTTCTTTTTCATTTGAATAGAATAGCTAAAATAAATGTTGAATAATCGTTCAATTTTAATTAAAATTTGGTTTCAAAAACATTATTAAAATTGAATTTGCATTGTTCTAACATTATGTTATGAATTGTCGTATATTTAACTCACTAAAAACCAACAAGAAATGAAAGCAATACAAATCGAACTCAAATGGGCTGTACTTTTTACTGCAATGAGCATAGGATGGATTTTTTTAGAAAAAGCAGTTGGCCTTCATGATGAATATTTAGAACACCATCCTATTTACACCAATTTATTTGCAATCCCTGCGATTATTTTTTACGTTTTAGCGCTTAAAGAGAAAAAAAAGAAGTTTTACAAAAGCCATTTTAAATATAAAAATGTTCTGATAAGCGGAATAATACTGAGCTTAATAATAACTCTTTTGGCTCCCTTAGGAACATATGTTTCTGTTGAATATGTTTCGCCAGATTTTTTTGAAAATGCCATCAAAAAAAGTGTAGAAATTGAATATTTCACCGAGCAAGAGGCTATAGAATACTTTAACACATCTAATTATATGCTTCAATCTTTAATGTTTACGCCTCTTTTTGGACTATTAACAACATTAGTCGTTGGTATTTTTATCAGAACAAAATAATTATTTTGTATAGGGTAATTTTTACATTTGTAATTGACAATAAAATAACACCTTTAAAGTTTTACTATAAAATTTTTTAATCATGAGAAACCTTAGACTTTATATAAGTACCGTATTTATATGTTTTTCGATGTTTGCCTATTCACAAAATTTTTCTGAAAACGCTATAGGATTAAGATTTGGTGGCGGAGATGGTTTTGGCAGCGAAGTAACTTATCAAAAAGCATTGGGCGAAGAAAACCGACTAGAAGTCAATCTGGGCTGGAATACCGATGATGACTTTAGTGGTTTTAAATTAACAGGCCTTTACCAATGGGTATGGCATTTGGATGGTAACTTTAATTGGTACGCTGGAGCTGGCGGAGGTTTAGGTAATTATGAATACGAATTACCAAATTTGCCTGACGAAAATGAAACCTTTATCTTTATTGCTGGACAAGTAGGTTTGGAATATAACTTTGACGAAATACCACTTCAATTATCATTAGATACAAGACCAGAATTAAGTTTTGGTAACCTAAACGACGATTTAGACCTTGGCATTGCACTAAGCGCAAGATATCGGTTTTAGTTTATTATAGTAAAACTCGAATTTTTAAGTATACTTTTTCTAT
>JAUIFC010000106.1 GCA_030429455.1 Bacteroidia bacterium | reverse complement strand
CCCGAGGTACATAACGACCCTGAGGAAGTAAGGTTAAAAGCACTTAGAATGGGTGCAAATATTATTAAATTTGCATTTTTAAATTAAAAAATAAGTATCGTTTCTTATTTTTTGATAATTAATTTTTTAGATGAAAGCAACAGTAATTATAAGTACCTACAATGCCGAGGAATGGTTGGAAAAAGTCTTAATTGGTTATAGTATACAAACTACCACAGATTTTGACATTATAATTGCTGATGATGGTTCCCAGAATTCAACCAAGAAATTAATTGAAAAATATGCTAAAGATTACCCTGTTGAAATTTTTCATTTATGGCACAAAGATGAAGGTTACAGAAGACAGGAAATTTTAAATAAAGCCATTGTTTTTGCAAAGCATGAATACATTATCATGACAGATGGCGATTGTATTCCAAGAAAGGATTTTGTTGAAGTTCACCTTAATTTGGCTGAGAAAGGAAAATTTTTATCCGGTGGTTATTGTAAGCTTCCAATGAAAACCAGTAAGGTCATAAACGAAAAAGATATCCTAAATCAAGATTGCTTTAATGTCAAATGGCTAAACGCTATTGAAAAATTGAGTTTTTCCAATTCTTTAAAACTCGGCGTATCTTCTTCTTCCAAAAGAAATTTATTGGATAATATTACTCCGACGAAACCGACATTTAACAATTGTAATTCCTCTGGTTTTAAGAAAGATATGATGGCAATAAATGGGTATGACGAACGCATGAAATATGGTGGTCCTGATCGTGAATTTGGAGAAAGATTGACCAACTATGGTGTGATAGGTAAACAAATTAGACATAAGGCGATTGTTGTACATTTGGACCATCCTAGAGGTTATAAAACCAAAGAATCCCTTCAAAAGAATTTGGACATTAGAAAAGAAGTGAAACAGCAAAACATATCTTGGACACCTTATGGAATCCAAAAGTAAACTGGGGTTTCATACCAAATTCTTATCTTGGTTTAGACTATTCTGGTATTATAATTCCTCTAGAAAAGAAATCAATTTATCTTTAAACAAGTTGGGTTTGAACAATTGGTAAAGCTGTAATGCTTTCTCTTTGTAGGCCTTTGGATGTTCAGTGTAAATCTCAGGTTGAAAGTCAGACAGGTGAACGGATGCGTTTTTGTGATTGACTTCAAAACTATTCCAACCTTTTTTGATTATCCACGGCGAAAAAATTGAAAAACTTGGAACATCAAGCGCTTTACCCATGTTTATGGCGCCACCTTCATTCCCTATGATAGCTTTACATTGACTGCATATTGCCATGAAATCGCGCAAACTTTTTATGTCGATATGATCTAAAATGGCATTTCTTGTGTTTTCATAACAAAGGGGAAGAAGTTTATTAATTTCAGCTTGTTGTAAAGGATTGTAATTTAAAATAAGCTGAAAATTAAATTTTTCCACAACAGCATTCAAGAGTTCTGCCAAATACGCTAAAGGATAAGATTTGTTTTGTCCACTGCCTAAAGTACTCACCATAATGCAGTTGCTAGGATCTATATTTCTATTGAAAAATACATTTTTAGCATTTTCAATTTCAACGGCAGTTAAGTAGATTTTGGGTTTATTATTGTAAATGGTAGTTCCTTCTAAAAGCTTTAAAAGTTCTAGTCGATTTTCTATCGCTGTTCCGGCCTCACTGTCATAATGATTGCTCATGGCAATGGTTTTGGAATACACATACTTGGTGTATGTTTTACGAAAGCCGTACTTAAATTTTGCTTTAGCAAATAATGTAATTAAAACACTTTCAAGTTTACAATAAGCATCAAAAACAATGCTGTAATTTTCTTTAGAAATTTGGACAAGAAATTGAAAGAACTTTAGGTTACTCTTTTTAAACTCGTCTTCAAAAACTACAAGCTTGTCGATGTAAGGATGTTCTTGAATTACTGGAAGCGTAAATCTATAAACTAAGTAATGTACTTCTGCTTTTGGAAAATTACGTTTAAGGTTTTCGCAAATAATACTAGTGGTAAGGACATCACCAATCATTTTTTGTTGAATGACTAATATTTTCACTATAGTTTATAACTTAAAGTCCTTGAGAACTAATTTTGGTTTACGCTGTGCATGGTATTTAAAGTGAATGTGATCGATTTGAACAAAGTAGACAGTTTTTTGAAACGGATAATCAGCATGGCAAATCATTAATGGTTTATGGAAGTTTTTTTGAGATAATATGGCTACAGGATTATCTTTTATATTCATACTCCAAGTGGTCTTTCTTTTTTGAATAATTGGAAGATAATCCAAGCTAATAATGTAATTGATTATTTTATCTATCTTCCAATCTTCATCTATTTTGATGTCAAGTGTATGAAGCGCATCTATATCATCAGTTAAGGCAACACTATCTCTGGTAAGCGTAATTGTTTTCAACATAAACTTTAATTTAAGGTAGAGTGTTAAACAGCTACATCATAAGTTCTTAACGCATCGTTTAACGATGTTTTTTTATTTGTACTTTCTTTTCGTTTGCCGATAATCAACGCGCATGGCACATTGTAATTTCCAGCTGGGAAAGATTTGGTATAACTACCAGGAATTACAACAGATCTCGCTGGAACTCTGCCTTTCATTTCAACAGGTGTTTCGCCTGTTACATCTATTATTTTTGTGGATGCTGTTAACACAACATTGGCGCCTAGTACGGCTTCTTTTTCCACGCGAACACCTTCAACAACAATGCATCTTGAGCCGATAAATGCATTATCTTCGATAATCACTGGCGAGGCTTGAAGAGGTTCCAAAACACCACCAATGCCAACACCGCCAGAAAGATGGACATTTTTTCCAATTTGAGCGCAACTTCCTACAGTTGCCCAAGTATCGACCATGGTGCCTTCGTCCACATAAGCCCCAATATTCACATAACTTGGCATCATGATCACACCACTGGAAATGTAAGCACCATGGCGAGCCACAGCATTTGGTACTACTCTAATGTTTCTTTCTTTATAATTATGTTTTAATGGGATTTTGTCATGATATTCAAAAATGCCAACTTCTAGCGTTTCCATTTTCTGAATTGGAAAATACAGAACAACTGCTTTTTTTACCCATTCGTTAACTTGCCAGCCGTTTTCAATTGGTTCAGCACATCTCAGTTTGCCTTGGTCCACTAGGTTGATAACTTCTCTTATTGCATTTTGAGTACTTTCTTCTTTTAAAAGTTCTCTGTTGTCCCAAGCATGGCTAATGATGTTCTCTAATTCTGTCATGTTTTAGTTTTTTTCAAAGATAAAGTATTGGATAGGATGTCTTATAATTTAATAAGTGGTAGAAATTAAATTTGTTAACTCTTTAACAATTCAAGCTTTTACTATTTTCCGTATTGTAGCTATAAAAAAACCACCAATTACGGTGGCTTTAGTTTTTGTTATTTAGTCAAAATTTTAGTGAGCAGTCATTTTTTCCTTTTTCTTCTGCAATTGTCTTTTTACTTCATCCATACTTTTGCTGATAGCTGTTTCAAAATTCTTTTCGTTAGATGATGTAAATACATCTTGTCCTGGCGTACTAATTCTAATATCGCAAATCATACCAGAGTCACTGTTGGAAGTATTTTCTTTTTTGAAATATACTTCTGCTCTTACAATCCAACTGTATCTATTTTTTAGTTTTTCTAAACGTTTTGCAGTAAACTCTTCTAATCTTTCACTTGCTGTTACATGAACGTAATTAAAGTCTATATCCATATTCAATTATTTTAAGTTTCTATAAAGATAACAATATTAAATCAATGTTAATACTAAAATTAGTAATTTAACTTGATAAAATTTTAACAAACTAAAATTGCAGCAAAGATTTTGGTAAATACTAAAGATCGAGATCCAAAACGTTCTTTAAACGTTCAATTTTTGGATTGATTTCAAGAAAATGTTTGTATTTCTCATCCTTGGTGTGAATGTATTTTTTTTCTTCGGTTTTAGATACCTTTATGTTCAACTGGATGGAAGTATTTTGAAGTGTATTGTGAAGGTAATTTAGAATTTTGGATTTATTCTGTTCTAAACTAACCTTCATAGATTCGTTGGGCATAGTTACAATGACAACATGTTCTTCGAGCTTCGGCAAATCAGAAAGTAGGGTAGAGGATAGAATTTTTTCTCCTTTTTTATTCAAAATATCAGCATATTTGAGCCAAGCTGATTTTAAATCTTCTAAAGTAAATTTTTCACTTAATTCAATTCTGCTATCGGTGTTGATGTTTTTTTTGGAGGAATGTTCTTTTTTGTATTTAATTGTTTTTAAAGATAATCCTCCTTTTCTTTTTGGAAGTTCATTGAAAGGTTGAATGTTTTCTTCCTTGACAAGTTGTTTTGGCTCTTGTTCGGTTTTAGCCTTTTGCTCATGATTTTGTGGAGCTGATGCTGAGCTATTCTCCTTAGGAATTTCGACTTCTCTTGAAAAGTTTAGACTTGACGGTGGTGCAATGTTTAGTTTAAACTTTTTTTTTTCTAAGTCAACATTGTGCGAAGCAAGTTTCATTAAACACAATTCCACATGCAACAATTTGTTTTGACTCATTTTATAATTAAAATCGCAAGAATTCGCTTCGTCGATAAATGTCAACAAATCTTGGGATGAAAATTTTTCGGACTGTGCTTTATAAATCTGTTTGGTGCTGTCTCCCACATCTAACAATGACAAGGTCGAAGGGTTTTTGCAAATGAGTAAGTTCCTAAAATGACCAGCTAATCCACTTATAAAATGTTGACCGTCATAACCTTTTGCCAAAACATTGTTGAAAAACACCAATACACTTGGAAGGTCATGGTTTACGATGAAGTCTGTAGTTTTGATAAACGTCTCAAAATCCAGAACATTCAGATTTTCGGCTACGGCTTCTCTCGTGAGGTGCGTCCCGCAATAACTTACCACACGGTCGTAGGTTGAAAGCGCATCTCTCATGGCACCGTCGGATTTTTGAGCTATAATTTGTAGCGCATCTTCCTCGGCAGTAATCCCTTCTTTTTTGGCAATTTCTATTAAGTGCTCTTTGATGTCTTGAACGGTAATTCTTTTAAAATCAAAAACCTGACATCTTGAAAGAATAGTTGGGATGATTTTATGTTTCTCCGTTGTTGCTAGAATAAAAATGGCATGCTTAGGCGGTTCCTCTAAGGTTTTTAAAAACGCATTAAACGCTGCAGAGGACAGCATGTGCACCTCATCTATAATATAAACTTTGTATTTTCCGGTTTGTGGAGGTACTCGAACCTGGTCATTCAAGGACCTGATGTCGTCTACCGAGTTGTTGGAAGCAGCATCCAATTCGAAAATATTGAAAGCGTAGTCGTCAACCTCGCCGCTATAAATCTCGTTGACCATTTTGGCCAAAATCCTTGCACAAGAGGTTTTGCCAACACCCCTAGGACCTGTGAATAATAAGGCTTGAGCTAGGTGGTTGTTTTTTATAGCATTACTTAGTGTGCTAGTAACAGCTTGCTGTCCAACAACTTCTTCGAATGTTGATGGTCTGTATTTTCTGGCAGAAACGACAAAATGATTCATACAGCAAATATAATTAATGCTTCTGTTGATTGGAAGTTTTGTTAAAAACTAATTGAGTTAAAAAATGAAGTCATTTATGTATTACTGAAGTAATTCTATCATGGCGTCTATTTTGCTTTCGAGCTTATCTGCAGAACCGCTAAAACCAACATCTTTAAATCTCATTTTTCCATTTTTGTCAATAATCGCTTTTGTTGGGATTCCAGACACACCATAGGCCGAAGCAATGGCATAGCTTTTTGTATCAGCCGAATACGGATCAATCAATACATGAAAAGTGTAATTGTTCTTGTCGATAAAACTTTTAACAGTTTCTAACCTGTTCTTGCCGTTTTCCATCGTATCGACAAATAAAAATTCTACATTTTCATTGTCTTTATACTTATTCACTGCATTTTGCATGCCTGGAAATGACGCAATACATGGGCCACACCATGTCGCCCAAAAATCAAGAATGACGGTCTTTCCTCTTAAAGATGCTAAGGAAACGTCTTCACCTTCGAAGTTCTTTGCTACAAAATCTGGAGCCTCGACATCCATCATTTTTTGCTTGATTTCAGTTTTCAATTTTTCCTTGGCTTTAGCATCTAGTTGAGCCAATAATGCATCAAAATCAACGTCTGGAGATGTTTTTTCATAGGCGGTTTTTAAATACGCTTTAATCTCATTGGTTGCATTGCCTTGTTCAACATAAGTGGTTGCCTTTTCGATGACTTTGTTATACTGCTCATCTTCGCTTAAAAATTGAATATAACGTTCATTATAATCAGGATTTTGACCTTTGTCAACTACTTTTTCTTGATATTCTATGGCTTGTTCTAAGTCGCCAAGTTTATATCGCACAAATGCATAAGTGTCCGCATACATTTTGTAGCTGTAAGACAGACTTTCTTTGTACTGATTAGGGCTGTAAAAATCACTTTTTTCAGCAAGTACTTTCATCTCTTCGGATATTAGATCCAAAGATTCTTTAGAAAGTTTCGAAGCATACTCAAGGTTTTCGCCTTTTTCTGCGCTATTCCATGCTAAATTGTTCAGCATAGAAGCTTTGTTTTTTGAAAGACTGATTTTATTGCTGAATTCTTCAAATTTTTCAAGGTTGTTTTTTCTGAAATAAAGGTTTGCTACATTTGAATAAACATAATTTATGTTAGACGTTTTATAGTCTGCTAACTTGGCTGTTTCAAAATAATTAATGCGTTCTTCGAATGTTTTAAAGTCAAAATACTTCTCTACAACCGCTTCTTTTGCGTCTTTACTTTCAGGAAATTTTTCAATAATTAAAGCATTTATACTGTCATTTTTATCAAATTGTCTTGCGGCGCTATAGATTGATTTTGCTTTTTGGTAGTCTTTTAAGTTGCTACTGCTATTCAAATTAATTTCAGATAAATAGCTGTCTAATAATGTATTGGTTTTTTCTTTGCTCATTCTACTAGCAGTTTGTAAATGAGACATAAACCAGTTTTCTTTTAAATCATTATGATTGGCGATAACCTCGTCTATTGCTTTAAACGTCTTCTTGACATCACCTCCATTAAGGTCATAAAATGAACCTTCGTTGAGAAGGTAGTTTTCTTTCGTTGCAATGGCGTCAATCGACTTGTCGCCATCGGTATTGATAGTGAAAAATAAATACCCATTTCCATTGTTCATATTGTATTCGTCATTAATTTTAAAAATAAATGAGACCATGCCAACCGAATCTGGAATAGTTAAAGTTGCTTTTTTACCATCAAAAACAAGATCGTTCGGGTAAGTGGTGTTGTGAACTACGTTGTGATAAAATCCAATACCCAGAGGTTCTTCTCCATTATAGGTAATTTCAAACGGTTGGTTATGAACTATTTCTTCAGAGGAAAAAGTAAAATCGCCAATGCTAAAAGGTTGTGATTCCAGTTTTTCCTCTTGACAGGAAGAGAGAATAAAAACAAAAGCGATAAGCGCAAGTAAAATATTTTTCATGGCTAATGGTATAAAGGTTTTGTGCAAAGATAAAAGCATTGAATGTTAAACTGGTAAAATGCCAATTTATTATTTGCTTTTCAAATTCAAAACGCGCTGCAACAAGCTTGGATGCGAATAATTGACTTTCACATAAAGTGGATGTGGTGTAAGGTTGCTTAAACTCTTTTTTGTTAAGCGCTTAAGCGCATTGATCAAGTCTTTAGCGTTGTAAGTCGTTTTCGCATAATTGTCTGCTTGATATTCGAATTTTCTGGATAAGATATTCATTAGAAAACCAGTCACCGTCGATATTGGTGAGTACAATATACCAAATGCCACGAGACCAACATGAAAACTTACTTCTTTGACTCCTAAAGATTCAGACAGTAATGGACTACTCACAACGATGGATAGCAGCCAAAGCGTAAGTCCTGTTAGAAGGATCGAAATCATTAAGTTGTAAATAATGTGTTTATGTTTATAATGTCCAACTTCATGCGCTAGAACAGCAACAATTTCCTCTTCTTCAAGGTCGTTAATTAAGGTATCGTAAAGGGTGATGCGCTTTTGTGAGCCAAACCCAGAAAAGTAGGCATTGGCTTTTGTACTCCGCTTGGAGCCATCGATGACAAAAATATTATCCAATTTAAAACCTACCTTTTCAGCATAAGTTTCAATTTTATTCCTCAATGAGCCTTCTTCAAGTGGCGTTTGTTTATTAAACAATGGCACTATAATTTTAGCATAAAACATATTCATAAATATGCTGAAAACGGCAACTACAATTAAGGCATAAATCCAAAAGGTTTCAGGGAATAGTTGATAAAACCATATGATCAAACTTAAAATAACACCACCTAAAATACTTCCAAGAAGAAGACCTTTTAGTTTGTCTAACCAAAAGGTTTTTTTAGTCATTTTGTTAAAACCGTATTTCTCTTCAATAACAAAAGTCGAATAATAGCTAAAAGGGGTTGACAGAATATCGCTAGCTAACGCAATAATCCCAAAGAACAAAAGTGCGACAAGAATCGGTTGCGAGGTGTAGGTTCTTGCCAATTCATCCACATAAGCAAAACCATCAAGCCACAAAAACAAGACAGTGCCTGTAAAAGAAAGCCATTCACTTAATTGACCGATTCTATTCGAATCTGATTTGTAATTTTGAGACTTTTTGTACTCTTTTTCGTCATAAACATCATCTAGCTCTGCGGGTATAGGATCTTTAAATTTTTTAGTATTTAAATAATCCAATGTCTGATCAAAAATGAAATTTATAAAGACGATTCCAAGAATGATGTAAAACAAGAGTTCTGCACTCATGCATTAAGGTTTGTAAAATTTGGCGTCCTTTTTAAGTTGAGCCATTTTTATGGCAGCAATGGCTGCTTCTGTACCTTTGTTGCCATGTTTGCCACCAGAACGGTCTATGGACTGTTGCTTGTTTTGGTCGGTTAAAACACAAAATATCACAGGAATATCTGTTGTAGCGTTCAGATGTGCTATGCCATTGGAAACGCCTTGGCAGACAAAATCAAAATGTTTGGTTTCGCCTTCGATTACAGAACCTATGGCAATTATGGCGTCGAGCATGTCAAAACTTTCTGCTAATGTCTTTGCACCGTAAATGAGTTCAAAACTTCCTGGAACATTCCAGCGCACAATGTTTTCTTTTATAACGCCATGTTTTATAAAGGCATCAAAAGCGCCTTGAAAAAGATTTTGGGTAATGTCGGCATTCCATTCTGAAACTACTAAGCCAAACTTAAAAATTTTAGCATCAGGAACTTTTTCCTCGTCGTATTGGGACAAATTATTTCCTTCTGTAGCCATGATATTTATTGCATTGCTTTAGCCTTTCCTAAATAGGGAGCTAATTTTTTAGCTTGATCGGATTCTGCATATTCGCTTTCAATCTTTTCGAGATATTCAACGGCTTCGCTTGCTTGGTTCAATTCGATAGCAGTAAGTGCTGCTTTGAACAAGTATTTTGGCGTGGTGTAATTGTTATCTCTGCGGTTGGCCGCTTTTACAAAATATTCCAATGCGTCTGCGGGTTGGTCTAGTTGCAAAAAGGCATCTCCAATGGCTCCAATGGCCAAAGTACCAATAAATTCGTCGTCTGTACTAAATTTTTCTAAGTAGGTGATGGCTTCTGCATACTTACCTGCGTTGAGGTACGAAATTCCAGCATAATAATTAGCCAAATCTCCAGCAGGTGTGGAGCTGTATTCTTCAGCTATATCTTTAAAACCAAATTTGCCATTGCCACCTTCTATGGCCAAAAGGTAAAGAGAGTCTCTTTCTTCGGAAGTGCTGGCTTCTAGAGCCATGTCAAAATAAATTTGTGACTGACTTAATTCGTTTGAAGCTTCTTGTTGTTTGGGTTCTAAAATAAAACTATTATATCCCATATATCCCAAAATAGAAACTACAATAAGTACAATACCTCCAAGGATTATATTTTGATATTTTGAAACAAATTTCTCTGTTTTGGATGCTGTTTGATCTAAAGTGTTAAAAACTTCTGCGGTAGTGGATTCCTCTTCAATTTTGTCAACTTTTTCTTTTTTTGTTTTGGGTTTTCCACCTCGTTTTTGATATGTTGCCATGTCTAATTTTTAATCGATTTGCAAAAGTATAATTTTTATCGATAACTCGGCTTTTTATTTTTGAAAATTGAAGTTTGTTTGAACTCGAATCCCTAATTTTGACGAATTCAAATAAATTAAGTCTAATTCTTCAATGGTTTTAAATTCCTTATCCTTAATTCAATATAAAAATTTTGAAACTGCTGAATTTCAGTTTGATGAAAAAATAAACTGTATTGTTGGCGAAAATGGAAAAGGGAAAACCAATATTTTGGACAGTATTTATCATTTAGCTTATACCAAAAGTTATTTTAATCCCATTACCAGTCAAAATGTATTGCATGGCAAAGATTTTTTTGTCATTGATGGGCATTTTAATAAAAATGATAAGTCGGAAAAAGTGTTGGTGTCTTTTAAAAAAGGACAAAAGAAAATCGTGAAGCGTAATGCAAAAGTTTATGACCGATTAAAGGAGCATGTAGGATTTATTTCTGTGGTTATTATTTCTCCAACAGACCGTGACCTGATCATGGAAGGAAGTGATATCAGGCGAAAATTTATGGACGGTATCATTGCTCAAGTCAATCAAAATTACCTTAATAATCTTATCAAGTACAATGGTGTTTTGGCGCAAAGAAACGCGCTTTTGAAATATTTTTCTGCCAATAAAACTTTTGACAGCACCACTTTAAGTATATACAACGAACAGTTAAGCGGATTAAGTGTCGACATTTTTAATGAAAGAAAACACTTTATCCAATCGTTTTCAGCCTTACTCAAATCCAGGTATCAAGATATTTGTCAAAAGGAAGAGATCGTTAATATTTCGTACAAAAGCCACTTGTTTGAAGATGATTTGAGCCAACTTTTGGATAAAAATTTACAAAAGGATATGGCGCTGCAATACACTAGTGTTGGTATTCATAAAGATGACTTGATTTTTCATATTGGAGACTTTCCAATTAAAAAATTTGGATCGCAAGGCCAGCAAAAATCCTATCTTATTGCCTTAAAGTTTGCGCAATATGATTATTTAAAAAATGAAAAAGGCGTAAAACCCATCATGTTACTAGATGATATTTTTGATAAATTGGATGATAAGCGCGTGAACCACATTATAAGTATGATTACTCGAGAAGATATCGGGCAACTATTCATTAGCGATACTCATATAGAGCGAACAGAAAATGTGGTGAAGCAGAACGCCAATCAATATAAAATTATAAATTTGGATAATGACAATTAAATGAAAAAAATAATTCTCCTATTAAGCCTAGTTTGCATAATCTCTTGTGATCGCGAAAAAAAAGAGGTTAACACATTTGATATCAATGCTATAAATGGCTATTGGGAAATCGTTCAGGCACAAAATCCTTATGGTAAAAATGTGGTGTATTCCATTAATTCCACCATAGATTATTTTGAATTAAAAGACAGCATTGGTTTTAGAAAAAAAATGAAACCCAATATAAATGGTAATTATAAGACATCTTTAGATTTAGAAAAATTTGAAGTTTATGTTGAAAATGATACAATAAAATTGGCTTATAAAACCTTATATAGCCAATGGAATGAAGCCGTGCTTAGACTAAATGATAGTTTGATGCTCATAAAAAATGACAAAGATTTTCTATACACTTACAAAAGATTTAATGCCCTTAACTACTAAAAATCATGGATAACGAATACAATACTAAGCATTTGAGTGAGGTGTTAAAAATTTTTAAAAACAAAACAAATCTTGCTAAAGGCCTTAATCAAGTAGAAGTTAAAAGGGCTTGGGAAGAACAAATGGGACCAGCTATTCAAAAATATACCTTGCAAGTCAGTTTTAACAAAGGGACGTTGTATGTCAGACTCAATTCTTCGGTATTACGGGAAGAATTGAGTTATGGCAAAACAAAAATCATCAATAACCTTAATGAGAGTCTAGGACAAAAATTGATTCATAAAATCGTGTTAAGTTAATATCATAGGCGATGAAAATTTTAATTCATAATTAATGATAATTTTACATTAAATTAAATTCCTATTTTTGCTCTTCTTTTAACTTTACTCAAATGATGAATAAGAACACAGTACTTGCTTGGGCAACTTTTATAATGATTATTGTTGGTTTAGGTTTAATTGCGCTAGGCGCTTTTAGATACTACGAAATAGCTGGTTGGGGTTTTGCAGCCGTTGGCGTGGGTTTTTTTGCAATTGCTTGGGTGTTTAATGCTCTAAAAGGAAGAGTGTAATCATAGATTAGAGTTATAATACCTTACATCTCCTGTAACTTCTTCACCAAGCCAGTCAGGTTTATTAAAGATGTCTGCAGTGGTTTTCAATTCGACTTCGGCGATGCTAAGTCCAGCTAGTCTTCCTTGAAATTCATCTACTTCGATAATATGGTTTTCGTGATGGACAAAGTACCTCCTTTTTTCGATGAGGTTATCATCACATAGTTTCAAGAGCTCTTTTGCTTCATGTACTGTTATCTCTTTTTCCCACTCAAACCTTGATAAGCCGTCTTTGCTAGACAAACCTTTAATTGTAATAAATGCCTTATCTTCTTTAAGCCTTACTCTTACGGTTCTTTTGGGATCTTTATTCAAAAAACCTTGGATAATAGATTTGGAATGAGAAGCTAAAGATTTGTAGGTATCTGATGTAATTAAGAATTTTCGTTCAATTTCAATGGCCATGTTTACTGTCTAAGCAAGATTTTCATAACAACCAATAGAATCACAAAACCAAAAAATCCAAGCAAAACTAGAAAACTCCCTTTGTAGTGTTTTTTATGTAGTTTTTTGTCTTTTTTGTAGCTAAAGATCATCAGTACTATAAAAGAGACAGCAAATAAGGCTGCAAAAATCCATTGTCCAGTCGAAAACATAGTTGAAATTAATCTAAGTTGAAAACAAAAAACGATGATCTTGATCTATATTAACAAGGAAATCAGAGCATAGTTCTTATCGCATCAACTAATTTCAAACAAAAGTACTTTTTTTCAATTTGAGTTTAATTAAAGTATTTGTAATTTTGATGTAATATTTAAAATAATTGACAGTTGAAAAAGAGGTTAAGACAAATTGTTGACGGCAATGATACCACAGCAGGGAGATTATTTGATGTAGTAATTCAACTGCTTATCATTTTATCTTTAGTTGCTTTTACTATAGAGACTTTTCCAGACAATACGCCAGAAACAAACGAGTTTCTTCATAATTTCGAGGTGTTTTGTGTAGTTGTATTTTCTGTTGAATATGTGCTAAGAATATTTATTGCAAAAAAACCTTTAAAATATATCTTTAGTTTTTACGGTGTGATAGACTTAATCGCCGTGTTGCCCTTTTATTTAACCAATGAAAATATAGAAGCTACGATGGAAAGAAACCCTGATGATATTTTTAATCCATCTGATAGTGAATATACAGTAACCTCAAATAATACTTCTAT
>JAUIFC010000105.1 GCA_030429455.1 Bacteroidia bacterium | reverse complement strand
CTCGGGGTCTTCCCAACCATTGCCTAAATCACTTTCGTAAGAGTATATTAAAACCAAGCGCTCTTCGTGGAATAATCCAAAGAGCTTTGGTGGTTTACCATCGTGAACATGAATTTTCGGAAGTCCATTTTCAAATTCGTAATATTGGCTAAAAATAGGGTGATTTGATGGTATTTCTTCTAATGACTTATCAGGAAAAACAACTTTAATGGCTTTTTGAAAATACGGATCAAGGCCATAGTTGTCGTCGACATGCAAAAAACCACCGCTCAACAAATATTCCCTCAAATTTTTTGCATCTTCATCGCTAAAAAACACATTGCCATGACCTGTTAAATACACATAAGGGTACAAATACAACTCTGGCGAATCTGGTGTGACTGTAGCAATCTTTGTGTCCAGGGCTGTGTTTAGATTCGAATTCGAAAAGTCAACCAAATTTTTTAAAGCTGTTGGGTTACTGTACCAATCGCCACCGCCTTTATACTTTAGTACTGCTAGTTCTTGTGCAGCAAGAATGTTTGAACAAAAAAATAATACTAAAAAAGTTCTCATGTCATTACAAAATTACAAATACCCTAAAAATTGAAACCCTAAAGCCACATAAATTCCTGCTGTTTCTGTCCGAAGACGTTTTGATCCTAATCCCAATGGCAAAAACGCATGGTGTAAAGCCAAATCTATTTCTTCTGCACTGAAATCCCCTTCTGGACCTATGAGTACACAAATTGTATTAATGGAATGTTTTATAGCATTTAGTTCAATTTTGTCTTTGTCTTCGCAGTGAGCAATATATTTTGATACTTTAGGATCAAGAGTTTCAAGAAAATTGTCCAACTTAACCAATTCATTTAGCTTTGGTAAGTAAACTCTTTTAGACTGCTTCATTGCACTTTGAATTATTTTCTCACATCTTGCCAAATTCAATCTTTTCCGTTCTGAATTCTTAGTTAAAAGCGGTGTTATTTCCGAAATTCCGATCTCTGTTGCTTTTTCTAGAAAAAACTCAAAACGGTCTGAAGATTTTGTTGGTGCAATAGCTATGTGCAATTTAGTCTTAGGTGGTTCTTGAAATGTGACATCGACAATTTCAACCTGACACTTTTTACCAAAAATACTAGTAATCAATGATTTAAAAAGATAACCATTGCCATTGGTCATATAAATTTCATCGCCTACCTGCTTTCTTAAAACCCTCAAGATATGTTTGCTCTCTTCGGCTTCGATAAAGTGAGTTTTGGCCTCTGGAAGAATATGTTGGTCGTAAAAAAGCTGCATCATTACTTTTCTTTGGTATCCAATACTAACGCTTCCAATATATCCATCTTTGCATGGGTTTTTTTAGCAATATAATACCAGTTGTTTTCAGCAATTTCAAACTCAAAAACTTCGTCGGCTAATACATCAGCTCTTGTTACTTCTTCGAAAAACACTGGATGCGTTTTCCCTTTTTTAAACCATCCCGAATCGCCACCAACACGCTTTTTATAATCCATGGAATATTGCATTGCGACAGATTTAAATTCAGTATTATCTACCAAACCCCTTACTTTTTTCAAATATTTCTGAAAGGTTTCTTGGTCTTCAAATTTATTTTTGTTTATAAAAATATACCTGACGCGGTGATGGGTAATTTCTTCTTTGGCAATTATTTTATACTGTCCTTTATAAAATCCTCGATCATATTTTTTGGACTTTCCAACTCTGGCGTTTAAAAGGTCAGCCGCTAATTTGGTTTTGTGCTTCTCTTGATTAAATATGGTGAGTTTTCCTTCGGATCTTAATTGTTCAACTTTTTGCGGATTCAATTTAAAATCTTGAGCAAGGTCTAGGTATTTTTGATTAAACAAACTCCTTTGCCCATAACAAAAATGGATACAAAAAATGGCTAACAAAATAATCCTAATACTCTTCATTGCATTTGATATCTTGCTTTGGAAACCGTTTTGAAGTCCGCAAAATTATGTTCTAAATATTTATGATATCCAACTATACCAATCATTGCTGCATTGTCCAAACAGTACTCAAATTTTGGAATATAACTTTCCCATCCTAAGTGTTGCTCTGCTTTAAGAAGTGCTTGTCTAATTCCAGAGTTTGCAGAAACACCGCCACCGATAGCAACGCGGTTTATACCAGTTTCTTTCACAGCTAATTTTAGTTTATCCATCAAAATATCGACAACCGTTTTCTGAAATGATGCACATATATCGTTTCTATTCTTATCAACGAAGTTTGGATCTTTTTGTTTTTCTCTTTGCAGAAAATAAAGCACAGCCGTCTTCAATCCACTAAAGCTAAAGTCCAATCCCTTTACCTTTGGCTTGGAAAATGTGAATGCTTTAGGATTACCTTCTTGAGCGAGTTTATCGACTATAGGACCAGCGGGATAACCCAAACCTAGCATTTTACCACATTTATCAAAGGCTTCGCCAACAGCGTCATCTAGGGTTTTTCCAATAATTTCCATCTCAAAAAAATTAGTCACCTTAACAATCTGCGTATGTCCTCCACTTATGGTCAGTGCCAAAAATGGAAACTCTGGCGTTTTTTGGGCTGGATCTTTTATAAAATGCGATAAAATATGCGCTTGCATGTGATGGACTTCAATCAACGGGATGTCCAACGCCATGGCCATAGATTTTGCAAAAGACCCACCAACCAATAGCGAACCAAGCAATCCTGGACCTTTCGTAAACGCAATAGCTGATAATTGCTCTTTAGAAATGTTGGCCTGTTTTAAAGCTTGATCGACAACGGGAACGATATTTTTCTGATGAGCTCTGGAAGCTAATTCTGGCACAACACCACCATAAGATTCATGAATAGACTGATTGGCAATTACATTGCTCAAGGGCACATCGTTATGAAAAACAGACGCCGAAGTATCGTCGCAAGAAGATTCGATGGCTAAAATATATATGGAATTATTTGACATTATGGATTAAGGCACAGTTATTGAAAACTCTTGCAAAAGTACATGATTTTTATGATTTTGAAATCACCTCTTTATTGACGGAAATGGGTAATATTAAACAAACATTATTCGTTAATGAACAAGTTTCTCTCAAAGAATACAAAAAATCAGTTATTGAAAAGGTATTACCTTCATCACGTAAATGCAACATGATAAGATGATCAGAACTCACATAAACCAAGTGTTTTACTTGAATTTGCCTGACATAAAAATGTATATTTGTTTTAATCTAAACTAGTCGCCATCCAAAAACGAATTTTTCATATCATAAAAAGAATCGTCATCGGCATTTTTTTGCTATTCCTATTGATGTTCTTTATATTTTTAATCCCTGGTGTTCAAACCTATACAGCAAAAAAAATCACGCAGAGTATTAATGAAACCTATGGCACAAAAATCGAAATAGAACGAGTCAAAATAAATTTAAACACAAATATTAAATTAAAAAATGCTTTAGTTTTAGACCATAAAAATGATACTTTGTTTGGTGTAGAAAGTTTATCCACTTCAATATTTAGCTTATCCAATCTACTAATAAACAGCGACATTGACTTAAGCAGTACAGATATTGACGGGTTTGACTTCAATCTAATTCGTTATAAGGATGAATCATCAGATAATTTAGATCAATTTCTTAAAAAATTCGACTCAGGAACACCAAGTGAATCGTCGGAACCATTCGTGCTTCATATCGATGATATTTACATATCAAACAGCAATTTTAAAGTGATAGACTACAATCTGCAAACACCAGAAGCATTTACAATCAGTGATTTAGTTTTGGATTTGGACAATATAAATATAGTTGATAGCGATGTAAGTCTGGATATTAAATCCTTATCTGGTATGACTGGTTATGGATTGAAGATTGACCAACTTACTTCCAAATTCTTTTATGGCACTGATAATATGCGTCTCTCACAATTGCAAATTATTACGCCTAACTCAAACATTGAAACGGACATTAGCTTTGCGTTTAAAAGAGGCGATTGGGCCGATTTTGAGAACAAAGTAAACATATCGGCAGACTTCAAAAATTCAACGATTTCAACCTCGGATTTAAAATATTTCTATAAAGAATTTGGCAGTTCGGAAGTACTTAATTTAAACGGTACAATAGACGGCACTTTAAATGATTTTAGTTTTAAAGACTTAAGCATCAACGGTATTGACCAAAGCAAAGTGCAAGGAGACGTACGGTTTTTAAATGTCATCGATTCTGAAAAATTTGAATTGATATCTGAAGATATTGATATTTCAACAAACTACGATGACCTTAAAAAACTACTTCCAGATGTTTTAAAAGATAATTTACCACCATTTATAAAGCAATTAGAGGACTTTAATCTTAAAGGAAAAACCTACTTAAATTCAGATGATATCAATGCAGAATTGTATCTAACTTCAAAACATGGCAAAGGCGACATTGATATCGATTTTAAAAACTTTAATGAAACTGACGAGTTTAAATATGTTGGCTCATTAAATCTAAAAAACCTAAATTTAGGCAAGCTCGCTCAGAACAAAAAACTAGGGTATTCAAGCTTTAATGTAAACGTAAATGGAAAAGGATTTACAGCCGAATCTGTAAACACAGAAGTAAATGGAAAAATAGATTACATCGAAATAAACAACTACTCCTATAAAACGATAAACGTCGACGGAAACTTAAAATATCCCATTTTTGATGGTAAGCTCGAAAGCCTTGACCCAAACTTTTTGTTCGAATTTGAAGGTCTTGTAGATGCATCGAAAAAGGAAAATACCTTTAAATTTAAATCTGAAATCAAATATGCTGACCTCTATAAATTAAATTTGATAAAGAAAGACAAGGTTTCCATATTTAAAGGAAAAGTAGATATAGATTTAACCGCTACTAGTATTGACGACGCGATTGGACAAATTACATTTGAAAATTTCAACTATTTAAATTCATTTGAAAATTATGAGTTTGAAGATTTTAAATTAACATCGCAAATTGTTGAAAACAACAAACTTATTGAAATCACATCACCAGACCTTGTCAATGGAAGACTATATGGTAATTTTCAGCTGTCACAACTGCCTTCATTTGTAGAATATTCGATCAGAAATTTATATTTCAATACAAAAAAGAATAAAAAATACATTGATAAAAACATAAACTTCGAATTTCAGATTTACAATAAAGTTGTCGAAGCTTTTTTTCCAAATATTAAGATTGCACCCAATACTTTTCTCAATGGAACTATTTCTTCAAACGAAGATGATATGAGAATTCAGTTCAATTCGCCAGAGATTAAGGTTAGAGAAAATCTATTTAAAGATTTTGAAATTCAACTCGACAAACAAAATCCTTTTTTTGACACTTACATCAGTATTGGCGAGTTAGAAAACAACTTCTACGACATTAGCAATTTTAACTTGATAAATGTAAAACTTAATGATACTCTGTTCTTTAGGTCCGAATTTAAAGGCTTGGGGAATTCAGATGACTATAATCTAAATTTTTATCAAACCTTTGACGAAAAAAACAGCACCATTGTTGGTTTTCAAAAATCTACTTTGAATTTTAAAGACAGAGAATGGCAAATCAATGAAGAGGATAATTACAACAAAAATAAAATAAGTCTAGAGTCTGGTCTTCAGAACTTTAAATTCGATTCTATAAAAATATCACATAAAGATCAATTCATTAAATTTAGTGGTGAAATAAAAGATTCGACTTACAAAGACATAAATCTGAAGCTAAAAGAGGTAAGCTTAAACAACTTGACACCATTTATAGACAGCTTAAAACTCGATGGAAGGATAAATGGAAATATTGACATCTTTCAAGAAAAGAATAAATACGCTCCAAACCTGGACTTTTCGATTCAAGATTTTGAGGTAAATGATGTAAATTACGGAGAACTAAAGCTTTATGCCAATGGCAACAAAGACCTTACGGATTTTAGTGTCAATGCACTATTGGCAACCGAAAATCAAAATTTTATTGAAGCCAATGGACAAATAACAAACGATGGCGAGCAACAAAACATTAATGTCGAGGCCATATTAAACGAGTTTGATATTGGTTCATTAAGTCCTTTAGGAGAAGATGTGCTTAATCAGCTACGAGGCAAACTTACTGGTAAGGCTTTAGTGACCGGAAGCCTTGCCGACCCTGACATGAATGGTGAGATTACTTTAAATAACGCAGGATTAAAAATCCCTTATTTGAATGTAGATTTCGATTTTGAAAACAATTCGAAGGTTTTACTTGACAACAAGAAATTTATTTTTCAAGACATTGAACTCACGGATACAAAATATGAGACAAAAGGTGTTTTGGCTGGACATATATCGCACAGTCAATTTAGTAAATGGGAATTAGACCTGACTTTAGACTCGGACAATATCCTTACACTAGATACGGAATACGACGAAGAAAGTTTGTACTATGGCACCGCATTTATAGACGGAACGGCATCTATAACTGGCCCAACAGACGAGTTGGAAATAAATGTCAACGCCACGAGTCAACCTAATACCACATTTAATGTTCCAATATCGGATGCCGAAACAATAGGAGAATACAGCTTTATTTATTTTCTAACGCCAGAAGAAAAATTAAACAAACAAGAAGGACGAGAATTTATATATGACCAGATAGCAGGATTGAAATTAAATTTTGATTTAATAATAAATGAAAATGCTCTTATTGAAATTGTTGTCGACCAAGAAAGTGGCAGTAAATTAGTAGGTCGAGGCGATGGAGATTTGCGATTGGAAATAAACACCAATGGAAAATTCGACATGTTTGGCGATTTTGTTGCACTCAATGGAGAATACATCTATAAATTCCAAGGGCTTTACGAAAAAAAATTCGATGTCATTGGTGGAGGATATTTATCTTGGGAAGGCGACCCCATCAAAGCAAATATGGATATTCAAGCAAAATACAGAACAAATGCCAATCCCGCTTCATTGCTTGATAATCCATCGATTAACAGAGAAATACCAGTAGATGTGATTATATCTCTTAAAGGAGACTTGATGAAACCTAACATAGATTTTGATTTGGAATACACTAACCTCAGCTCTGTGGTGGAATCAGAAATGAATTTTAGAATGCAAGGTGAAGAGAACTTGGAAATCCAAGCGCTATCGCTAATCACTTTAGGTACATTTTGGAACGGAAATACCAATAATTTGAACAATCTAGGCGGAAACCTTTTTGCCGAAGGGGCGACCAGTATATTTGATAAAATATTAAGAGACGAAGATGGAAAATTTAATGTAGGATTTGACTATGTGCCAGCTGAAAGAACACTGGATCAAAATGCCGTTGGATCGGATCGTGTCGGTTTAACCTTACAAACGCAGTTGAGCGACAAAATATTTATAAACGGACGTTTTGGTGTTCCAGTTGGGGGACAAACCCAATCTTTTGTTTTTGGAGATGTAGAGGTCAACTTTCTATTAAACAAAAGTGGCTCTCTAAGAGCCCAAATGTTTAATCGAGAAAGTGACATTCAATTTATTGGTGAAGAACTAGGTTATGCCCAGGGCGTAGGAATATTATATACCATAGATTTTGAAACCTTTGGGAGCTTGATACGAGACATTTGGGGAATTGAAGAAGAAGATAAACCAAATAAAAAAAATAAAACCCGCAAACCACAGTCTAATAACAAATCCCTAGTCCCTTCTTATATCGAAATTCCAGAATGATTTTTTTATTAAAAAATGCTAAAAACTATTAACAAATTATGGATAACAAAACCATACAAAGCTTAAGAGAAGCCTTATTACAATCGCCAGATAATATTCCTATAAGGATGTTATTAGCTCAGAATTTATTAGAAATAAATAGACTAGAAGAAGCTGAAATAGAGTTCAATAAAGTCTTAGAATATTCGAATGACTTCAATGCAAAAGTAGGCTTAGCAAAAGTATATTTTCAGAAAAAGAATTATTCTATTTGTATTGTAATTTTAGAAGAAATCATTGAAAATAACCAAGCCAATTTAGAGATTTACATTCTTTATGCCAAAGCACTTTTAAAAGAAAACTCCATAGCTCAAGCCATCGAAGCTTACAAAAACGCTTTAGCGCTAGAACCTAACTACTTTGACGAAGAGTTGGATAAACAGTTGAAAAACAAAGGGCAACAGGAGGATGGTGAAATAGACGAGTATTCCACAGAATTAGATCAACGATTTTTGCAGCGTCCAGACATAGATTTTAGCGATGTTGGTGGTATGGAGAATGTAAAAAAAGAGATTGAACTTAAAATCATAAAACCACTTCAGCATGCTGAACTTTACAAAGCCTATGGCAAAAAAGTTGGAGGAGGAATTTTGCTTTATGGCCCACCAGGATGTGGAAAAACTTTTATTGCCAAAGCGACAGCAGGACAAGTAAATGCAAAATTTATAAATGTAAGTTTAAACGATATTCTGGACATGTGGATTGGTAACAGTGAGAAAAATCTTCATGACATTTTCGATTTGGCACGAATCAATCAGCCTTGCGTGCTTTTTATCGACGAAATTGATGCTTTGGGTGCCAGCAGAAGCGACATGAAACAATCCAGTAGCAGGCATCTTATCAACCAATTCTTACAGGAATTGGATGGCATAGACGCTTCCAATGAAGGTGTTTTAATAATTGGCGCTACCAACACGCCTTGGAATTTGGACCCTGCTTTTAGAAGGCCAGGACGATTTGACCGTATAGTATTTGTTCCGCCACCAGATGTCGATTCCAGAACTTCTATCTTAAAAATAAAGCTTAAAGACAAACCCATTTCATCTGTTAAGTACAATGCCATTTCAAAAAAACTAAAACATTATTCAGGAGCCGATATCGATGCCATTATAGATATTGCCATCGAGCAAAAACTAGAAGCCTCCTTTTCAGATGGTGTTCCAAAGCCGCTTGAAACAAAGGATTTGATAGAAGCTTCAAAAAGACATAAACCAAGTACACAAGAATGGTTTGCAACAGCAAAAAACTTTGCCATGTTTGCCAACGATTCGGGGTTGTACGATGATATTTTAACACATTTAAAACTCAAAAAATAGCATGTTTGACGATATAAGAATTTCTAAAGTTGAAGTTTTAATTCAACAAGAAAAATATGCTGAAGCAGAAAAAATACTTTCTCAACTCCTTGCAGAAGATCCGAATAATGCTGAAATATTGAGTCTTTTTGCAGAGATTAAACTTCAACAAGAACAATACGAGGAAGCCTTAGAAATTATTAACAATGCTATTGGCATAGAGCCAAATAATCCGTATTTATTTTTTGCAAAATCAAGAATAAACCTTCAATTGGACTTATATAATGATGCAGAAGATAATATCCAAGTTTCAATCGAATTAGACCCTTATCAGGCAGACTTTTTTGCTTTTAAAGCACACATTAAATTGATAAGAAAACAATTTGAAACTGCGCTGGAATTGTCCGACAAAGCATTAGCAATAGATGCTGAAAATCTATTGGCTTTAAATACCAGAAGCACAGCACTAAACAAACTTAATAGAAGCGAAGAATCCTTCGAAACTATCGAACATGCTTTAAGAGAAGACCCAAATAATGCCTACACGCATTCTAATTATGGATGGGGTTTACTGGAAAAGGGCAATCACAAAAAAGCTTTAGAACATTTTAAGGAAGCTCTAAGTAAAGACCCAAATTACCAATATGCTCAAGCAGGGATGCTCGAAGCCATTAAGGCCACAAATCTGTTTTACAGATTGTTTTTGCAATATGCATTTTGGATGGGCAAACTTTCTGCAAAATACCAATGGGGCGTGATCTTTGGTTTTTACATTTTGTTTCGAGCATTGAGTTCTCTTGCCAAAAATGTTGAGACCTTACAACCTATTTTAATGCCTGTACTATTCTTACTAGCAATCATTGCATTTTCGACATGGGTTATAAATCCTATTAGCAACTTGTTCTTAAGATTTAATAAATATGGCAACCTCTTACTTGACAAAAATGAGAGATTAAGTTCTAATCTTGTAGCAATAAGCGCGTTAATATTTATAGTGGGTGTAGTCCTATATATCATGACAGCTCAAGAAACGATGATTGCATTGGCAGGATTTGGATTTGCCATGATGTTGCCTCTAGGCACAATGTTTAGCGCATCTAAACCCAAAAACGCTTTATTGATTTATACCATTGTTCTAGCCATAGCCGGCATATCTGCCGTTGCATTAGCATTTTTAACCAATAAGCTGTTTAGCCCATTAACCTTAATATTTATAGTTGGATTTATGGGATACCAATGGGTTGCTAATTATTTTATGATAAAGGAAGATAACTATTAAAAAGGAAAGCCCAATTTAAGCTATTACTTTAAATTGGGCTTTTATAGAGTCAGGTTAAAATTTCAAACCTGTCAGTGCTACTTACAGTATTTATAACTTGAAATTACCGAAATACATAAGTTTTAGATTCTCCGTTGGGTGCAACGAATTTTACCGAGAGTGTTTCATTTGGGTCTTTACGACTTACGATATCTTCGACATCCCTTATGTTTTTTACTGGCTGGTCATCGACTTTTGTAATCAAAATTCCAACCAAATCATTAGACAACATGTCTTTATTTAATATTTTATTTATCCTCACTCCATTACTAACGCCAAAACGATCTAAAACTTCTTGATTGGCATCAATCACTTCGATACCAATTTCTTTAATTTGATAAGACTCAAATTTTTCAAGAGTTACTTTGGCAATATTGTTAACACCATCTCGTATGTAAGCTACATTTACCTGATCGCCAGGGTTTTTAGAATTCAGAAAACCTTTCAAGTCCGAAAACTTACGAACTTTAACATCGTCCAGTTTTATAATGACATCACCTTCTTTTAGTCCAGCTCTTTTCGCACCGCTATCGTCAGAAACATTCCCTATGTAAAAGCCTTGAGTCAAATTGATATCATCAAAAGATTTATAATTCTCAGGTGTAATGTCGACGCCTGTAATCCCAAGAACAGCTTTCTGAACGTTTCCAAATTCTATGAGGTCTTCTACAATTTTTCTTACATTATTTGAAGGAATAGCAAATGAATAACCAATATAACTTCCTGTTCTTGAAGATATTGCTGTATTTATCCCTATGAGTTCGCCAGAAGCCGTTACCAAAGCTCCTCCACTATTTCCTGGATTAACAGCAGCATCTGTTTGAATAAACGATTGAAACATATCATCAGACGATTCCGACAAGTTTCTGCCTTTTGCGCTTATAATTCCAGCAGTTACTGTAGAGGTTAAATTAAAGGGATTACCAACTGCCAAAACCCATTGGCCAAGTTCTAAACTATTAGAATCTCCAAATGAAATATAATCTAAGTTTTGAGCATCTACTTTTAGTAAAGCAACATCATTTTCGGGTGAAGTACCTACGATATCTGCGATATAAGATTTGTTGTTATTCAACGTAATCTCTACTTCTGTTGCGCCTTTAATCACATGGAAATTGGTTACAATATAACCATCAGGAGTGATTATTACACCAGAGCCAATGCCTTGAACAGAGCGTTTAGGTTCACTTTGTCGTTGGCCATAAAAAAAATCGTAAAGTGGATTTCTTTTATACATTGTCACATTTTTGACATGAACCACTTTGTTTACAGTACTTTTCGCAGCTTGGGTAAAATTGATTTCTGCCGGAACATTTACGTTATAGCTGGCTGGAATAGTCGATGTTTCAACCACATCTTTTTTGGATTGAATGGTAATCGGGGTATCTTGAGTATTATTGGCATTCAATAGAAAATGATATCCTGAAAGGCTTATCAGTCCTCCTAAAATAGCTATACTCAAATAACTTAAAAACTTCTTCATAATCTTCTAGTTTAAATGTTATAATTATTAATTTCTTATTTTTACAGTAGTAAATACGTTTGATAACTGCATTTGTTTCAAAATATTTTCATAAAATTTTTCTGTTCTTAATGGTGGCACATTTTCATTTGTTTCCATATTCAACACGACATCAGTTTTTTAAAATTTTAATCAAGTTTAGCTGTTTTTTACCAATCAATGAATAAAAAAATCATGTACTTTTGTTTATCATTGTCATTCTATGCAAACACTTTTATTTTACAAATATCAAGGCACAGGTAATGATTTTGTCATGATTGATAATCGTGATCAAAATTTCAAAAATAATACCAAACTGATCAAAGAATTATGTGACAGAAAGTTTGGCATAGGCGCCGACGGTCTGATTTGCTTGGAAAACAGTAATGATTCGGATTTCAAAATGGTATATTATAATGCAGACGGCAACGAAAGTTCTATGTGCGGCAATGGCGGACGGTGCATTGTTGCATTTGCCAAATATTTAAATATCATCGAAGATTCTTGTGAATTTATGGCTATTGACGGGCTTCATGAAGCTAATATTGACAAAGACATGAATGTCGAATTGAAAATGAAGGATGTTGATAGCATCAAAACCTATGAATTGGATTTTGTTCTTGATACGGGATCGCCGCATTATGTCAGATTTGTGGAAGACATCAACTTTATTGACACTCCAAAACAAGGGAGTATAGTAAGGTATTCTGACGATTTTAAAGCAGAAGGCATTAACGTGAATTTTGCTGAGTTTCACAAAAACAAAATCACAATGTCTACCTACGAGCGAGGTGTTGAAGATGAAACATTGTCCTGTGGAACAGGCGTTACAGCTGTAGCCCTTTCTGCGAGTTATAAAAAATTGGTAAAAGGAAATACCGTTACCATCAATACCAAAGGTGGTACTTTAAACGTAAAGTTTGAAAAAACTGCCAATGGGTATGAAAACATCTATCTTATTGGACCAACCAAAAAAGTCTATAAAGGAGAAATAGAATGCTAAACTTTGGCGCAGATCTTATTTATCTCAGAGCCTTAGAACCTGAGGATTTGATATTTCTAGCAGAAATAGAGAATGACGAGGATTTATGGCACCTGAGTAGTACCCTAACCCCTTTTTCTAAAAATATTTTAAAAAAATACATCGAAAATGCCCATCGAACCATTTACGATACACAGCAACTGCGATTAGTAATTTGTTGTAAAGAAAAAAAAATTCAAATGGGTTTTATAGATATTTTTGAATTTTCAGCAAAACATAGGCGTGCTGGACTTGGGATTGTACTTCAGCAGAAATACAGAGGCAAAGGCTATGCTTGTCAAGCCATTAGAGCGGTATTAAACTATGGCTTTAAACACCTCGACCTTCATCAATTTTACGCCTATGTCGAAATTGAAAACAAAAAAAGTATAAAGCTTTTCGAAACGTGTAATTTTATAAAAACAGGCGAAAGAAAAGATTGGAATTTTCACCACAATCGCTTTCACACAGAAGCCTTATTTCAAATTTTTAATAATGTATATTAGAAAAATATTAGTTGCTTTGGTCATCATAAGCGTTATTGTTTTGTCATATTTCAGCTATAACATTTATGAAGCCGTTTTTAGTCCAAATACTTCATTTGCTAATAAAGAACAATCCGTTTATATTTCAAAATCAGACAATTCCGACAGTCTTATTCAAAAACTAAAGCCTTTACTTAAGGACACTGAATCTTTTTTTGAAGTAGCCAAACGCAAAAAATACAGCCCAAAACCAGGTCATTTTATCCTAAAAAATGGAATGAATAATAACGAGATCGTTAATACATTGCGTAGTCAAAATATACCAATAAATATCACATTCAACAATGCTGAGTCTT
>JAUIFC010000104.1 GCA_030429455.1 Bacteroidia bacterium | reverse complement strand
AGATTATGCATATTCTGAAGAATTATTGACCAAGACATGGAGTTATAATGGTCAAGAGTTGATGGCAACTATCTCTATTCCTGAACAATCCGTTTCGAAAAAAATTGAAATTGAAATCACTTACAAGAAAGAACATTTAGCTCAAAAAGACTTGCTATATGGTAAGAAAGGGGCTTCAAAAGGCTTCAGGAAGTCATTGGATTGATGAAAATTGAAGTGGCTCGAGAAAACTGGTGGGCTTTATTATCAGATAAAGTTTTCGCTGCGGAACAAGTTCCGGTAAATATCAATTACAATCCTGATTCGATTATAGAACAATTAAAAATATTTGATGCTAATTTCCAAACAATAATTGATGATATGCGACAACATCGCGATGCCAGAAAAGAAATTACTAACAATGTTTTAGTGCCTTTGGAAAGGTATTAAATTGAGATTTACAGTCGTCAAGTATATGTTTAGGATTAAGAAGAAGTTGTATAACATGTAAAGCTCAACAATCGTTTGCTATTCGTCAAGTAAACGGTTGTACTTATAATTTTTAAGCCATTAAAATATCTATTTAAAACTTTCTTTGCATTTATTCTGTTTTAAGTTACAGCAATAGTTTTACACTACTCTTATCCAGTAAATTTCGAGCCGTGGTATTATTCAATTTTTCATCTTGTTCAACTTTCAATTTCTGTTTCAATAGATATTTCAAAGCTTGCTCCCGATTCTAATTTTTGGTAAGTCTTCTTTTCTGTAAGCTCTAAAGATTCGTTTTCTCCATCGGGCAATCCTAACCAAGGTTCGATACATATATAATTTGCTTTTGGTTTGGACCATAAAGCCAAGTTTGGGAAACCTTTAAAACGAATTATAACTCCTTTTTCTTCACCCCTTTTCCGTAATCGAACCCAATCAAAATCGATATTTGCCAATATTAAGGCGTCTTGGTTGAAAATGGTTTCATTCAATTGCAACATATGCTCGTTGAGCGAAAATTTTCTTATCTTATCTGAGATTAGCCCTGAGCCTCCTAAAGTTTTTGCCGTTAAAGAAGTTTGGTTTGGAAACTCAATAAAATAATCGGATAATACATTGTTCTCTAAAGGGAGTACATATGCCGTATGCCCTCCAAATGAAAAGAACATTACGTCTTTATCTCTATTTTGAATCTTATACGTCATCAGTAGTTTATGATCAATCAGCTGATAATTTACTGAAAATTCAAATTCAAAAGGATACCTTTTTTTGGTTTCGTCAGAACTTTTTAGGCTAAATGAACATGCATTATGCGTTTGTTGCAAAAAGGATAAATTTTCATTGTTACGAACTATACCATGCTTTGTCATCGCATATGCTATTCCTTTATAAATGAGCTTATTGCCTTTTATATTTCCAATCGAAGGGAACAACACAGGAGAACTGTTTCCCCAAATCGATGGATTAATTTGCCAGATGTATTCCTTTCCTGTTGATTTACATTTTAATGAACGAATTTCAGCTCCAACGGATTCGATTTTACAAATATATTTCTGGTTTTCAATACTATGCAACATGTCGTTGTTATTAATTTTTTATATAGATTTTAAAATAAAGATTTAAATATAAGTCAAATTTAAGAGATATATTTTTGAGTGTTTGTATAATTGAAAATTGTAAGTACTTAAAATTAAATTTATCTTTATACCTTCAAATAGTTAGGCATGAAAAATTCTTTATATCCTCTTTATTTTCAACCGATATTTCAATACAGGATGTGGGGTGGCAACAAATTAAAAACTGTTTTAAACAAAGACTACGATGCTGAAAATATTGGAGAGTCTTGGGAGATTTCTGATGTTAAAGGTGAAGAAACTAAGGTGATAAATGGAGGCTTGAAAGGCTATACCCTTAAACAATTAATCACAGAATTTGGGGTAGATTTTTTAGGTCAACACGTTTTAGACAAATTTGGTGAAGAGTTTCCTCTTTTGATAAAATATATTGATGCTAAAACGCCGCTCTCTATACAAGTACATCCGCATGATGCTATTGCAAAAGAACGCCATGATAGTTTTGGAAAAAATGAAATGTGGTATGTCATGGATGCTGATGAAAATGCTGAAATTATTGTTGGATTTGATAAATCCACAAACAAAGACACATATTCTAAGGCTCTGGCAAATGGTGAAATTCTAGAACTTCTGAATACAGAATACACTAAAGCTGGCGACACGTTTTATATACCTACTGGTCGAGTTCACGCGATTGGCGCTGGTGTATTATTGGCGGAAATACAACAAACCTCGGATGTAACCTACCGCATATACGACTACAATCGAGTAGATAAAGCAACTGGCAAAACCAGAGATCTACATACTGAACAAGCTCTTGATGTCATCGACTTTAAAGCACATGACTCTTACAAGACAAATTATTTAAGAGACGTAAACAAAACAAACAAGCTAGTACATTCACCTTATTTTAAAACAAACTTTCTGAACATTAAAGGTGAAGTTTCTAGAGATTATTCCGGTCTTGACTCTTTTGTGATACTCATGTGTGCAAAAGGAAATGCAACCCTTACTTTTGACAACAAAAGTTACGAACTACCTAAAGGAAATACAATTTTGATTCCTGCTGTTCTGAAAAATATAATCATCAACGCAGATGTCTATACAGAAGTATTAGAAATCTATATTTAGGTGTTCGCATACAATGCAAAAAAGTAATAGTTTTGAAGCCAATATTGTCTACAAAACCCCTGTTTGCTTAACAAAAAAAATACGATAAGAAGCCTTATCGTATTTAAAATTACTCTGAAAAATTCTTCTACACTATTTCTCCATCGAAGGTGGATATTCTGCGAGGATTTCGTTGACAATCATCAATATTTTTTCTTCCTTTTTTTCCATTTTTTTAGGTAAAGAAGATGTTCCTATCCCTTGCCAGATCAATTCTTTTTTAGAATTGTCGATGACATCGATAAATAATTTTCCTTCGATTGTTGTGGAAGAAGTTACACCTCCAAAGCCACCTCCCCAAAAAGGTCCGCCCCAACCCCAACCAAAGTTGTTTTGGTAGATGTTCACACGTTCTTGGGCATCTGTCATGATACTAATTAAGACATCAGGATTTTCAGATTTTACCATTCCTTTATTTGTCAATTCGGAATCGATAGCTCTGAGGATACGTTTTTTATCAAGGTCAGAAATTTCTGCCTGATCAATACCAGGTTTGTAAAATGCATAGGTATTGTATTGCACAAAGTTTGCGTTTTTATCATAGTCTGTTGCAACATCTACCGAAGCACAAGACGCCAATAATAAAACTAATGTAAGAGTTAAAAATAATTGTTGCATAGCAGTTTGTTTAAAGTTTCGATTTTTACAGTATTGGCTAACGTAACCTTAAGTAAAGGTTCCATTTCCATAGCGCGTTTTATAGCAAAAATGGCTGGATCATTTTGAGCCCAAGCACGTCTTGAAATCCCGTTATTGACATCCCAATGAAGCATACTTTTAAGCCTGTTCTCGCTTTCTTCTGTACCTTCAAGAAGCATGCCAAAACCTCCGTTGATTACTTCGCCCCAACCAACGCCACCACCATTGTGAATGCTGACCCAAGTTGCTCCTCTAAAACTATCGCCTATTACATTTTGGACAGCCATGTCTGCTGTATATTGACTACCATCGTAAATATTAGACGTCTCTCGGTAGGGAGAATCTGTACCTGAAACATCATGATGATCTCGACCAAGAATAACTGGACTTATTTTACCACTTTTTATAGCATTATTAAAGGCTTCTGCAATTTTCATTCTTCCTTCTGCATCTGCATAAAGGATTCTTGCTTGTGATCCAACAACGAGATGATTTTCTTTCGCTCCTTTTATCCAAGTTACATTGTCCTGCATTTGCTGTTGAATTTCTTTAGGAGCATTTAAGGAAAGTTCTTCTAAAACTTCCAAAGCCAGTTGATCGGTATAATCCAAGTCTTCCGGTTTTCCACTAGCACAAACCCATCTGAATGGACCAAAACCATAATCGAAACACATTGGCCCCATAATATCCTGAACATAACTTGGGTAGGCAAATATTTCGGGATTATCTGCATGTGCCTTATCTACAAAATCACCATCTGCATTGCGATGAATTTTGGCTTTTGCTCGAGAGGATTCTAATAAAAATGCATTTCCGTAATCAAAAAAGTAAGTCCCTTTTTCAGTATGCCTATTAATGGCTTCGACTTGTCTAATTAAACTTTTTTGCACCTCTATTTTAAACTTTTCTGGGTCTTCAGCCATCATGGTATTGGATTCCTGAAAAGATAATCCAACTGGATAATATCCACCAGCCCAAGGATTATGTAATGATGTTTGATCGCTACCGATATCTATTTTTATGTTCTCCTGATCAAACTTTTCCCAAACGTCTACAATATTTCCATCGTATGCTATTGATACAGTTTCTTTGTTTTGAAGAGCAATTTTAACACGGTTGCATAGTTGATTTAAGTTTCTGTAAACCTCATCTACCCATTGTTGCTCGTGTCTTACTTTTGTTGCTTTTGGATTAACTTCCGCACAAACAGTTACACAACCTGCTATGTTACCTGCCTTTGGTTGCGCTCCACTCATTCCGCCTAAACCTGCTGTAACAAATAATCCTCCTTTTGGAGATTTACTAATTTTTCGAAATGCGTTTAAGACTGTGATTGTTGTACCATGAACGATACCTTGAGGGCCAATGTACATATAACTCCCTGCAGTCATTTGTCCAAATTGCGTCACTCCTAAGGCATTAAACTTCTCCCAATCGTCTGGTTTTGAATAGTTGGGTATCATCATTCCATTTGTTACAACAACTCTTGGCGCATTGCCATGTGACGGAAACAAGCCCATGGGATGACCAGAATACATCACCAAGGTTTGCTTATCTGACATTTCAGATAAATATTTCATCGTTAATAAATACTGTGCCCAATTCTGAAATACGGCTCCATTTCCGCCATAAGTAATCAACTCGTCAGGATGCTGAGCAACCTTTGGATCCAAATTATTCATAATCATGAGCATAATGGCTTTAGCCTGAATAGACTTTCCAGGGTATTCATTTATAGACCTGGCGTAAATGTCGTAATCTGGTTTAAACCTGTACATGTAAATTCTACCATAAGTATTTAGTTCATCTAAAAACTCTTTGGCAAGAACATCATGGTATTCAGACTCAAAATACCTTAGTGCATTTTGAATGGCTAATTTTTTTTCAGCTTTATTTAAAATGTCTTTTCGCTTTGGTGCATGATTTACGGATGGATCTAAATCTTTTTTTAGAGGTAAAAAATCTGGGATTCCTTGTGTAATTTGTTCTTTAAAACTTAGTGAGGTGTTAATCATTTTTAGTCTATATTTTTATTAAAACCATAGGGACAATGTCTGCAACCGCTTTTGCAACAATATCCTCTTTTTAAATGGTATTGTTCTGTAAAACAGCGATATCCTTCTTCAGTCATGTAATAATCGCCTTCTTCGATTGGTATAAATTTCTTCATTTAGCAAAAATAAAGAATTAAGTTGTGGTTTTTAGGGTTTGAATAGGTTTCACGATATGTTTAAATTTGAAAATTAAACAATAAAGTTTGAATGCCCCTTTATTCGAAAACACCTTCAGAAGTAGAATTGATAGAATCTATTTTAATTCAAAAACGCATATTTCCGTTGATTTAAAAAGAGAAGATGAAATTCACGCTCATGTTTCTGGCAATAAGTTTAGAAAGTTGAAATACAATGTGCTCGAGGCCATTTCGAAAAAAAGGCAAACCATCTTGACTTATGGAGGTGCTTTTTCCAATCATATTTGCGCAACAGCATCTGCGGCAAATTTATACGGGTTAAAATGTATTGGAATAATTCGAGGTGAGGAACTAAAAAAATATGCAGATTCCAATGCTTTAAACTCTACATTGACTTTCGCACAGAAACAGGGGATGCAACTTGTCTTTGTAGATAGAGAAAGATACCGCTTGAAAGATGAGATTTCCGAAATTGATACCTTAAGAGAAAAGTATGGAGACTTTTACAGAGTTCCAGAAGGAGGAACAAATATTTTGGCAGTCAAGGGCTGTGAAGAAATCTTAACGCAGGAAGATAAAATTTATGATATTATTGCTTGCTGTGTGGGAACTGGAGGAACGATTGCGGGACTTATCAATGCGTCTTCAGCACATCAAAACATCTATGGTTTTTCAGCTTTAAAAGGGCATAATCATGATCAGATTTCAACATATACCAAAAAAGACAATTGGAAAATATTTGAAGACAATGTTTTTAATGGGTATGCAAAAACAAATCCACAGCTGATCGAATTTATGAATGATTTTTATTGGCAAACTTTAATAAAGCTTGATCCTATATATACTGGAAAAATGTTGTATCGCTTATATGATTTGATAGAACAAAATCATTTTGAAAATGGGACAAAAATCTTGGCAATACATACAGGAGGATTACAAGGAATTGAAGGTTTTAATCAGATGCAAATAAAAAAAGGCAAACCAATTCTTCAATTTTAATAAATCAAGATAGTAATCTTAATATTGATGCTATATTTGCTATTGTGATAAAAAGCTTTACTATTTTGATTCAACTTAAGAAATTCACGTTTTTAATTTTAACATCAATTTTTCTGTTTTCCTGTGGTTCTAAAAAGAAAATTTACACCACTACGCCAAAACCAAATCAAAATATTCAGATAGAAGGAGAAACTGAAAACTCTGAAGTTTACCAATCCGTTGGAAAAGTAAAAAAAGCACCAAAGAATTTATCCTTAACGGAGTCATACATTTATCAATTTTCGGGCATTGCAAAACAAGAGATGAAATTATATGGAATCCCAGCAAGCATCACCTTAGCACAAGGAATTCTTGAATCGGGAAATGGACAAGGGAAGTTGACCAAACGTTCAAATAATCATTTTGGCATAAAATGCAACGGCTGGAAAGGGGCAAAAGTTTACCATGACGACGATGAGGCTCAAGAGTGTTTTCGAAAATACACACATGCAGAATATTCTTACAGAGACCACTCCATTTTTTTATTTAATAGAAGTCGTTACGCTTTTTTGTTCGATTATCAAATTGTAGATTATAAATCTTGGGCAAAAGGTCTTAAAAAGGCAGGCTACGCCACAGATCCAAAATACCCTAAAAAACTTATTGGCATTATTGAAAAATATAGGCTTTATGAATACGATGATGAAGTCGTAAAAGCATTAGGACTAAAACCGAAAGCAAGGCATAATAAAGAAAAACAAGACAAAACAAATCCTGAAATTCATATTGTTAAAAAAGGAGATACACTTTATAAAATTTCAAATCTTTATGGCATTTCAGTTGAAAAACTAAAGAGTATAAACAATCTCGATAATAATATCATTTCAATAGGCCAATCTTTAAAATTGAAATAAATAATTAGTTTAGAATGATTTATAAAAGAAGCAGCGCTTTATTTCAAGAAGCTAAAAAGTATATCGTTGGAGGAGTTAACTCGCCCGTTAGAGCATTTAAAGCCGTCGGCGGTGACCCTATTTTTGTCAAAAAAGCCAAAGGTGCTTATCTTTATGACGAAGATGATAGAAGATTGATAGATTACATTTCTTCTTGGGGACCAATGATACTAGGACATGCTTTTGACCCTGTAATAGAAGCGATTATAGAGACGACAAAAAATGGCACGTCCTATGGAATCCCTACAGAACTTGAAACAAAAATCGCCAAACTTGCGATTGACATGGTTCCTAATATTGACAAAATAAGATTTGTAAATAGTGGAACGGAAGCATGTATGAGTGCGGTAAGGCTAGCAAGAGGTTATTCCGGAAAAGACAAAATCATAAAATTTGCTGGATGTTACCATGGCCATAGCGATGCTTTTCTTATTCAAGCGGGAAGTGGTGCGGTAACTTTTGGAAGCCCGAATAGTCCGGGTGTAACGGCAAACACTGCAAAGGACACATTGTTAGCAAGATACAACAACCTTGAAGATGTAGAACAATTGGTTAGAGCAAATAAAAATGAAATCGCGGCCATTATCATAGAACCTGTTGCTGGAAATATGGGATGTATTATTCCTGAAAATAGTTTTATTACAGGATTAAGAGCAGTTTGCGACAGAGAAAACATACTGCTTATTTTTGACGAAGTGATGACTGGTTTTAGATTAGCCAAAGGAGGAGCTCAAGAAACCTTAGGCGTTAAAGCAGATCTTGTCTGCTTTGGAAAAGTCATTGGAGGCGGTTTGCCTGTTGGTGCGTTTGCTGGACCTCAAGAAATTATGTCTCATCTGGCACCAGAAGGACCTGTTTATCAAGCTGGTACTTTAAGCGGAAATCCATTGGCCATGAGTGCCGGATTTGAAACGCTGAACTACTTGAATGAGCACCCTGAGATATTTGACAGCTTAGAATCTAAAACAAAAACACTTCATGAAGGCATAGACGGTATTCTTAAAGCCAAAGATTTACCATATCAAATAAATCGATACGGATCGATGATTTCAGTGCATTTTACCGATCAAGCTGTTGTGGATTTTGATAGCGCGGCCTCAGGAAATAATAAGTATTTTAAAAATTACTTTCATGGCATGCTCAAAGAAGGTGTTTACTTGCCTCCAAGTGCATTTGAAAGCTATTTTTTAAATGATGCATTAAGTTATGAGGATATAGATTTCACATTAAGTGCCTTACAAAAAATTGCTGACGCCGATATTTTATAGGAAATTTTCAATTTAATCAGTATTTAGAAAGAATATATTTTTGCCTTTTTAGATTCTTGGATAAATTTTAGTTAAAAATTTAAGACACAAGTTCTGTTTATTAAGAATAAATTAAGTAATATTGACTATACATTAAATCTGAAAATCATGAAATTATTCTTACAAACATCAACAGTAGAAGACATTGCCTCATCTGCTATGACTCCTATCGATGATTTGATATCATCTATCATAAATGCCGTAGGGAATTGGGCACCTAAGATTCTTGGTGGCGTAATCGCTCTTATTATTGGCCTTTGGATTGTTGCAATTTTAACAGGATGGACAAAAAAAGGACTATCTAAAACTAAAATGGATGAAAGTTTAAAACCGTTTTTGTTAACGGTCATCAATTTTTCTTTAAAGATTGTTTTATTTCTTGGCATCGCTCAAATGCTTGGGTTTGGAATAACCTCTTTTGCTGCCATCTTAGTTGGTGTTGGTGCCGCTATTGGTGGTGCATTTAATGGGTCTTTAGGCAATATAGCATCTGGTGTCATGTTACTTATATTTCGCCCTTTTAAAGTCCATGACCTTATAGAACTTCCAGATGGCACCTTAGGTTTTGTTAAAGAAATAAGCGTTTTTGTGACTATCCTAGAAACTTTTCAAAACAAAACAGAAATTGTTCCAAATACGGCAATCACGGCAGGAAAAATCACAAACTACACCACAAAAGGTAATTTACGTGTGGACATTCCTTTTGGGATTCGATATGGTGCAGATGTAAAAAAAGCGCAATCTATCGTCATGAAAGTATTAGAAGATGATGCAAATGTTTTAAAAGACCCACAACATAACGTTGTCGTGCATAATTTAGGGGAAAATGGTGTTGAATTACTCGCTTTACCATTTGTTCATCCAGATAATTTTTGGGATGTATATTGGGGTACACGCCAAACGATTCTAGAAACTCTCGGCGAGGCTGGATTTGAAGCACCATTACCTCAGCGACTAATTACCGAACTCAAATAAATTGAATTGAACTGATATCATGAAAAAAGCTGTTTTCCTTAAACAGCTTTTTTTTATATCTTATTTAGAATTAAAAACTATATACTCTACTGTAACTGTCTATCAAAATAATACATATTTTCAGTTTTAGTTTCGGAAATACCTGTGAGTATAAATTGATTATTTGTGTAACGGTATTCGGTTATGATAATATTATCGTCATTACCTAAGGCAATTTGATGTATTGCTCTATTGTATGTAAAAAGTATGATAGGTATTCCAAGCGGTAAGGTTTTATTCACATATCTAAAGGCTCCGTTTTTCATTTTGCCTCGAATAGTTTTAGAATATGTTTTCAAACCGTCCGTGTAGGTAATTTTCAGATGTTTGTCATCAACAAAATTGAAATTAACTTTTTTAACTTTTTCAGAGTTTTCTAAGTCAAAAATTTCTGTTAGTAATTTATACTTTCCATCATAACTATAAGGGTCGGCAAAATACGTTCCATTCATATAGTTTGCTTGTCCATCGTAAAGAAAAACCTCAGAATCTGCAAATCCTTTTTTGACGGATTGACAAGAAGAAAATCCTAAAAGGAAAATTGTTATCAACACATATTTAATGTTGGGACTAATTTTATGTAACATCCAATTGTTTTAATTCTTCAATATATTTTCTTTCGTTTGATAGTCTCGGTATTTTATGCTGGCCTCCCAGTTTTTCGTTCTTTTTCAACCATTTATAAAACAATCCTTTCTTTGCAACATAAACTCTCAACTTATTCAATGTTAAATCATTATAACGTTTAGCATCGTAATCTGAGTTTAAAGCTCTTAGTTTTTCATCCAAAGAGGTCCTAAAGCCTTCGATAGACTCTGGCGGTTCTTTAAACTCGATGATCCATTCATGTGCGCCTTTTTGTTTTCCTTCCATAAAAATTGGCCCTGCTGTGTAGTCCACAACATCTACATGATGTTCTTGACATGATTTTTTTAAAGCTTCTTCTGCATTTTCGATTATCAACTCTTCGCCAAATACATTTATATGATGCTTAGTTCGGCCAGAAACTCTGATGCGATAGGGTTTGATGGATGTAAACCTAATGGTATCCCCAATTTTATAGCGCCATAAGCCTGAATTTGTTGTAATAACAACGGCATAATTTTTATTCAGTTCCACTTCATTAAGACTCACGGCGACCTCTTCTGTTTGACCTAAGGTGGTCATTGGTATAAATTCGTAAAAAATACCATAATTCAACATTAGGAGTAAGTCTTTATTATCATTAGAATCTTGAACCGCGAAAAATCCTTCAGAAGCATTGTAAATTTCGTAGTACTTAAAAGTCTTTTTTGGAATCAACTTTTCATATTGAGTGAGGTATGGATTAAAATTAACGCCACCATGAAAATAAACTTCCAAATCAGGCCAAATGTCCAAAATAGTCTTAGACTTAGTTTTTTCCAAAATTGCGTTGAGCAAAACCAGCATCCATGAAGGAACGCCAGCTAAGCTTGTCACATTTTGTTGTAATGTTTCTTCAATTATTGCTGGCATTTTAGTTTCCCAATCGCCCATAAGTGAGGTTGAGCTACCCGGCGTGCTTGAAAAACTTGCCCATAAAGGCATATTATCTATCAGCAACGCCGACAAGTCGCCATAAGAAGTGCCATTATTTTCATAAATTTCTTTACTGCCACCAAGTCTGAGGCCTTTTCCTGTGAACAGTTTTGACCCTTCATTATTATTTAAATACAAACACAACAAATCTTTACTTGCTGCATAATGGTTTTCTTCCAGAGCTTCGTCACTTAAAGGAATAAATTTGCTTTTAGCATTTGTAGTTCCGCTAGATTTTGCAAACATTTTAATCGGCGTTGGCCAAAAAATGTTGTGAACTCCTCGCCTACTTTGTTCAATTTTTTCATAAATATCTTCGTAAGCGACAATAGGAACTCTTGACGCAAATTGCCGATAAGTTTTTATGGATTTAAAATCATGAATCCTGCCATATTCTGTATATTTGGCTTTGTCTATAAGTTGAAACAACAACTCTTCCTGAACTTCATTTGGGTACTTTAAAAACAACTCCATTTGATGCATCCGCTTCTTTAATAACCAAGAAGCTACAGAGTGAACAATTTGTATAGGCATGCATTAATTTTGTAAGTAAAAATAAAAAAATATGCAATATACAGGTGTATTACAAAAAATGAAAAGTGAATTTTTGTCTCCAATACAGTACTATATGGAGTTTGAAGACAGCTTTATTATTGTAAATCAGTTAATAGGAAAACATATCAAAATTGAATTTTCCCACTACGAATGTTTAAATTGTGGAAAAGACAAAAAAATATTTAGACAAGGGCATTGTTATGACTGTTTTCAAATTGCTCCTGCGGTTGGCGATTGGGTAATTAGGCCAGAATTAAGCAAAGCACATTTGGACATTGAAGATAGAGATTTGGCTTATGAAAAAAATACCCAACTTCAGCCTCACGTGGTGTACTTGTCCAACACAGGAAGTGTTAAAGTAGGTGTAACACGAAAATCTCAAATCCCTTACCGGTGGATAGATCAAGGTGCTCACGAAGCCATCGTGTTTCTGGAAACACCAAATCGCTATTTAGCTGGAATTACAGAAGTTGCACTTAAAGAACATATCGGAGACAAAACGAAATGGAGAGACATGCTAACGAACAAAGTGGACGACAAAGACCTAAAAGAAATTAAATCTACTTTGAAAAAATACATTCCTAACGAAACAAAACCTTACTACGAAGATAGTGAGGAAATAGAAATTGAATTTCCTGTTGAAAAATATCCAGATAAAATTAAGAGTCTAAACCTTGCAAAAACACCTGCTTACGAAGGAACACTTATTGGCGTAAAGGGTCAATATCTAATTTTTGAAGACAATACGGTTTTTAACGTTAGAAACCATAGCGGTTACGTTGTGAATCTGAATGTTAACTAAATCCATTAACCTTTTATAACTCAATTAAATGCCAATAACAAAGAATATTTTATTGTTTCTATTCTTCATTTTCGGTTTTAAAAACTTTGGTCAAACTATTTTTGAAGATGGTTATTTTATTGATAATAAAGGAAATAAAACCGAATGTCAAATAAAAAATGAGGATTGGAGAAATAATCCAACTGAATTTCAATTCAGAGCAGAAAATGATGGAATTGTTCAAACTGCCAATATTGAATCTGTTTTAGAGTTTGGAATTACTAACAAATTTAAATATCAAAGAACCACTGTTCAAATTGACATGTCAAGTGAGAGTATTTCATCCATGAGTTCGGTACGTCAACCAGAATTTGAAACTAAAACTATTTTTTTAAATGTTCTATTGGAAGGTAAAGCAAGCTTGTTTGAATATTTTGATGGCAATCTGAAAAGATTCTTCTTTCGTCTAGACAAAGGTCAAATCCAACAATTGGTGTACAAACAATACATTGGTGAGGACAACCAAATAAGAACAAATTTCGAATTCAAACAACAATTAATCAATAACTTAAAGTGTTCTAGCACAAATAAATCTGCCATTGAAAATTTAAGTTACGCCACCAAACCACTGTTGAAGTTTTTTAAAGAATACAATACTTGTAGCAATCAGGATTTCAATATCATCAAGAAAGAGGAAAAACGCGATAAATTTAATTTAAGTATCAGACCTGGCTTGACATTTTCGTCTCTTTCTATAAACAATAGTGTAACCAACTCTAGGGATACAGATTTTGGAAACGATTTGGGCTTTAGAATAGGCATTGAGGCAGAATATGTTATGCCTTTTAATAACGACAAATGGACGATAGTTACAGAACCTACTTTCCAGAGTTACAAATCGGAAAATAGATCGGCATCACAAAAGGTTAAGGCTAATTATTCTTCTATAGAAATCCCAATAGGATTGAGGCATTACATGTTTTTAAACGATAACTCCAAATTTTTTCTCAATGCATTTTTTATCATCGATATTACCAATACCAATGC
>JAUIFC010000302.1 GCA_030429455.1 Bacteroidia bacterium | reverse complement strand
ATATCAAAATTGAGCTTTTGAGCATTGACTTTAGAAACCAAAAGGACAACACTCAATATTAATAACCTAATGATTTTCATTATGAATTGATTTTAGATTTTATCCATTTGATGGTTTCTTGACTTAAACTCGTGCTAAAGTTGTTTTGAGCATGTTGTCCATACGTGCCATTTCCGAGTGTCTCTGCATTTTGTTGCATGGAGTCGAAATTCACAAACCCATGGTCCGCTTTTGGAATGACTTTAAACGTTCCTTGTCCCCTATTTTCGTTTACAATTTCAGCTATAACTTTTGTGCCATCTGGATTAATGGCTTGAATATCAAATTCTCCGTACATCGCTAATACATTTGTGTCCACTTTAGCCCAAGTCGTTGGAATATCTATATCAGCAAGACTTTGCCAAAATTTAAAATGACGTCCAATGTATTGGTTTCGTCTTAAATCATTTTCATTAAAAAAAGTAGCATAATCTTGATTTTTAAGCAGTTCCTCACCTTGCATTTTTTTCAGCAGAAAATCTTCATTAAACTTTAAATTCACTTCGTTATCTTCTTTGATCTGCGCATCGGATGTTCCAAAATGTTTAGGCTGAATGGTGTATAAATCGACCATGTAGTCGTACCAGTTTTTTCCAACTGTACCGTAAACCATAATGCCTCGAGGGCTTTTAAATTCGTTCAACAGTGGAGCGATGACGCCACCCATGGAGTGCCCAAACATGAAAATATTGCTCGAATCTATCGTTTGTTGATTCAACAAATCTTTGTAGCCTTCTTTAAACGCTTGAAGCTCTTCGCTAAAACCAATTGCAGAACAATGTGTTTTGCTTTTGCTATCGCCAACACCAGGTTTTTCAACACGATAGACGGCAAAACCAGCATTCACCCAATCTTGAATCAACTTTTTCATAGGATTCCAATCTCTAAAGGTTTCTACAGTAGAACAGGTATAGCCTTGAAGGAAATAAACCACTGGTGCTTTGTCAACCCCTTTTGGCGTCACTAAAATGCTACGCAAGGCATTGTCCTTATAGACCACTTCGCCATAAGTAACCTTGGCATTATCAAAGGATTCCATAGGTCTGCCCAGTAATTTTGTCGATTTTTCGACGATTTTATGCTTTGACTCGTATTTAGCTTTGATCAAATCACCTTCATAAAGTTGTTGGGTTGCCCTCAAAACGTCCTGTATTGTTTGAATTGGAGTATCATTTAAATGTGTCAAAACATCGCCTTCTTGAACTCCCAAATTTGAAAATGTCGAATTGGGAAACACAGTGGTAATCAATACGCCAGCTCTCGCATCTATTTCATTTGAAGTTGCAATGCTATCTGTAAGCGTTTGCATCATGATGCCGAGCAGTCCTTGACGTTTTAAGGTTTGGGCTTCAAGTCTGCTGAAGCCGAAAATGATAAGAATAGCGAGAATAGTATGTTTTAGTTTCATGGTTTGGTTTTTTAAGGTTGAATAAAATGTATTGATTGATGTTTATTTAAAATTGGAATCGATCCAATCTTGAATTGTTGAAAAATACTCAGGATGTAATTTGGTCCAATATGGAAAATCACTTTCACCGACATAACTCATGGAGTGTGATGCGTCTTTGATGATTTTAACTTTAAACTGTTCATTTCCAGAATTTTTAAGAACATTCTGAATTGATACATGACTTTCCTCTGGAATAATTTCATCTTTACCGCCTTGGATAATCAGCAGAGGTTGTTTAGTTTCTGCTAAAAATGGCATGGGAGAATAAAGCAGTTTCGGATCGGTATTTGAATGATTTAAATCCGGTACCCAAACCTGTTCAAACCATTGGGCTTGTCGAGCAGTTGCTATTTCTTTTTCTAAATCTTCTTTAGGTAACATTCCTGCCATAAATTGAAAAACTTTTCTTTGAAAAGCTAATGCTTCAACAAGATTGTCGCCTAAAACTTCTGCATTTCTGTTTTTCCAATGGTTTAAATCACTTTCAAGCAAGGTCGATGCTGGGCAACTCACTAAAACCCCGTAATATAATTGCGAAAGTTCATTGAGGACCTGCGGAACTTTTGTCGCTCCTTGACTACCGCCCATAATTCCAATCCGGTTTAATGGGATATTAGCTTTTTCTGAAAAGTATGTGATGGCCTGAACATCGTCCGCTACGAGTTGTTCCATCGTGGCTATTTGCCAATTTCCTTCGGAGTTTCCCGTTCCTCTTTTGTCGTAGTGAAAGGTGGTAAATCCTTTTTTTGCAAAATAAACTGCTTCAGAGCGTGAAGAACTTCGGTCAGCATTCATTGAAGATGTTAATATAACTAAAGCCTTTTGTGAGGGTTGTAGCGGATCATAAATCGTCCCGTTGATCTTTAAACCACTGGATTGAAAACTTACTTCTTCATTTTGAAT
>JAUIFC010000103.1 GCA_030429455.1 Bacteroidia bacterium | reverse complement strand
TGATGTTCACCTGACCTGTACTCATAAGTTTATAAGCCTCTTTGTCAATTTCACTTGTAAATTTTAAATCTTCAAGGTCTATACCATCCCGTTTTAACTCTCGAATTCTATAAACTTCATTCTTTAGGTCGTAAACCACTTTTCCAGCTTGTGTAAATGTTCTTAACGCTTGATGGATATCTGCACTTTCTATAGACATGGCATTAGAAAGTTTTTCAGGTGTATTAAACCAGTCTTTTCTCAATTCCAAATAAATTCTTTGCATGGTTGTCGATGGCACTTTTGCTTTAGACATTAATAAATCCAGACTTGTAGATTTTGTCCAGTCGTTTGCAGTCCAACCTGACAAACCTAAGGTAAAATACATGTCATTTGATAAATGAGCAATATAAAATGAAGGCAATCCTGTACCCAATAAATGAACAGTAAATCTAGAAGTAATTGGTAATAATCGCTCTAACAATGTAATTCTTCGCCTTCCCCAAACGCGGACTTCTTGTTTTTCATCACCCCTAAATATTGAATTTGAACATACTATTTTGATATTCCAAGGTTCAAAAATAGCTTCGATTGGTTTACCTGGTTCTAAAACATATTTAATAGCTCTTGGTCCATGCTTTTCTTTATTTCGTTTTAAAACTGAAATAAAGTTAAAAATGTCTATCGGATGTAAATCAAAACTCACTTTGTTTTGAGTCATTGCTGTACTGACTTGAAGAAATCCTCTTACCCAGCTATCAGGCAAATCGATTTTTACTTCTTTGTAAGCATCTTCTCCACTTGTTTGAACATCAAAACCTGATGGGTCTATCTTGAAATCAGTTTGTTTATACGTTCTTATTTTTTGAAACTCATTGTAAAGTTTTTTTGAATAATCGATGTTTGTCGTTCCGCATTTAAATTCATTAACCTCTTTAAACACATCATATCCGCAAGACAGCTTGCCGTAAACGGATTCATCTTTGCTAAAACATTCAAAAAATAATTGGTCTGGATGTACCGTAATCACAGGGTCCAAAACAAGCCAAGCCGTATAATCTCTTAAATATAAATATCTAAAATATTTGCGTTGGGCTTTGTAGTAAGGTTGGGTAATGGTATCTCTTTGAGACCTTAAGGTTTCAAGTTTTTCCTTTAATTGATGTATTTCTGTATCAATACCTTTGAGTCTGGAAGTTCCTTCGGCCAGCCATAAATCTTCTTGACTTTTTAACCATGCCAGATATTCTGTATTGTCTTTAGGTTGAAAATTAAAGTCTGCGGTAACAACGTGATGCAACGCAGAAATGGCTTCCCTAAATGGCAACTTTTTATCTAAACTACCAACAAAATAGGTAGGTTCTCTAAGCACATCAGGTGCAAAACTAAGCCCTGTAGAATTCGAACTATTGTGTACAGAACTGCTTCCACTGTATTTAAAATTGAACTTCATTTAGCTAATCATTTTTATGGATAATGGAATGTTCAAATCTTCATAGGTTTCTTTTAGCTTTAAAAATATATCTAAAACTTCATCTCTATCCGTTAGTGTTTTTGATCCCATAATCAAACTTAAAATTTTTACCGTCAACAACGCAACTTCTTTGTGCTTTAAAGATTCTGATTCTAAAAATTTATAAACTCTAGTCTTAGAAGACCTGTGAGAATTTATATTAAATAAAATTGAAGTAAAATACGCTTCAAGGTTTAAAATGACCTCAACATTATCTTTCGCGTAATTGTTTAAATAATTGGAAACAAAAAATTTCATGTCCTTATCTGGATGTTCTTGAAGTTTTAAAAGTATTGGCAGACCTTTTTCGTTTGTAAAATACTGTGTGATCATTCGTCTACCAAATTGCTGAACTGTTTCGTTTATGTGGTCGCAGATGTAAATTAATGTTTCTGCAGACCATTTATTTTTGTCAATCCTTTGCTCAAAATAGTCGCATGCCCATGTAACGACATCATCCCAAGACGTATTGAAAACATGTATTGCTGAATCTAATTCGTAGCTAATTCTTACAACATTATTTTCAAAATAAGTCTTAAGTTTATTACGAATTTCCAAGACATCACTTTTTGACAAACTCACTAAGGTTTGCACATCTAGACTGCTGAGTGCTATTCTTTTATCAAATACAGAAGTTCCTAATTTTTGAGCAAATTCATACTTTGAGAGCACAAGAAAAACAATATCTTCTTTAGATAAATTTGCTAAGGAACGTCCAAATAATTCTTTTAAAGTTTCATAACAATCCTCATGAAGACCTTCATATGTCTCTGCCTCTGTGAGTTGAAATATTAATTGCCTTTGCAACCGCGTTTTGATTTCTCTATCAACAGTTATTAGTCTAGTCAATGTTGGAATAATTGCTTTCCTTATTTCCTGAAATTCAGAAAAACTAAACAGGATCAAGTCCTCTTTATTTTCAATTAAAAATGAATCTGGAAATTGTGATAAAACCTCAATACCTGCTTGCCTTAAAAATGGATTATCAGAACATATGTAATCAGCATATGAATCTTTAAACAAATCATAAGTAGATTCTAAAGCTATTTTTGAAAAACTTACAGCAAAAACCTTGTTGCTGTCTACCGCTGATTTTGAAAGCTGAATAATAAAACTATTTTTCACGCCCTTAATCAGTTTTCCAAAAGTTGTATTTCCTACTAATTCTGAAACAGCTTGTAAAAAATGAGGGGTAAATAGTTGTGGATTTTCAAATAAACCTAAAACATCTTCAATTGAAATTTCGAAATTTTGCTTTGAAAAAGCATTGACATTTGATGTTAAAACCTCTATGGCCCTTAGTTCATTTGACAAGACTAAACCTATAGTAAATGACTTGCTTTTGACATAATCTAGTTTGAATTTATTAAACCAGTTGATGGCTAAATCTATGGCCTTTTGATTTTTAGATTTAAACAGGCTAATAACTAATTCTTCATTAGGTTTCGAAATGCTATATTTTGTTTTAATATAATTCAATACGACTTCAACTATTTGTTGATCTTCTTTTTGCAATAACAAAATGACATCACTTGGCGTGAGGAGTTCGTAAAACTCAGGCTTTTCATTCAAAATATTTAGTGCAAATGCAGTCGCAACTTGGCTTTTGGAATTTACCAGTATTTCTATAACCTCTTTTGGACTGTTATTCCATAGTTCAGGAAATACTTCTTCTCGCTTGGATTGATGATTCTCAGAGGAATCAAACCACATTCCTTTATTATTGGCAAAACGCTCAGAATTTCCATAAACAATGTACATGATGCCTTTAAACTGGTGGTATTTTGGAAAATATTTGTTTGCGTAATTGTATCTTTTGGTTTGCTCATTGTATTCGTAATGGTAATCTATTCTTTGCTTGGCATCATCATAATTATCGTCCAAAGAACACAACATGGCTTTTGCGAGTTGCAGAAAACCATTTTTATCTCTCTCACCTGATAAGTATAATTTTTTGTAATTATCATTGATGAAATATTGCTTTGTTTTGGATGAAAACGCCACGCTAGAGTTTGGTTTTTTAAGCTCTTGGGATGCATAAATCCAATCTTTACCATCATGAACAAACTCTGAAGTAAACCCTGGTTTACTCATCGCCATTCGTTTAGATATCAAAGCAAAAACTGAGATGTCGTTTAACAAATATGCCGTCCTATAAATATATCTGACAGATTTAAAAACATTGGCTTTGAATTCAACATGCTGAAGAATATTGTAAAGATCTTTATTGTAACTGCCTTGAATAACAGAAACCAAATAGGCAAAATATAGAAGCGTTGCATCTTTTGGTTTGGCATTGATGAATTTTACGGCTAGATTAGAAATATCGCCCTCGCTTATGAGCCCATCTAAATGCGACTTTATGGCATCTATTTGAGTTTTGTTCCCAAACTTTATAACATAGGCAACAGCAGCACGTCCGACAATAGTCTCGAATTTATAAATTTTAAATAATTCCAACACATCCTTAACATGTGAAGAATCAGAAAAATAAATCAAATTTAAAATACTGTAGTATTGTTCAAAACTATCCTTTGAATGGATGAATTTTGCTACAGTTGGCATTGCTTCTTTAAAGTTAAGCGCTCCTACTCTAGCGATAATTTTTGAAACTCTCCAATTTCTAGTATAAGTCCCTTCCAAAGCTTGATTTAAATACTTTAAAATAGTATCTCTTTGAACTGAATTTACGTCTTCCTGTAATTCAGCAGTTTCAGGTACTTCAATTGTATCTTTGTAACCCTTTTTTTCTTTACTAACAATCAGTTTGTTGTAAATTTTCTCTGCTTCTTCGTAAGAAACTGGGAATACTGTTTTTGTTCCTTCGCGTAAATTATTACCTCTTCTTCCGTATCTAAAATTTACGACAAATAAATCATCAATTTCACATAAATCTACTTCATAAACTTTGTCAGAATTTCCTTCGGTAAAGAATAATTTTTTCTGTTTTACTAACTTCAACTTCAAATTATTTTGATGATGATAAATTTAAAAATATCTTAATAATATTTATGTTTAAATCCTTAAAATATAAAATATTATTTATTCTATCTTTGACTATTACTAATTTAAATATTCATTTATAATGAAATTTCACACCATAATTCGAGCTCAATATCAAAGAATACTACTAGCATTATTTTTAACGTTAATGCCATTGATGAAAGAGCAAACTAATTCTACATCCTTATCTCATACTACTATGAATACTAAGACTGAAAATAAAAACTGGAAACTGCATTGGTCGGACGAATTTGATGGCGACGAAATAGACTCTACAAAATGGACTTTTCAACAAGAACCTGCAGGCCGTTTTAATGAAGAATGGCAACGCTACACTTCAAGTGCTAAAAATGCATATATAGATGATGGTCAATTGGTTATTAAAGCGATTCATGAAAGCAATGAACATGGATTAGACCAATACAGTTCTGCCAGATTGAATACCGCTGGTAAGTTTTCATTCAAATACGGAAAAATTTCAGCTAGAATCAAATTACCATATAGTGAAGGCATCTGGCCTGCCTTTTGGATGCTGGGCGACAATATAGACGAAAATGGCGGCGATACGCCTTGGCCTATGTGTGGCGAAATAGATATTTTAGAATTATACGGTTCTAAAGACGATGCAGCGGTTGAGGTAAATGCTCATTATGCAGATTCTCAAGGCAAACACAACCAAATGTCTGCCAAAAGCTATAAATTACAGGAAGGCATTTTTGCAGATGATTTTCATGTTTTTGATTTGGAATGGTCTCCAGAGTATTTGATATGGTTTGTGGATGGAAACGAAGTAGCAAGATTGGATATATCTTCAGAAGAATATAACGAGTTTCATGAAAACTTTTTTCTACTTCTTAATATTGCTGTTGGGGGAACATTTGCTGGCAGACCTGACGAATCCTCCACTTTTCCACAACACATGTATGTGGATTGGATCAGGATTTATAAACATCAAAAGAACTAATCCAGGGCAGTAAAAAGTCCATTTCGCTCAGCCCATTCTGACCAGGAACCATCAAAAATCGTCCTTGATGTTTTACCAGACAATTCGCTTGCTAGTGATAATATACAGGCTGTAATGCCAGAACCACAGCTAAATACCATTTCTTTATCTGATGTTAGGTCTTGAAAAATATCCTGTAACTCATCTTTAGATTTAAATTTTCCATGAGTTAAAACTGAAGTGAATGGAATATTTTTTGAATTTTTTATGTGTCCACTTTGAAGTGTTTTTCTAGGTTCGGGAGCAGTTCCATCAAACCTTCCTTTAGAACGAGCATCAACTAGTAGAAAAGATTCTTCGGTTATATTTTTAGCCACATCTTCAAATGTTTTGACATAATCTGGAGAAAATTTAGCTTTAAAATCGCCTTTCCCATTCTGAGATTTTATCACTTCTGTTTTGAAACCATGCTTTACCCATTCTGGCAAACCACCATTCAGCACAAATACATCTTCATGTCCCATGCCCTTAAACATCCACCAAACTCTGGGACTAGAGTAAATTCCTTTTTCATCGAAAACCACAATTTTGGATGTCGTGTTAATGCCTAATTTTTGACATTCAATTTCAAAATTTTCTTCTGTTGGTAATGCATTTGGAAATCTTGATGATTTATCACTAAAAGTATGTTTTATGTCAAAGTATCGCGAAGTAGGTATTGTTTGATATGTATTTACGTCTATATTCAAGCTGGTATCCAGTAAAATTATGTCTTTATGAGAAAGGTTTTCAAGCAACCAATTGACGGAAACAATAGTTTTCATTTTTTAATTTAAATATATGAATATTGTTAGTATTTTTCGAGTTCTATTTTCAATTCCTGTAATCTATTAAGCTCATCCTCTTTATCTGGCATATAAGCAACAATATTGATGAGTTGACAGACCCACTCCAACTCTTCTGTTTGTAACTGATGAAGCTTGTTAATGTAAGGATAAGCATTTTTTAAATTCTCAATGACTTGGTTTTCTAGCTGAAAAAATTCATCAGAATCAGAGTCAGAAGTATCAGAAATTTTTTTGCTAATCTCCACAGCTTTGTTAACATAATGAGCGCCTAGATTGATATTTGCATTTAGGTTATCTAGTTCTATTTTTAAATCATCGTTTAAAAGCTCAAGCGATCTATTTTGGTATTCTGTTTCGGGTCTTTTAGCCAAAAGTCCAGCATAAGACAATTTCAAAATGAGATCATTAGGCTTAGATTGGATGCTGTTTTCGAAATTTTTTATGGCTTTTTGAAACATACTTGGGTTACTTGAATAAATGCTTAAACCGATTCGATCCAAATTTTGATAAATTATCTTGTCATCTTCAGAATTTCCATTAAATAAAGACTTTCCTTCTTCCACAAGTTGGAGTGCTCGCTTATTATTCCCAATGGAATAATTTAATTGAGCATTTGTCAAATAGGCAGAACCTATGATGGATGAGGACTCTGATTCCTGCATTTGCCGACGCCTAAAAGCAGATAAAGCCTTAGGTATTTTTTTTCTTTCAAGTGACTTAGGTCTACAGGTGCAGATTCTAGGTTGTTAATAGCCTCTTCATAGTTTTGAGCTTGGTATTCAATAACTCCAGTTGTAACCTTATAATTTTGTGCATGAATAAGTTCAACTATTAGAAATAAACTAAAAGAAAATAAGACAGAACTTTTCATATTGCTTTGATTTAAATTAAGTCGTCTCAATAAATATACTAAAAAAAGTATATTTAACGATTAAATTACTTTTAACCATGTTCTGGAAACTATTTAAAAGCGAATCTTCAGAATTAAAATTCTTTGAAATCCAATTCGGCAAGTACAATATATTTGGTGTTACAGCAGTCAATGCTCAAGAGGCAATAGATACTGTGTGCGAACATATCTTTCATAATCAAACCATTCCAGGACTACCTAAAGCCACAGAATTGTCTAAAAAAGATGTATTTGCAAAATATTCTGATATCCCAAAATCGACAATCAGTAAGAAAGGAATATGGTTTGATGGCAAATAAATGGTATTAAATATCTCTAAACTTTTGATACACACCAACCAAGGCCCATATTTCTTTGATTTCAGAGGTTTGAATTAAAACATCTTCAATAGCTGGATGTTCTGCTTTAAGTATTGCTTGTTCGGCACTAATGTGTAAATTCCTAAATCTTAATTCGTCATAAAGAACTAGAGCTTTTATAGGTGTTGAAATGTCATTGATTTCAATTTTCTCTAAAAGTATGATATCCTTAGGATACAATCCTCCTTTATTATCACTCATTTCCAAATCTGTTATTTCATAAAACCGATAAGACTTGGACGCCTCTTCGACAGGCCATTCCATATAGGGCATTTTGGAAACAAAATTCTCCTTGTTGTAATACTTTACATAATCTGTGTAGTTCGATTTTGTAATGAATGGTATTTTAGGAAAGGTCGTTCTAAGCTGACTTTCATCCGTTGTGAGGTCTGTATTGAAGTTTAAAAGTTCATTTATCGACAATTCTCTGGTCAAAAGACCATCAATCGAAATGCTAAAATAATTAGCAGTATGAATTATTGTTTCTACCTTAGGTTCACTCCTACCTTCTTCGTAAGCCCCTAAAGCACCTCGTTTTAAGCCTATTAGGTCTGCTAATTCTGTTTGCGACATCGATTTAAGCCGACGTAATTTTTTAATATTTGTTCCAAAATGCGACATTTTGCTAATTTTATTTGCAAATTAAAAATAATTACTTATATTTGTACCATCAATTTTAGCAAAAATAAATAAAAACACAAAAAAAATGGCAAATTCATTAACATTATTATTAATTAGTCTTATCGATAGTTTAAAAGATATTTTTATTTAATTTTATTCTATGAATTACACAGAAAATATCAAAGAATATTTGGTGCAGTTAGACTACACCATAACTCACGAAAAGGAAAAAGAAGGCATTTTGGTCATACAAAAAGAAGAACATGGCATTAAAAATCTTGTTCTTGGTATTGCTCCACCAATCCTAATTGTAGAACAATACATATTTAAAGTCGAAAATCCTTCGCATGAAATTTTTAAAAGTCTATTGAAGAAAAACAGAGACATCGTACATGGCGCTTTCGTACTGGACCACACAGGAGAGAAAGTCATTTTTAGAGATACGCTTCAAATAGATACTTTAGACATCGAGGAATTGGAAGCTACCCTCAACTCGCTCAGTCTGTTAATGAGCGAATACGCAGAACAAATTATTAAATTTTCAAAATATTAGAACACATGAACATTTTCAAAAGATTATTCAAAATAGGTGAAGCAGAGGCACATTCTGCTATAGAAAAAATGGAAGACCCCATAAAAATGACAGAACAAGGCATTAGAGATTTAAAGGCAGATTTAGCCAAAAGCATCGAAGCCTTGGCTCAAGTAAAAGCGATGACCATCAGGTCTAAAAACGACGAAAAGAAATATTCTGAAAGCGCTAAACAATACGAGCATAAAGCTATTGCCATCTTACAAAAAGCTGATATTGCTGACGCAGATAAAGATCGATTAGCCGAACAAGCCTTGCTTAAAAAGCAAGAAAACGAAACCAATGCACAAACGGCCAAAGCAGAATACGACAAGACTATAAAGTCTGTCCAAGAGATTGAAGCCAATATTAATAAATTGAAAAGTACCATTTCGCAATGGGAAAACGAATTGAGAACGCTTAAATCGAGAGTCAAAGTCAGTAAAGCCCAAACCAACCTTAATAAGCAAATGGCACAAATAGACAGTAACAGCACCGTTTCTATGCTCGAAAGAATGAGAGACAAAGTTGCTCAAGAAGAAGCTAAAGCAGAGGCTTATGGAGAAATCGCAGAAAGTAATACTTCGATCGAAGAAGAAATTAACAAAGCTGCCGACACTTCTTCCACAAAGGCATCTGATCAATTAGCTGCTCTTAAGAAAAAACTTGCTGAAGACAACAACTAAGCATACCCGAATGACATCAAAACATAAGTTGTATTCCAATTTAGACCAAAATGTCATCTTGAAATTGAAGTTTTTAAAACCCTGTATCCCGATATCTCCTATCGGGATACATTGAAAATGGACACTTTTGAACTCTTAGAATTTTCTGGTATTTTCATTTTAAATAAAATCGTAGCCGTTAATTTTGTCGCATTTGGTTAACTTCTTTTATGCTTAATTCATAAAGTATTTTTCGACAGAAATTTAAATGATAAATAAAAAATAAAAGATTAAAATTTTCAAATAAGGTTTTGTTCATTTGTATAACAATACATTAGTTAACGAACCAAAAAATCAAGCTATCATGTTAGATATTTTCTTTTCTCCTGTAAATACTGCCCTCAGCATTTTAGTTATTTTATTAATGGTTTATTGGCTGTTTTCAATGTTTAGCGGTCTAGATTTCGATGTGGACTTCGATGTCGATGTAGACGTTGATATCGATGTTGATGCAGACTTGGACACCTCTGCCGCTATGGAAACCTCATCTCTAGATGACGCTCTAAACACCGAAGTAAATAAGGAAGATGTCATAAACAAAAGGCAAAGACCATTAAAATGGTGGCAAGTATTTCTAATTTACTTCAACTTCGTTGGCTTACCATTTATGTTTACTTTTACTTGCCTCGTCTTTTTTTGGTGGCTTATTTCGGTTGGCATCACAGGATTTTTGCACTTGCACGATGCTCAATTTGGATTTTTTATCATGGCTTTGAGTTTTATCCCAGCCTTATTTGTAGGCAAATTCTTTTCAAATCCTTTCAAATCTTTTTTTAGAAAATTAAACAAAGATGGGGATGCTCCTGTTGACTTTATTGGTAGACAAGGCACTAGTCTTTCTAACATTAAGGACAAAAAAATGGGCAGTGGAAAAGTGGTTATTGAAGGTAATCCTTACTCTATTTACATCAAATCAGAAAATGGAGAGCCGATAACATACAACGAAAATTTCTTGATCATTCGTCAAGGTCCAGAAAAAACATATTTTTACGTTCAACCCTATAAAAACAACTATTAAACACTATGGATTTATCTTCATTCGCACTTTATGGATTAGGTTTAGTACTTTTTCTAATCGCTACTTGGTTTATTATTGTAGCACTATTTTACAAAAAAGTACCGCAAGGACAAGCCTTGGTTAAAACTGGATTTCAAGGGACCAAAATCGCTACAGACCAAGGGATGTATGTTGTTCCTGTTTTTAATAAGCTGGAAATCATGGATATTTCAGTTAAAAAAATTGAAATCGAACGTTTGGGAGGAGATGGACTGATTTGTCGCGACAACATGCGTGCAGATATCAAAGTCGCCTTTTTCGTTCGAGTAAATAACGATGTCGATGCAATTAAAAAAGTAGCACAAACCATTGGTTGCGCTAGAGCTTCACAAATAAAAACTTTAGAAGAACTTTTTGAAGCTAAATTCTCTGAAGCTTTAAAAACGGTTGGTAAGAAGTTTGAATTTACTGAACTTTACGAAGCTCGAAGAGAATTTAGAGACGAAATTGTCGACATTATTGGAACCGATCTTAATGGCTATACTTTGGAAGATTGCGCTATCGATTACTTAGAACAAACTCCAGTTGATTTCTTAAGCGCTTCGAATATCCTTGATGCAGAAGGGATTAAGAAAATCACAGAACTAACCGCTGAACAAAATAAAAAGGCAAACTTGATCAAGCGTGACGAAGAAAAAGTAATTCGCAAACAAGACGTAGAAGCCCGTGAAGCCATTCTTGAACTCGATAGACAGTTGGCAGAAAAAGAAGAATCTCAAAAAAGAGAAATCGCCAACATCAAGTCACGTGAAGAAGCAGAAATATTAAAAGTCGCTGAAGAAGAACGCTTAAAATCTGAATCTGCCAGAATCTCTACAGAGGAAAAAGTCAAAGTGGCCGAAGAAAATATGCAACGTCAAATCATAGTTGCCGAAAAAAACAAACAACGCACAAATGCTGTAGAAACAGAGCGAGTTGAAAAAGACAGAGCACTTGAAGAAACCGAAAGAGAACGTATCGTAACACTTGCTCAAATCGAAAAAGAAAAAGTGGTCGAAGTCGAAAAGAAAAACATTCAAGATGTTATACGAGATCGTGTGGCTCTAGAAAAAGGAGTGGTCGAAGAGCAAGAAAACATGAAAGATATCCAAGCCTTCAAAACGGCTGAAAGAGAGAAACAAGTTGCCATCACTAGAGCCGAAGCCGAAGCTCAAGATCAACTGATAAAAACCATAAAGGAAGCAGAAGGACAAAAAGAGGCCATGAAGCAAAAAGCTGAAGAAATAAACATCGAAGCGCTTGCAAAAAAAGAGGCCAGCTCTAAAGAAGCAGAAGCAAGAAAAATCATTGCTGAAGCCAAAGCGAAAGAAGAAGCAACAATTGGAATTTCCGAAGCTCAAGTAATGCACGCTAAAGCAGATGCCAACGAAAGACAAGGATTAGTTGACGCATTAATTATTGAGAAAAAAGCCATTGCAGAAGCCAAAGGCATTGAGGTAAAAGCAGATGCTAAACGCAAAGACGGCCTAGCAGAAGCCGAGGTAATAAAAGAGAAAGCTCTTGCCGATGCCGCTGGAATCGAAGAAAAAGCAGAAGCTATGAAGAAACTTGATGGTGTTGGAAAAGAACATGAAGAGTTTAAGCTAAAGTTGAATAAAGAACTTCAAATTGAATTGGCTAAAGTTAACATTCAAAAAGACATTGCAGATGCCCAAGCCAAAGTTATAGCCGAAGCCTTGAAAACTGCAAATATTGATATTGTCGGTGGAGAAACCATGTTCTTTGAGCAAATTATGGGTCAGATTACAACCTCAAAAGGATTTGACAGGCTAGTAAACCATAGTGAAAATATAACAGATATTAAAGATGCCATTTTAACCGATAGCGATGTTCAAGGCAACTTAATTGATAAAGTAAAAGCAATGGCAGATCGTTATGGCATCAGTTCAGAAGATATAAAAAATCTAAGCATTGCAAATCTTTTACTCAAAATGAACAAAGAAGCCGATGGAGAAGATAGCAATATGATTTCTAACCTTTTAAACTTTGCAAAAGGACTTGGAATAAGTGATAAGAAATTAAAGTAAGAAAAACACATGCATGTTAGTTCGATTAACTTTAAATTTTATTTAATAGCTTATGAATTTTATTGTGTTTAATTATTCTTGGAATTATAAACAATTTCCCTTCTATTGAGGGAAGGGCTAGTGATGGGTGTTTTTGAATTTAAAAATAGAAAAACACCCTTTTGCCTTTTGGCATTTTCCTTAAGTAAAAAAATAAAACTTAAAATAGAAAATATTGATTTGCTAAGTAAATACGTCATTGCTAGTGAGTATTGAGGAAAGAAAAATTAGTGTCGAAAACTTTACGAACTTCTCGAAACGCTTAAGCTTCGTGCCTCAGGTTAAACACTCAAAGTGACAGAATTAAGAAATACATAACCCTTTTGCGCCTATGCGCCTTCGCGTGAGATAAAAAATATGGCAGAAAACAACACCACTCAATTAAATACCGATACTTACGAAATTATTCGTGGACGTTTAAAGACGCACACCAACACTCTACAGGAACGCATTGGAAAACTAAATGCAGCACGGAAAAACGTATTTGGCGCTCTTGAGACAAAACTGATTGCTAACAATCGTATTTTAACAGAAAATAATTGTATTCCTAGAGACATTATTTCATTTGATGACATCTGTATTTTTGGATATAATGTGCATTTTGGTTTACGACAGGATATCAGCTTAACAGATGTTTTCAGCATTTATAAGTTTGAGAACAATACTTTTCAAGTCCAAGCGCACGATTTTATAAACGATCCTCAATTTAAAACTGATTTTGAAAACCTCTACAAATATTATAGAAATACCTTTTTTGCCCGTTTTGGACGAGTAGGCAATTTTCTGTTCATGGTTTTTCAAATCAGCGAAAGACTCGATGATATCAAAACCTTTAAGTGGCTCATCAGAGATAATCAAATCACTTACATTGACAATCGAAGTGACCACGAGTATAAATTACCACCTCAACACGAATTCCTTTGGCGTGATATCGACAGAGACATGCACCGTTATGGCAAACACCCACATATTTCTGTCGTAGACAAAGTTTTTGTTGAAACTGTTGGCGGAGATTTAACCATAAAAGTTGAAGATAACACCAATGACGGATCAGGAATTTATAGTGAAACGGTACAATACAGAGATCAAACTTTAGATGATGGTAAGGTGAGATTTGCAGAATTTGGAAATCTCATTCCTATTGAAGTTACTCCATTTCAAGAAGAACCAAGATACTTTATTTACAACCATAAACTCAAAGAAGTAAAACGCATTGATAGCATCAAACAAACTTCAGTTTATCTACCAGACGAGCAAGGATTAATTTTCCCT
>JAUIFC010000002.1 GCA_030429455.1 Bacteroidia bacterium | reverse complement strand
CATGTACACACTGTAGAAAAAGATACACTAGAAGCAAAAAATTGGTATGAAAAAGCCGTTGCTCGTGTGAGTGAAAATCCAGGTTATGCTTACAATGTTGGGCAAACTTTCCAAAACTATAACCTTTTGGATTATGCTATAAAAACTTATGAGTTGGCCAATAACAGTAAGCCACAAATAAGTTACAGCATTCAACTGGCGAGGTTATATGGCGAGCGTGGTGATGTCATGAAAATGTTTGAAAGTTATATCAGCTTAATCGAAAAAAATGAGAAGTATATTGATGTTGTACAAAGAAACTTCAATGTTTACATATCGGATGATACGAACAATGAAAACAATTCGATTTTAAAAAAGGTACTATTTAAAAGACTGCAAAAAAATCCTAACATCTTGTACAACCAAATTTTGAGTTGGTTATTTATCCAAGAACAAGACTTTAACAAAGCATTTGTCCAAGAAAAAGCAATTTTTAAAAGACTAAACACAGGAGACTTTACTCGATTTTTTGAATTGGGATATGTCATGATCGATGCAGAATTTTATGAAGATGCCGTTAAGGTTTTTACTTATGTCAAAGAAGAATCGCAAAATATAGATTTTCAACTGGAAGCTATTTCAGCGATTATGGATGCAAAAATTTTAAACGATAATAGTGTTACTGAAATAGAAACTGATTTTAATGACATTTTTGAAACATATGGTTTTAATGTTCAAACTATTCCGATTCAATTACAATATGCAGAATTTTTAGCCTTTAATGCCAATCGAATCGAAGAAGCAAGAGGCCTATTGGAGAATGCCTTAAAATTTAACAGTGGTGTATTTCAAAAAGCCCAAATTCAAGTCCTTTTTGCCGATGTTTTGGTTGCGCAACAAAATTTTAATCAAGCCTTGGTAAAGTATAGCCTTGTAAGCAAATTGGTCAAGAATTCGCCTTTGGCTCAAGAAGCGAGTTTTAAAACCGCCATGACGAGTTACTACAAAGGGGATTTTGATTGGGCGTTGACTCAACTTAAAGTTCTTAAAAGAGCGACGACTCAAACTATTGCAAACGATGCTATAGAGATGGCTCTTTTCATAAAGCAAGGAAAAACCGATGCCGACTCCACTCAACAGGCTTTGCGAAAAGTGGCAAAAGCAGATTTGTTTGTATATCAAGGTAAACCCGAACAAGCTATCCAAGAATTGAACAATGTCATGGACGTTGTGGACAATTACCATATTAAAGATCAAGTCTATTTTAAGTTAGGTACTGTATATGAGGCATTAGAAGACTATGATAATGCAGTATTAAATTACGAAACTTTACTCCAAGAATACCCTGAAAGCATTGTTGTCGACAATGCGCTTTTTGCTTTAGCCAATATTTACAATGATAAGAAAACGGATTATGAATCGGCAAAAACATATTTGGAGCAAATCATTTTTGAACATGAAGACAGCATTTTTTTCGTTGAAGCCAGAAAGTTATACAGAAAGTTAAGAGGAGATCAAAATTTATAAACCACATGTTTATCCACAACACAACATTTTCTATTGAAGAAAGCGTCTTGCAAGACTGTATTTCAAAACTTAAATCTAGATATATTACCGAACTTAAAGAAAGCAATAAGTTTGAAAATATTGTTTTTTCTGAAGTATTGATACAAAATGAACCAAACATGAGAACATATAGTCTACAAATTTTTTGTTCAAATATCAATACGTTGAAAGTTCTTAAACTGAAGTATCAGGCGAAACTTGAAGCCATTGTGGTTCCTTATATGGGAAAAGTATTGTTTTTTCAAACTAAAATGAGGGTGATTGATTGATCTTCTCACAATGCGTTTAGGCTCTTACCACGATTTATTTCAACTTTTGATGATTATATCTACATCGACATTTTTTAGTTTAACATTCTATTAAATATGAAAGCCTTATTTTTTAAGTTAAATCAGTTTAAAGATAACATTGTTAAAATATAATACTGCTGCATATAAATATTACTTCATAAAAGCTATTTTTGTACCATGAGCTTAATTGTACTTTTCATTAGCGGTGCCGAAATCTTTATAGTCATTATGGCTGTTTTATTGATTTTTGGAGCGGATAAAGTTCCTGAAATGGCTAGAACTATTGGCAAAACAGTAAAATCCATAAGAGAAGCCACAGACGATATCAAATACGAAATCACCAAAGAGTCTTACAAAATAGAAGAATCAAACAAGGATTTAAAAAAAGATTTGGAAGATGAGCAAAAGTCTTTGATTCAACAAGCTAAGTCTGTTAAGGAAGACATAGAAGATACCATTGGTCCGATTAAAAGGACATTTAAGTAAGCTCATCGTAAGCCTTCGCTAAGGACAAAAACCTACAACAAGATTATTTCACGATTTGCTAAATATGCTGGCAACATTAAAAGAAAATATTTTGCGCTAAACGAAAAGTGTTGGCATGCGCTTCGATAATAATTTTAATATCTTTCGAGTAGCCACCACCCATACTGACTTCTACAGGTAAACCTTTATCGAACAAAAACTGTAAGACATAACGATCTCTTTCTTTACAACCTTCTATCGTACATCCAAGTTTGCCCAATTTGTCTGTGGCGAGAATATCCACACCACTTAAGTAAAACACAAAATCGGGTTTTACTTTATCCACCAAATAAGGGACAATCTTTTTTATGGTATTTAAATATATTTCGTCTGTTGTATGGTCCTCAAGTGGAATATCCAAGTCGGAAACTTCTTTTTTGAAAGGATAATTATTTTTACCATGGACAGAACAAGTAAACACTCTAGAATCATTTTCGAAAATCTCTGCCGTTCCATTGCCTTGATGCACATCAAAATCCAGTATTAAAATTGAATGCACCATTTTTTCTTCCAATAAATAATACGCACCAATGGCTTGGTCATTCAACATACAAAACGCTTCGCCTCTAGTTCTATAGGCATGGTGCGTTCCACCTGCAACATTCATGGCAATACCATGATTTAATGCAAATTGACAAGCCTTAATGGTTCCATTAGAAATTATCCTTTCGCGTTCAACCAATTTTGGAGACAATGGAAACCCAATTTTTCTTGCTGCTCTAGGATCTATCGTACATGTATAGAGTTCGTTCACATAACCAACATCGTGTGCTTTTAAGATAAATCTTTCGTTTTCTTCTAAAATTTGAGGTTGAAAAAAATGAGCTTGCTCACAAGTTCCTTCATATAATAATTGTTTCGGGAGCAAATCGTATTTCTCCATTGGAAACCGATGCCCTTCAGGAAGTGGATGCTTATAAATGTCGTCGTATGCTATTTTTAGCATTAATCAATAATCTCAAATCCTGTGTAAGGAATCAACACTTTAGGTATTTTAATACCTTCAGGTGTTTGGAAATTTTCTAAAATACCAGCTAAGACCCTTGGCAATGCTAAAGATGAACCATTTAAAGTATGTACAAGTTTCTTGTTGTTATCTTTATCTTTATATCTAATTTTCAATCTGTTAGACTGAAAGGTTTCAAAATTTGAAACAGATGAAATTTCTAACCAGCGTTCCTGAGCTGTGGAATAAACTTCAAAATCGTAAGTAAGGGCAGATGTAAATCCAATATCTCCACCACATAATCTCAGAATTCGATAAGGCAATCCTAATTCGACTAAAATACCTTTGACATGCTCCACCATATCGTCCAACATTTGGTAAGAATGTTCTGGCTTCACAAAATTCACAATTTCAACTTTGTCAAATTGGTGCAATCTATTTAAACCTCTAACGTGTGCGCCATAACTGCCTGCTTCTCTTCTAAAACAAGGTGTATATCCCGTCAATTGGATTGGAAGTGCATTTTCCTCCAGTAAATCACCACGATACATATTTGTCACCGGAACTTCTGCAGTCGGTATAAGGTAAAGATCGTCTGCACCAATATAATACATCTGGCCTTCTTTATCAGGCAATTGCCCTGTTCCAAAGCCAGAAGCTTCATTTACAACATGTGGAACTTGAACTTCTGTATATCCAGCTTCTGTATTTTTATCCAAAAAATATTGAATCAACGCTCGTTGCAACTTGGCTCCTTTTCCTTTGTACACTGGAAATCCAGCACCAGTAATTTTGTTTCCAAGTTCGAAATCTATAATGTCGTCTTTTTTGGCCAGTTCCCAATGTGGCAACGCATTTTTATCTAAATCTGGAACATCGCCTTCAGCATAAACTTCTTCGTTATCGTCTTCCGATTGACCAGAAGGAACGAGTTCATTAGGTATATTTGGTATTTGGTAAAGTAGTTCGTTTAAGTCCGTTTGAGCTTTATCCATTTGCTCGCTTAAACTTTTGCTTTTCTCTTTCAATTCGCCAGTTTGTGCTTTTAACACATTGGCTTCATCAGCTTTACCTGATTTAAAAAGCATTCCTATTTCTTTTGAAATGACATTAGATTTTGCCAAAACTTCATCAAGTTGAGTTTGAGAATGACGTCTTAATTCATCCAATTCTAAAACTTGATTAATGATTTCTTTTGCTTCAAAATTTCGTTTTAGCAAAGCTCTGACATAAGCTTCTTTATTACTTCTAATGTTCTTTACCTCTAACATTTTAATATGTATTTATAAAAGGGTTGCAAATTTAATAAACTTCTAGAGCAAGAGCCTATTATAAATTTTAAAAAACAAATTCATTTCAAAAAAAGATTGACTAAAAAAGGCCACTTTCGCTAAGTGACCTTTAAAATGCAATTCAATTTTTTTCTAAAACTTTGAAAAAAAGGAAATTATCATTTCATACTAAGTAGTTTTGAAACCTATACAACTTTCTATTGAAAGAAAAACTGCTTCAAACGAAAGTTAATCAAAGCCTATTTTCAAAATCTTTTACTACAACAATTTTATCCCAAAAATGGATATCTATAATCCTTTGGTGGATCAAAGGTTTCTTTTATTAATCTTGGCGACGTCCATCTTAAAAGATTTAATTTAGAACCTGCTTTATCATTTGTTCCACTTGCTCTAGCACCTCCAAAAGGTTGTCTCCCAACTACTGCACCAGTACATTTGTCATTAATGTAAAAATTACCAGCACAGTTCTCTAACTTTTTAGTTGCCAAAGCTACTGCATAACGGTCTGTAGATATGATAGAACCGGTTAAAGCGTATTCACTTGTACTATCCACAAGGTCCAAAGTCTCTTCGTAATTCTCATCTTCATACACATACACCGTAAGCACAGGACCAAACAGCTCTGTTTCCATGGTTTCGTACTTAGGGTTTGTTGTTTCGATAACTGTTGGGTGCACAAACCAACCTTTAGACTTGTCATAAGTTCCACCAACTAGAATTTCTGCTTCATCACTCGTTTTTGCTCTCTCAATATAGTGTACCAATTTGTCAAAAGAACCTTCGTGAATAACTGCATTGATAAAATTACCCATATCTTCTGGCGAACCAATTTTAAAGGAATTTACATCTTCTATCATCAGGTCTTTGACGTCGTTCCAAATGCTTCTTGAAATGTATGCTCTAGAGGCCGCGCTGCATTTTTGACCTTGATATTCGAATGCACCTCTTACCAATGCCGTTGCAACAACTTGTGGATTTGCAGATTTGTGCGCGACAATAAAGTCTTTTCCACCCGTTTCTCCAACAATTCTTGGATAGGTTTTATATGTATGAATATTTTGGCCAATTTTTCCCCAAATGCTTTTGAAAACATGTGTACTTCCCGTAAAGTGGATACCCGAAAAATCTGGATGACTTAATATTGTATCGGTAACCATAACAGGGTCGCCATTTACCATGTTTATAACACCATCAGGAACGCCCGCTTCTTTAAATATTTCCATTAAAACATTTGCAGAATACATTTGGCTATCACTTGGTTTCCAAACCACTACATTACCCATAAGTGCAGCACTGGCTGGCAAATTTCCTGCGATAGCTGTAAAGTTAAATGGCGTAATTGCATATACAAAACCCTCTAAAGGCCTATGCTCTACCCTATTCCAAGCTGTGGAATCGGACTCAGGTTGTTCTTCAAAAATTTGAGTCATGTACTCAACATTAAATCTAAGGAAATCTATGATCTCGCAAGCCGAATCTATTTCTGCCTGATAAATATTTTTTCCTTGACCAATCATGGTCGCAGCATTCAATTTTTGACGGTAAGGCCCTGCAATTAATTCAGCGGCTTTTAAAAATACTGCTGCACGTTGTTCCCATGGCAAATCCGCCCAAGCACTTCTGGCATCTAGAGCAACTTGAATTGCTTCTTCTACATGAGATTTTTCTGCTGTATGGTATATCCCGACTTCATGTTTGTGGTCGTGAGGAGGATTTATAGGAGATGTATTTCCAGTTTTAATTTCCTTATTTCCTATGTATAACGGCACTTCAACATGTTCGGAAAACATCTTTTTATACGTGTTTAAAACTTCTTCTCTTTCAGCAGAACCTGGCGCGTATGACTTTACCGGTTCATTGACAGCTGGTGGCACTTGAAAAAACCCTTTTCCCATAATTATTTATTTTTTTGCAAAAATAATTATTCTTTAGTTAGCAATTATGCATTTTATAATAGTGTTTGATAAATAGTTTTCATTTTGGGTTTGAATTCCTTTCTTCACAAAATCAATCAAATTACCCAAACCAAATATGTTTAATAATTAGTAAATTTGCATTCCAAAAAAAATAAAGATGAGCAAATATGACATTATAGTTTTAGGAAGTGGGCCAGGCGGCTATGTGACAGCCATTAGAGCTTCTCAACTAGGTTTTAAAACTGCTATTGTAGAAAAAGAAAGCTTAGGCGGTGTATGTTTAAACTGGGGATGTATTCCTACAAAAGCACTTTTAAAGAGTGCTCAAGTCTTCAACTATCTAAAACATGCTGAAGATTATGGCCTTAAAGTTGAAAATGCAGACAAAGACTTTGATGCCGTTGTGAAACGAAGTAGAGGTGTTGCTGATGGCATGAGCAAAGGCGTTCAGTTCCTGATGAAAAAGAATAAAATTGATGTCTTAAATGGAGTTGGAAAAGTAAAAGCTGGAAAAAAAGTAAGTGTTACCGATGCTAATGGCAAATCTACCGATTACGAAGCTGATCATATTGTGATTGCCACGGGTGCAAGATCAAGAGTTTTGCCAAGCTTGCCACAAGACGGCAAAAAAGTGATAGGCTATAGAGAAGCAATGACTTTGGCAAAACAACCTAAATCTATGATTATTGTTGGTTCTGGAGCCATAGGTGTCGAATTTGCTAGTTTTTATAGCGATATGGGTACTCAAGTTACAATTGTAGAATTTCAACCAACAATTGTTCCCGTTGAAGACGAAGAGGTTTCAAAACAATTCGAAAGAATATACAAGAAAAAAGGCATCAAAGTCATGACAAATTCTTCTGTTGAAAGCGTTGACACCTCAGGGGAATTAGTTAAAGCAAAAGTGAATACAAAAAAAGGAGAAGTTACCTTAGAAGCAGAAATCGTACTTTCTGCTGTTGGTATCAAAACAAATATCGAAAATATTGGCTTAGAAGAATTAGGCATTAAAACCGACAGGGATAAAATAGTCGTAAACGATTATTACCAAACAAACATTCCCGGCTACTATGCCATTGGCGATGTTACGCATGGCCCAGCTTTAGCACATGTTGCTTCTGCTGAAGGAATATTATGTGTCGAGAAAATTGCCGGACACAAAGTAGAGCCTATAGATTATGGTAACATTCCAGGCTGTACCTATTCCAATCCAGAAATTGCAAGTGTAGGAATGACAGAAAAGCAAGCTAAGGAAGCTGGCTATGACTTAAAAGTTGGCAAATTCCCATTTTCTGCTTCAGGTAAAGCAAGTGCTTCAGGCACAAAAGATGGCTTTGTGAAAGTTATTTTCGATGCGAAATACGGTGAGTGGTTAGGTTGCCATATGCTTGGTGCTGGCGTAACCGACATGATCGCAGAAGCTGTTGTAGCTAGAAAACTTGAAACTACTGGGCATGAAGTCCTAAAAGCGATTCATCCGCACCCTACAATGAGCGAAGCAGTTATGGAAGCTGTTGCCGATGCTTACGACGAAGTGATTCACCTGTAAGATGGCGTTCATATAAATACAATAAAAAAGCGAAGTCAAAACTTCGCTTTTTTTGTTTGTAAAACTAATCAGACTATAGAAATATTGAGAACCCTAGCCCTACACCTATACTTCTGTCTTTAACCACAAAATCGCTGTTGTCTCCGTCCTTTAAATTAGCACTTAAATACCTTAACAGAAAATCTACAGATACATTTTGATTGATAAAATAGGACAATCCACCACGAACGATATAAGTAAACCCACTTGATTTGTCCGTCATTTCGTCGTTTGTGAAACCATTATCGATGCTAAATGTACTTTTTGCTGAACTTAAACCAGCAGATAAACCAACAAAAGGCCTTAAATTTTCTGATCCTGTTTCGATAAAATAATTTCCACCTGCAAAGATTCCTAATGTGTTTGTTTTAAATTCACTGTCAGCATTTTCTTGCTTTTGAGAAGAATAGCCAAGCTCTAATCCAAGCGATAAATTCTCGATAACAAAGTAAGCTACGGATGGTGTAAAAGTCAACAGATTTACAGTTGTTTCATTTCCAACATCTTCTCCTTCGAATTGTCCTTGCAAACTAGAAGTTGCAAAAGACATTGTCGAACTACCGCTAAATGTAAAGTTGCCTTCCTCTGTTTGAGCTTTAGTTGTAAAAAGACCGAGTACTGCGATAACAAATACCAAATAAAGATTTTTCATTTTAAAAGTTTATGGTTCAAGCCACAAAACTACTTTAATGAGAAAATCCAAATCATGATAAATCTCACTAATAGCCACTGAATCTTTGAAATTTCGGTGAATTTGAAAAATTAGAATCCTTGTAAAAATAAAAGGCAGGAATATATCCTGCCCTAAATCCTATTATTTAAGAACTTTTAAAATGGTAAATCGTCTTCTGGATCTTCCTGGTTGAGATCATTGACTGGCTCAAATTGGTCTGCTGGTGGGATACTTTGATTTTGAGCAGCTTGTCCAATTCTTTCAATTCTCCAACCTTGAATCGAATTAAAATATTTGGTCTCCCCTTGAGGACTTACCCATTCTCTTCCCTTAAGATTGATTCCGATTTTTACCTGATCACCAACTTTAAAGTTGTTGACAGCATCTGTTTTGTCTTGAATAAATTCTATGTTCAAAAATTGAGGATACTGTTCCTCCGTCGTAAGCACTACTTCTCTTTTTCTAAAACCGTTGCTTCCGTATTCTTTAGTATCTCCAATAACTTTAATTTTGCCTTCTACTTCCATATGATTAATTATTTTTTTTTGCTAATAAAATGCACCAAGCACTAAATACGTCTTTACTTCTTAAGTATTCTTGGGCTTTGTGATGTATGTTCTCTATATTTTCGTTTAATATGTACTGTTTTAAATTTTCCTCTTTTACAAAAGATTCCACTTCTGTTTCGGTAGGTAATTTCTCTATATTACCAAGTTTCCCAAGATCATTTCCCGTAAGGATATCCGACAATCTTATATCATCTGGAATCTGGTCAACACCTATGCCTAATGTAGTTAATGGTTTTCTTACTTCGAACAAACCTTGATTTGCTCTCGTGTACCAATCGCCTCCCATTCGTGCAACTTGGTCTATTTTGTGCTGGTCTATTTTCCCATTTTCATCCAAAATATCATCGTTGATGTGAATTTTGACAACTTCGGAAATAATAAGATTTCCTGCTCCGCCTTCATTTCCTAAATAAATGATATCTTTTACTTTACACTCAAAATGCACAGGCGATTCTTTGACTCGTGGAGGTTTAACAACATCGGATTCTAACATTGTTAAGCCACTTTTTACAAATTCATTTACTCCTTCAGAATATTCTGTACTCGACAAAGACATCTGTTGGACGATATCATAATTTACAATATTCACAACAACTTCCTTGGTGTCTTCACAATTTTGGAGCGTATGTTTTGTGGTATTATCTCTTACTCGTCGAGCAGGAGAAAAAATCAGAATTGGCGGATTGGCACTAAAGACATTAAAAAAACTGTAAGGTGACAAATTAGGAATGCCTTCTTTATTGACCGTACTTGCAAAAGCAATAGGTCTAGGCCCAATAGCGCCAAGAAGATGGCCGTGAAGCTCTTTTGTTTTTAAATTTTTTGGGGTAAATGTTTTCATAAACGGCTACAAATTTAAAAAAATATATGCTGAGTATTTATTGCTTAACGACGAATTATTAAAGAGATATCAAGAGTTTTTATAACAAGTTGATTTCTATTATTAGTTTCACAATTCATCCAATTGCCGTGACAAAAATAGATTCATTGCACTCCTAAACTATTTTAGACATCGCATATACCATTTTGAAAGCACGATTATTCTACCTGATTTTCAATATTATAAAATTCGTGTATTTTTGCCCCAAATTCTTTAATCCTTAAAACACGTATAGCATGCAACTGTACAACACTTTAAGCGCTAAAGAAAGGGAAGTCCTTATTGAACAAGCCGGCCAAGAAAGGCTAACGCTTTCCTTTTATAAATATGCGCATATCGGAAACCCTCAACTCTTTAGAAATCACCTTTTCATTAAGTGGAACGAACTTGATGTTTTAGGTCGAATTTATGTGGCCAAAGAAGGTATAAATGCTCAACTTTCAGTTCCTGCTGAAAACTTTGCTAAGTTTAAAACATTCTTAGATGGCATTTACTTTTTAAACAATGTAAGACTGAATATTGCGATTGAGCAAGACAATAAATCTTTTCTTAAACTTAAAGTAAAAGTTAGAAACAAAATTGTGGCCGATGGCCTTAATGACGACACATTTGACGTGACGAAGAAAGGACAACACGTCGATGCTGAAAAATTCAACGAGTTGATTGAGGATCCTAATACCGTTTTGGTTGACATGCGAAACCACTACGAAAGTGAAATTGGGCATTTTAAAAATGCTGTTACACCAGACGTCGACACGTTTAGAGATTCACTCGATATTATTGAGCAGGACTTAAAGGAGCACAAAGAGGATAAAAACTTGGTGATGTACTGCACCGGTGGTATTCGTTGCGAAAAAGCAAGTGCATACTATAAGCATAAAGGCTTTAAAAAAGTCTTTCAATTGGATGGCGGTATTATTGAATACGCCAGACAAGTAAAAGAAAAAGGTTTAGAAAATAAATTTTTAGGTAAAAATTTTGTGTTCGATGAACGACGTGGTGAACGCATCTCGGAAGATATAATTTCAAAATGCCATCAATGTGGCAAACCTTGCGATACGCATGTAAATTGTGCTAACGAAGCCTGTCACTTGCTATTTATCCAATGTGAAGAATGTGCTTCAACAATGGACAACTGTTGCTCAACCGACTGTCAAGATATCATCAAACTTCCTGAAGAAGAACAAAAAAGACTAAGAGCAGGCAAACATAATTCTAACAAAATATTCAAAAAAGGAAGATCGCCTGTTCTAACATACAAAAACTAAACTCATGAAACGCTTCTCACTATTTTTCTTTTTAGCATTTGCCTTGCAATATACTTTTGCTCAAAAAAACATAACCGTTAACGAAACCCTTGAGCAATGGCATAAAGCCGCAGCAGACGCTGACTTTGACAGCTATACAAAACTCATGACAAAAGATTGTATCTTTATTGGCACAGATGCGACAGAAAACTGGAAAGGCGAAGAATTCTTAAGCTTTGCTAAGCCTTATTTTGACAAAGGTAAAGCCTGGAGTTTTTCAACTTTAGAAAGAAATATTTACGATAAACAATACGAAAATTTAGCTTGGTTTGACGAACTCCTCAGTACGCAAATGGGGATTTGCCGCGGTTCCGGTGTCGTTGTTTTTGAAGACAATAGATGGAAAGTAAAACACTATGTGCTTTCCATCGCCATCCCAAATGATAAGGTCAAAGAGGTAACCATTCTAAAAAAAGACTTTGACACCTCTTTTATTAATAGTTTAAAAGAATAACAAAAGTCCCTTGATTGGCTGATTTAGAACACTGAACTATTGACTAAAGTATTCTTCAAGTTCTTTGAGTGTCTCTTGAGTTGTAGCAATATCCTTTACAACTTTTCCTTTTTCTAAAACAACAATTCGCTTACATACATCCGTAACGTGCATTAAATCGTGACTTGAAATCAAAACAGTTGTTTGCTTTTGTTGCGTTAAATCACTAATGATTTTCTTTAATCGTATCTGAGTTGTTGGATCCAAATTGGCAAAAGGTTCATCCAAAATAATAACTTCTGGCGTTCCAATTAAGGCTGCTACTATTCCAACTTTCTTTTGATTTCCTTTGGACAAATCTCTTAAGTACTTCTTTTGGCTAAGAATTTCGCCATGGAAGAAATCTTCAAACTCAGCAAGCATTTCATCTACATCAGGTTTGCTTACACCTCGCAATTCGCCAATAAAATAAAAATATTCTTCTGGTGTAAGGTAACCGATTAAAAAACTTTCATCGATAAAAGCTGAAGTAAAAGGCTTCCAATCTTCACTTTTGCTTACCACAATTTCGCCACTGGTGATTTCGCCTGTTGTCGGCTTAATTAAGTCCAGAAGCAAACTGAAAAGTGTTGTTTTTCCAGCACCGTTATTTCCCACTAGACCAAAATTTTGACCTTTAGGAATCTCTATATTTTCGACATTTAAAACCTCAACGCTATTGTAAGATTTACTAATATTTGAAATACTTATCATTTTATGTTATTTTTTTTCACCAAAAGCTGCAATCGTCTGGTATTTCTGTTTTTGATATAAATTTTCTATAATGTTCAAAAATTGATTTTGAAAAATAAGTCCTAATAATCCACTCAACGCGAGTATAATAATACCTGCATCGAAATCAATAAAATAGTATGGAATGTAAAATATGACCATTGGACCAATAATTTTTGGAATACTGATTAACAACTGGGTCACATTAAAACCATTTGTGTTTTGAAAAGCCTTAGCCTTTACATTCAACTCCACTGGCACTCGGTTCAAAGCTCCGCCGTATAATGTAATGAACGAATTCAACCCTATGTTGAAAGAAGCTCCTGCTAAAATCAACTTATAAATATCCCATCCAAAATAGAGGTACGGCAAACTCAAAACTGTCGAAACAGAAACTGCAAAAATCATAAGAATAAGCTTAGACTTTAGATATTCTCTGTAAGGAATATTCTGACTCATCATCAACTTGTAGTACTCGCTATCCCATGAAGGCACCAACTGACCGAATGACAACAAAAATCCTCCTGTAACAAACATCGACGCAAAAGCCAATACTGCTGGCATTTCTCTATAAATCTCTTGGGTATAAAAAATAAGTCCGTAAAACAAAAAGAAAAACGACATGATTAAAACTTGTTTTGGCCTGGCATTTCTAAGAATCATTTTTATATCATTCTTTAGAAAAGGTGCCGTTTTACCAAATCTATCCACAAAGTTCAAATCGAGGGATTGTACTTTTTCAGTCTTTTTGGAAACTGCTCCATCAATATAAAAATTATCCATGTAATACTTGTAATTGGCATAGCACAAGCCAACCGCTAAACCTATGGGGATTATCAAAAATATAGGCGTAGTATACAAACTGTGGAAGAAAATTGCCGCATATTGGGTAATATCGAAAATACCATAATACTGAAGAGCAATTAAAACTGAAACAGCTCCTATAATGATAAAAAAGTAGGTTTTTGTTTTATTGATTAAAAAAATCGCAAAATTATTGAATAATATAATACTTAAAACCCCGACAAACCAACTTAAAACATAAAGAGGATTGTAACCTTTAACAGTTAAGACAATTGAAAAAGGAACAAAGAAAAGAAGTGGTAAAATATTAAAGAAAGAAAGTGCTGTCTTTCCTAAAAGAAATTTGACAACCTGATTTCTTTTAACTGGAATAATCATAAGCGGTTTGATATTCAATACAGGAACTTGTTGTATAAAATACCTGATTAATAAATCAAAAAGCCACCAATAAATCATAAATCTGTTAAGGCTTAAAATAGGATCGACGTCTGGAATAGCTTTTCTTAAAATAAAATAGCCTCCTACACCAGCCAAAATTGCAATTCCTCCAAAATAAAGGATTCCTAAAACCATTAAAATTTTAATCGCTAATGCTGCTTCAAAGTAGGAAGAGCGACGAAATTGCTTCCACTGCAGATAAAGAAATTTTTTTAGCATCTAAAAATATTTAGTTGTTTGTACAGATTTGAACTTGGTTGTTACAAGTTTAAATAAAAAAATCCGATTCTTCACAAATCGGATTTTATAAAATATTATAATTCTGGTCTATTAATCGATCAAAACAATGACTTTATTGTCTTTACATTCCACTACACCACCTTTAATTTCCAGAGAAATTTTATTTCCATTATCAGAAAACATTGCTTTTACTTTTTCATTTAATTCTATGCCTTTATCTAGTTTTAGGTTTCCCTGAGCTAGCGTAGAAACTAATGGCGCATGACTATTTAATAACTGAAATTCTCCCGTAACGCCTGGTAATGTCACAGAGTTTACCTCTTGGCTTAAAAGGGTTTGTTCTGGAGTAACTATTTCTAAGTGCATATGAAAATCTTTAGCTATTAATCTGTTTCAGCAAGCATTTTCTCACCAGCTTCGATAGCGTCCTCAATAGTTCCTTTAAGGTTGAAAGCAGCTTCTGGCAAGTGATCTAATTCACCATCCATAATCATATTAAATCCTTTGATAGTGTCTTTAATATCGACTAATACACCTTCAAGACCTGTAAATTGTTCCGCAACATGGAATGGTTGAGACAAGAAACGCTGTACACGTCTTGCTCTAGACACCGCCAATTTATCTTCCTCAGAAAGTTCTTCCATCCCTAAGATGGCAATAATATCCTGAAGCTCTTTGTAGCGCTGTAATAACTCTTTTACACGCTGAGCACAATTATAGTGGTCTTCACCTAAAATTTCTGCCGTAAGAATTCTAGAAGTAGAATCTAATGGATCTACCGCTGGATAAATACCTAACTCGGCAATTTTTCTAGACAATACCGTTGTTGCGTCTAGGTGAGAGAAAGTTGTTGCTGGCGCCGGGTCAGTCAAGTCATCCGCAGGTACATATACGGCCTGAACGGAAGTAATAGAACCTTTTTTAGTCGAGGTAATTCTTTCCTGCATCGCACCCATCTCTGTGGCCAATGTTGGCTGATAACCTACCGCAGATGGCATACGTCCAAGAAGTGCTGAAACCTCAGATCCTGCCTGTGTAAATCTAAATATATTATCGACGAAGAAAAGTACATCTTTGCCTTGACCATCTCCTGCTCCATCTCTAAAATATTCTGCAATAGTAAGTCCTGATAAAGCAACTCTTGCACGTGCGCCAGGTGGCTCATTCATCTGACCAAAGACGAAAGTAGCTTTAGACTCTTTCATGGCTTGTTTGTCCACTTTTGTCAAATCCCATCCTCCATTTTCCATAGAATGTAGGAAATCATCACCATACTTAATAATTCCTGACTCAAGCATCTCTCTTAAAAGGTCATTTCCTTCACGTGTTCTTTCTCCAACACCAGCAAATACAGATAAACCTCCGTGACCTTTGGCGATGTTGTTAATTAATTCTTGGATAAGTACCGTTTTACCAACACCAGCACCTCCGAATAAACCAATCTTACCACCTTTAGCATAAGGCTCGATAAGATCGATAACTTTGATACCCGTGTACAACACCTCGGTAGAAACGGATAAATCTTCAAAATCTGGAGCATCTCTGTGGATTGGCAAGCCGTTTTCGCCTTCTTTTGGCAAATTATTCATCCCGTCGATGGCATCTCCTGTGACATTAAATAATCTCCCGAAAATATCTTTACCAATTGGCATTTGGATAGGATTTCCAGTAGCTAATACTTCAGTACCTCTAGATAAACCATCAGCACTATCCATTGCAATAGTTCTAACAATATTATCTCCAATATGTGACTGGGCTTCCAGCACTAGAGTAGTTCCATCGTTTCGTTTTACTTCTAAAGAATCGTAAATGTTTGGCAAATCTTTACTGTTTTCAAATACAACATCGATTACAGGTCCAATGATTTGAGCAATTTTACCTTTTGATTTAGACATTTGGTAGTAATTTTTAAATTTAAACGTTTTGTTAAAAAAAGGCGATTTTTCGCGTTGCAAAGATATGTTTTATTCCTTTAAAATTGGAAGATTTCAGACCATAAAATTTTTTAATGAATTTAAGGTTTCTCTTCCATCACAAAATACTGTTTTTGTGTTACTTACATTTTATTGATGAATGTTTAAATCAAAAATTACAACGGCACAATTACTCCTAATTATGTGTATGTTGGCTTTAGTGTGTCAAAAAACAAAACACTTGAAAGCAAGATTTTGAAATAACAAATTAAATTTTGAATTTCAAAAAACCTCAGATATCATGAAACATTCGCTATGGCTTACTCTTGAATTTTTTACTGAAAAAAAGTATCGGTTGAATTGAACTCCATTAGGTTAAACTGAAAATAAGGAATTAAAAAAGGTCTAGACTGCATCAAAAAAAAGTAAACCGAAGTAAGGATTACAAAAATCTTTTATTTTTGCAATGAAATCAAATTCTGACAACACTCACTTATTTCAATATAATATGTTAATTATGAAGTGTTTAACCCCTTTATCTTGTAGAAATTTCTGATTTTTATTATCGGAAATTTAATCTTTATTACAATCTTTTACTTTACAAAACAGAAATCAATTAAATCAAAATATTTAATATGAACTTACAACATACGCTAAAAAACATTCTTTGGACTCTATTATTTTTACCTTTATTTATCCAAGCACAAATTAATGAAAGTGATACGCTTAAACTAAAGGCAAATCTTTCGTTATCTGGATTATACCAAGGAGGAAATGTGGAAACATTGATCTTTAGAGCTAAAAGTGAACTGACCTATAAACCCTTAAAAAAGTTAGTTTTTAAAACTACAAATTCTTACATCTATCAAGAATTTGGCAAAGAAAAAGCTGATGAAGATATCCTGAGTTTAAACTTTTTATCTTTCAATCCAGATAAAAGATTTTACCCACAGGTTTTAGGTTTTTTCAGTACAAATTTTAGAAGAGAAATTGATATCCGTTATCTTTTTGGAGCTGGAGTGACGTATCAAATTTTAACAAAAGAAAAAAACTGGTTAAAAACATCCTTATCATCAGAGTTCGAACGGACTGATTTTAAGAAAAATACTTTTAATGTTAGTCAATACAACGGATTATCGACCATAGAGACTATGAGAGCGACACTTTGGTTAAACGGCAAGCATCACTTTTTTAAAGGTAAAGTTATTTTTGGGCACCAAAGTTATTTTCAGCCATCGCTTGAAGAGAGTGATAATTACAGATGGTCCACAGACTTAAGTTTAGAATTCCCTTTGATAAAGTACATTAATTTTAAAATTAATTATCTCCATACATCGGAAAGTGTTGTCGTAGCAGATCAAAAAGAGCAGGATCAATTCCTGACCTTTGGTTTTACCATAAAAAGCTACTAATTCTCAAAACGGTCATCGCTATTCTCGATAGTGCATTAAAGAATATTTTATTTTGAAAATAACTTTTTTATCTACTTAATATCATACACATACACTATAAAACGTCCTCGTTTACGCTTTCCTGTTCTAAAAAAATTTTCGTCGTAAACATCAGGAACAACTTGAGAAGTTAAGTTTGGATAATCTGACTTAAAAGCTTCAATATGATCTTGGGTTACTAAAATTTGGCATGGCCTTTCAATTGTTTTTTGAGGCTGTATTTCGGATGTTATATTGCCGTAAGCCCAAATAATTTCTGGAGTAAGTAGTCCATAGTGATACCTGTTTTCTGGTATTTTTTCAATTTGGACTTCTGTTAAAGAACGATAGTCTTCATTGGATTTTAAAACATCTATCACGCTTTGCCCTAAAACCGTTACCATTAGAATCACATAAACATTCACCCACAATAAGGCTTTAAAGCGTTGTTGTTGTAAAAACTTGAATGTATAAAAAGCAATTGTTAGACTCATGAGACTCATAAGCAAATGCACAAACCAAATATCTGTCCATAAGATGTTTAGAATAAATGGCGCGACAATAACACCAACACATATCAACATAATTATGGAGTAATGTAAGTAGTGAAAGATTTTTGAAATCTTCAGATGTCTTTCGTTTATCAAATAGTTGACGACCAAATATGTATTTAATGCTAAAGGAAAAAGAACAGGCAAAAGGTATCTTGGTTTTTTTTCAGGAATAACAGACAATAGTAACAAGGCCAACATCGTCCAAACAAAAGAAAATTTATATAAACGGCTATGCTTTATCCGTTTTATAAAATAAGGATAAGCCAAACTTATCAAAGCTGGTATTGTCCAAATGCCAGATTGTATAAAAAAACTCCAATAGTAATAAAACGGTCGCGTGTTGTAACTGGTCCAATTTCCTGTTTCTTTGTTTGCGACCTCTAAGAGAGTCTGAGGATCCGCCAATCGAACATACAAATACCAACTGCCACCAACAATAATCCCAACAATCAGAAATCCTACTACTTTAATCAAATGTGATTTAAACGGAATTTTAAAACTTACAAAATAGGCAATAATAAAAGGTAAAAACATCGCATATGGGCTAACAGGCCCTTTTGAAAGCACGGACAATCCGAAGAACAAACCACCTAACAGCATATTTTTGAGGCGAATACGCGGATGGTGTTTTAATAAAAAGTACAATCCAATGATCATATTTACGTGCGTAAACATATCCGACGGTGCTTCGAAGCGTATAGCAATAAAGTAAAAAGAGGTTCCAAGAAACAATGCGGAATAAAATGCCATTTCTTTCGGCAACCATATTCTAATGAGTTTAAAAAAATAAACTAAACCTAAAATTGAAAAAATAGTTGTAGGAAGACGGTAAGCCCAAACATTATTCAACCCAAAGACATATGCAAAAGGTGCTGTAAACCAAGCTGGAAAAGGAGGCTTTTCGTACCGGGCTATGTCGTTCATTGTTGTGAGTATCCAGTGATTCTGTGTCAACATTTCCCGCGAAACGATAAAATTCCTAGCTTCCATTATAGACACTTTCAGCTCACCCAAATTCAATGCAAAAAGGCCTATACCAATAAGGCCAAGAAGTAAAACCGGATATTTATTTACGATGTTTCTCACCTTTTAAAATCTTTAAATTTCTGAAATAAATAACCATCCCAAAACTATGTCCAAGAATCAAAACGGGGTCTTGGCGAAGAATACCATATAGAAAAATCATCATAGAGCCCAATAGGCTTATGAGCCAAAAACCCTTTGGCAAACTTGAGAATTTCTTCTTTTCGGAATAAATCCACTGGTATACAAACCTAAATGTGAATAATAATTGTCCAGCAATTCCAAGTATTAACAAATTTAGTTTGATATCGTCTAAATCGAACAAATAATCGATGTCCATTCGATTATTATTGTAATAATAAATAACTATCAATACTGGAAAAACCCATAAAAACCATCTGGAAACGCGTGGGAATTTATGCCAATGCCCTTCCAACTGAATATTTCTGATGTAAATGAAATACGTCAAAGACTGGCCCAGCATAATTGCAAAATCTTGCCTCAGGTAACCGTAAACGAACAACAATACCGAAGCCATTAAACTCATCTGCCAAAAGAATCTTGGAGCGACTACTTGCTTTTGCTTTTCTGAGGCCAACCACTGATAAAATGTTCGACTTGAAAATAAAAGTTGAGCTACAAAACCAATGCTATAAATCCAGAACTTATCATCCATTAAGATTTCTCTTTTACCTTATAATTGATGTATTTTTTTTTCATCCATAAATAGGCAAAACAGTCTAACAGTGGACCGATTAGCCTGTTGGTTAAGCCAAATTTAGATTCTCCAGCTAAGCGTGGGTAATTTCTTATGTTTACCTGTTTTACTCGACCATTTTGTAACATGATCATAGCTGGAAGAAAACGATGCAAACCATTAAACATAGGAATTCGCTTTGCGTATTCCGTTTTAATAATCTTTAAAGGACAACCTGTATCGTCCACGCCGTCATTTGTAAATGCGCGTCTTATGATATTGGCTATTTTCGAACTCATGTTTTTTAGAGCACTGTCTTTTCGTTCGTGATTGCGATTGCCTAAAACAAGTTCATGGTCTTCTATGTGTTCCAGCAAAAGTTCAAAGTCTTTGGGATCGGTCTGCAAATCTGCATCGATATAACCTGTAAGCGATGTGTCTATATGGTCTATACCAGCCTTAATCGCCGCACTTAATCCACAGTTTTGTTCAAATGTTATGTAATCAAAATATGGTGAGTTTTGACAAATCTTCTGAATCAATTCTAAACTGGTATCCGTAGAACCATCGTCAACTAATAAGGCTTTTGTGGGCAAAGAGGCTTGATGAAAGTAAGCTGATAATTTTTCTTTTAACCTTAATAAATTGGCTTCTTCATTGTAAATAGGGACAATAATACAGAGTTGATGCTTTTTCAATTATGCTACAAAATGTGGTTATGATGTAAAATTAATCAAAAGTAGAGGTTTAGAAGCAATCATGCAATGTTTCGTTAATGTTAAGATTCCAATAAGTTTGAATTAAATGTATGTAATGTTATTGTTAAACGAAAACACACCAAATAAGTAAAGCTTTTTATTTCAGCATCTTCTATAGCACTAAAATGAAATCAAGATTTAACTTGGCAGAAACTAGTTAGTGGAAGAAAATTTTACTTCATTTTTTATTTTTAATCAATCTAAATAAAAATTATATTTGTCAGCTGAATTTAATTAGACTAATTAAAAAACAGTAATCTTATGAATCGTTTTGCATTAATGTTTATGGCTTCAACTCTTTTATCATTAGGAGCATATTCTCAATCTAAAAAGAAAAAAGACATCTCCTCCATCAAAAGCATGTGTGGTTGTTTTGAAGTGACCTTCAACTTTGCCGAGACGTTTAACTACGTGGAAGATTCTTTATATAAACCTTCCAAAACCAAAGTCAGCTATGGTTTAGAATGGGCACAATTGATTGTGGACGAGAAAGATAAAATATCCATACAGCATTTGCTTCAAGTCGGACCAGCAGAATCACCGTACATTGTGAAGCATTGGAGACAAGACTGGCTCTACGAAAATCAAAATTTCTATATGTATAATGGCGATAATGAGTGGACTTTTGAACAAAGCCCAAAGAGAGCCGTTCAAGGCCAATGGACACAAAAGGTGTATCAAGTAGATGACAGTCCGAGATATGAAGGTTCAGGCACTTGGGTGCATGTCGACGGTAAAAGTTATTGGGAAAATACAACAACAGCACCGCTTCCAAGAAGAGAATACACAAAACGAAGCGATTATAACCTTACCATGAGAGGTAATCGCCATGAAATCACAAAATCTGGTTGGGTTCATGACCAAGACAACCAAAAAATAGTGAGAGAAAAAGACAAAGAAGATGTCATTATTGCCGACGAAAAAGGCTACAATACTTACAAGAAAGTGGAAAACAGCAGATGCCAAGGCGCTATCGATTGGTGGAAAGAGCACAGTAACAAATGGGCTAGTGTAAGAGCCAAGTGGGATGATATTTACAGCAGAAACACAGATTTAAACCTTCATAAAAAAGTTGATAACAAAGTTTTATTCAAATTCCTTTTTGACGAAGAGATGACATCTACCGAGGATATAGACAAAACCATAGAAGCATTTGTAATTAAATAGTTAGGATTATGAAAATTTACATTTGGTTATTATGCCTTGTCTCGTATGTTGCCCAGGCTCAGAAAAATGTATTCCATGACAGAAATTTTTGGAAGGAAAACCCAAGCATTGAAACAATCGAAAAATTAATCGCAGAAGGCAATGACATTTCTAGTTTAAACGCAAATGCCTTCGATGCCGTAACCTATGCTTTAATCGAAAAAGCAGATAACACAACGATAAAACACTTATTATCCAAGAAAGGCAACGGCGTTAATAAGTTGACCCATGACGGTAGAACCTATATTTTCTGGGCGGCTTACAAGGATAATCTAGAGATGATGGAATTCCTTATCAACAAAGGTGCAAAGACAGACATTGTAGATAGTCATGGCTATTCCGTTTTCAATTTTGCTGCATCAACAGGCCAAAAAAACAAAAAGATCTATGAGTTTTTGATGACTCATGGTGCTAATCCTGCGCTAGAGAAAAATCATTCAGGAGCAAACGCTTTATTATTAGTAGCTCCATTTTTAAACAATTTCGAACTGCTTGATTATCTCGTCTCAATAGGTTTATCGACTGATAGTGTTGACAACGATGGAAATGGGGTTTTTAACTATGCCGCCAAGGGTGGGAATATTTCATTTTTACAACAGCTCATCGACAAAGGATATGCGTACAAAACAGCAACCAAAAATGGCGGTAATGCGTTTATCATGGCAAGTCAAGGCAGACGTGGGCATACCAACGCTTTAGAAGTTTATAAATTTTTAGAACGCATAGGCCTAAACCCAAATGTTGAGGACAAAGCTGGTAAAACACCCTTGCACAATATCGCCTATAGAAATTCTGATCAGGCCACTTTGAATTACTTTATCAAAAAAGGTGTAGACGTAAATTCACAAGATAAAGATGGCAACACACCATTTATGAATGCTGCAAGAAGTAACAGTTTGGACATTATCAAACTTATGCATCCTTATGTTAAAGATATCAATGCTAAAAATAAGGACGGACTTTCAGCACTTTCTAAGGCATTCAACAGAAATAGTGTCGAGGTTGTGGCGTTTTTACTAAATCAAAATGCGGATATTACTGTAAAAGATAAGCATGGAAATAATTTGTCTTATTACTTGCTGAATTCATTTAGCAGCAAAAATCCAAAACCCTTTGAACTAAAATTAAATCTATTGAAAAAACACAAAGTCCCATTAGATATTGCTCAAGCAAATGGGAATACTTTATTGCACATTGCCGTTCAAAAAGAAAATTTAGAATTAATCAAACGCATTGAAGACTTCAATATCGATGTGAATGCCAAAAACAACGAAGGAAACACAGCGCTTCATATTGCCGCCATGAAAGCGAAAGATACTCGAATTCTGAATTATCTCATCGATATTGGTGCTGACAAAAAATTAAAAACAGATTTTGACGAATCTGCACTCGATTTGGCTGCTGAAAATGAAATTCTTATCCAACAAAATATTGATTTACAGTTTTTAAAATAACAGGAATTACCAATAGTTGAAAAAATGAAATTTAATTACAACCTAAAAACAATAAGCTTAGTTGTCCTTATTAGCATCATGAGCGCAAGTTTTACGATTTTCAAACCAATTGAAGATGCTGCCTATAAATGCATGGTACAGCTGACCAATTATGAAGGCGAAGGCGCTTACATTGTTGTGTCTTTAATAAATCCTGAAGACGAATACGAAAAAACACTTTACATCTTAGGAGATGATGAAGAATGGTACTTTGACATAGATGAATGGTGGAAATTTCAAGGCAAAATACGAGCAGATATCAGCGGAATCACAGGTGCGACAATAAGTGGTGGCGAGCGCTCAATTTTTGTTTTAAATATCGATGATCAAAAACTGGACAAAGGCTACAAACTTCGGTTTGAAACCGCTGTGGAAGATCAAGAATATTACACCAAAGATGTTGAAATAGATTTGACAACAGAAACACTTCAAGGAAAATTTGACGGCAAAGGCTTTATCCGATATGTCCGTCTTTTACCTCAATAAGGCTATCATTTAATGGTTCTATCTGTTTGGAGATTTAGCCACTTACTTCTCGCTGTTGTAGGTGGTCTATTTATTTTTATTGCTTCGGTTACGGGAGTTATACTTTCCGTTGAACCCATTTTTAAGAAGACAGATAATTTCTACATCGAAGACGCTAAAAACGCTTCTATTGCTCAATCTATTCATGTATTACAAAGCATTCATTCCGAAATTGTAAGTATTTCTGTGGACGAAAACAACTTTGTTCTGGCAAGTTTGACAACAAAAGATGGAAAAAGTGGTGCGTTTTACATTCATCCTTTAACCGGTGAAATTTTAGGAGAACCTGAACCAAAACCGAAACTTTTCGAGTTTGCAACAAACCTTCACAGATCGTTGTTCTTAAAATCTACAGGCAGAATAATTGTTGGCGTTGTATCGTTCTTATTGCTTCTCATAGCAATAAGCGGGTTTGTTTTAGTGTATAAAAGACAAGGCGGAATGAAAAAATGGTTTTCCAAAGTTGTTTTTGAAAAAGCATCTCAATACTACCACGTTACATTAAGCAGATTATCTTTCATTCCTATCATCATCATTACAATAACTGGTGTTCTGTTGTCTTTGGAGCGATTTTCTGTTTTACCTAAAGGACAATTAGAGCACTCACAAATAACTTCCAAACCGTCGGAGACAAAAAAAGATATTCAAGACTTCGATATATTTAATGACTACAGCCTTTTTGAGATTGAAAGCTTAGAGTTTCCTTTTTCGCCATTTGAGGAAGACTATTTTATTTTAAAAACTTCAACCGAAGAACTTTACATCAATCAGATTAGTGGTGAAATTATTAGTCAAGCCACAGCGCCTTTAATACATCAAGTTGTTGACTGGAGTTTGTTTTTACATACAGGACAAGGTAGTATCGTTTGGGCAGTGGTTTTAGGGATTTCTTGCCTTGTTTTAATTGTATTAATGTTCACAGGTTATCGAATTTCTTACAATCGCCTAAAACATAAAGAGAAATTTACAAACAAATACGACGCTCAAGAAGCCGAGTACATTGTCTTAGTTGGCTCTGAAACTGGTTCGACTTTTTCATTTGCCAATCGATTTGCAAAAGCCATGTTCGAAGCCAAACAATCTGTTTATGTTGATGGCTTAGACACTTATAAAGTCTATAAAAATGCCAAGCATCTCATCATTTTTACAGCAACTTATGGCGAAGGCGAATCACCATCCAATTCGACATCTTTTCTAAAAACACTCTACGCTGTTCAACAAAAATCCGAACTTGATTTTAGTGTCGTTGGATTTGGCTCTTTGTTGTATCCTGATTTTTGTCAATTCGCCATTGATATTGATATTACTCTACAAAAACTAAATCAGTTCCAAAGACATCTGCCTTTATTCAAAATCAATGCCCAATCCGAAGAAGCGTTTAAGACTTGGATCATGCAATGGAATGCGAGCCAATCTTATGAATTAAAACTGAAACCTTCAGTTAAAAAGATTAAAGGATTGAAAAATTTTAAGGTTACATTTAAAACGGCAATTAATGAAGATGACACCTATTTAATTGCCATTAAACCTGTAAAACCATTAGAATTCGATTCAGGAGATTTGATGGCTTTTTATCCAAAGTCAGATTTGGTTGAAAGATTATATTCTGTTGCTAAAGTTGAAGATCAGATTCTATTAAGTATAAAAAGGCATGAACATGGCATATGTTCCAATTTTTTATATCATCAACAGGTAGGCAGTGTTTTAAAAGCAAAACTAAAAAGAAATTCAGGCTTTCATTTGCAACGACATGTAAAAGAAGTGGTGATGATATCTAACGGAACTGGAATAGCTCCTTTTCTGGGAATGATTAGTGAAGGTTCGGATACCAAAATCCATTTGTTTTGGGGAGGCAGAACGGAAAAGTCTTTTGAAATCTACGAGCCTTATATTTCTAAAGCTCTAAAAAACAATCATTTAACATCGTTTCAAATGGCTCTTTCCAGAGATAAAATGAACCCTAAATATGTTCAACATGAAGTGCAAGAACATGCTGATTTAGTTGTTGAAGTCTTATCTAAGGGTGGCGTTATTATGATTTGTGGTGCCATTGCCATGCAGAACAACGTCCTGAATGTATTAGATGATTTGACAAAAAACAAACTACAAAAACCTTTAGGTGAATTTGAAAACAACAACCAAATTCAAATGGATTGTTATTAAGTCTTCAACTCGAGTTTTGGCATTTTTTCGAGAACCAAACACTTTAAAGTTACTGTCTATTTCTTTTTAATTGAATATTGCATAAAGAAAAAAATAATCAATTTCTTTTACAGTAATTTCAAATCGCAAATGGTATAAACTGAAAGATTTTGTGAATGCTATATTACTCATCAAGTTTTACAAAATCAAATAAAATTTCCAAATCCTTATTGTATATATTGGCTTTTAAAGTATCGTCGGTCATCCAGTATTTTATAGAGTTTGGAAAATCGATGTCTGGATTTACAAAAGTGAAGGTCGTCTCTCCCACTTCTTTTTCCGAAAATGCTACTGCCGTTTCTTCTTCAGGGACTTTAACTGTAAGAATCCAAGCATTGCCATTGTTAGTGATTCGCATCTTTTCTTGCTTGATGGTATCGCCATTTTGTAATGTAAATCCTAAACCTTTATACACCGAAGAATTTTCTTTTTCCCAGAATTCTAAAGTTGTTAATCCTTCTTCCTCGTTAATTCGATTCCATTTTCCTAACAACCAATCTAAATCTTTAGTTAGCTGAACTTCTTGTTCCACCAAAGGCTTTGGTAATGGTTTGGCATTGGGTTCTTCTTTTTTAGTGTTACTACATGCGGCCATTAGCATAGCAATCAGCAAAATACAAAATGTTTTCATGGTGATTATTATTTGTTGTGAGACTCAAATTTAAATCAATTTCATCAATTCAACTTATAATTCAACTCCATTCGATGCAACTGCTTTAGTAATTCTGAATTTACTTCCAATCGTTTAGACTTGCTATGGGTTTTTAAATTGATGTTTTTTGTGTGGTCAATTAACAAAATATCGATTGGGACGCTGCCTTGATAATTGTTGAAAATCTGATTAATTCTTGCAATTAAATCATCGGTTACTTTTTCAACATCTATCTTTAACTGAATTTTTTTAGAAAATTCGGGAATAACATCGTGCAGTTGTTTAAACGAAATATAAATGGTATTTACACGACCTGGCTGACCTGTTTTACTATTAATGTATTGTGTATGTTTCAATTTTAGATGGATAAACTGATCCATAATAAGGTAATGCCTGTATTTTAGATAATCTTCACCGTATAACCAAAACTCATGGCTGTCTTTATAATCTTCTATGACAAATGTTGCATAATTCTTTCCCGTTTTACTCACACGATGATTCACATCCGTAACGATTCCAGCGATGCTAAGTTCTTTATTCAATAGTTTATCAACATTTTCAAAAGCTTTTAAATCTGCATTGCAATAATGCTTCATTTCCAATTTAAAATCGTCCAACGGGTGAGCTGATAAGAAAAGTCCAACAACTTCTTTTTCAGCTTTAAGGGTTTTCATATTATGCCAAGGTTCGCATGGCGGAACAACAGGCTCTGGAATTTGCACCTCACTGGAATCGCCAAATAGGCTGACCTGTGCAGAATTTTTATTTTCCTGATAACGAGAAGCATATTTGAGAATTTTTTCGATAAAACTCTGCTCGGAGCCTTCGCTTTGATGAAAATATTGCGCCCTGTGAACATTACCTAAATTATCAAATGCTCCTGCATAGGCCAATCCTTCAAAGGCCTTTTTGTTTGCCGCTCTTAAATCTATGCGTTTCGCCAAATCGAAAATTGATTTGTATTCGCCGTCTTTTTTGCGATGTTCCACAATTGTGTCGACAGCACCTTTTCCAACCCCTTTAATCGCTCCCATTCCGAAACGAATGGCATTATTTTTATTTACAGAGAACTTATAAAACGATTCGTTAACGTCTGGTCCTAATACCTCAACGCCCATTCGGCGACACTCTTCCATAAAGAAAGTGATTTTTTTGATGTCTTTCATATTATTGGAAAGCACAGCAGCCATATATTCAGCAGGATAGTGGGCTTTTAAATAAGCCGTTTGGTAGGCGATATAAGCATAACATGTCGAATGAGATTTGTTAAATGCATAACTTGCAAAAGCCTCCCAATCTTTCCAGATTTTTTCTAAGGTTTCTTCAGGAAAACCATTGTCTTTTGATTGATTGATAAATTTAGGCTTCAAGTTTGCCAGAACATCTTTCAACTTTTTACCCATGGCTTTTCTTAAGACATCTGCTTCACCTTTTGTGAAATTTGCAAGTCTTTGAGACAGCAGCATCACTTGCTCTTGATAAACCGTTATGCCATAGGTCTCTTTTAGAATACCCTCCATTTCTGGCAAGTCGTAAGTAATTTCTTCCACCCCATGCTTACGTCTAATAAAACTTGGAATGTATTCCATTGGCCCAGGACGATACAAGGCATTCATTGCAATAAGGTCTTCAAAAACAGTTGGTTTCAGGTCCTTCATGTGTTTTTGCATCCCAGGAGATTCGTATTGAAAAATCCCAACCGTCTCTCCTCTTTGGAACAGTTCGTAGGTTTTTACATCGTCCAATGGAAAATCGTCAGGCACCAACTCGATACCATCTTTGGCCTTTACAATTTTGACAGTATCCTTGATCAAGGTCAAGGTCTTTAAGCCTAAGAAATCCATTTTTAATAAACCCGCAGATTCCACAACATTGTTGTCAAACTGCGTTAAATACAGATTAGAATCTTTTGCTGTGGACACAGGCACAAATTTGGTAATGTCGTCTGGAGTGATGATCACTCCACAAGCATGAACCCCAGTATTTCTTACCGAACCTTCGATGATACGTGCCTGGTTAATAGTTTCGGCCTTTTCGCCATCGCTCTCACTTAGATTAATGAGTTCATTGATTTTTTCCAAATCTTCGGACCTGAACTTCTCCTTCAATTCTGCTTCTGTTTTGCCGAAAATCTTTTTAAACTTTGTCATATCAGGGACAAGTTTGGCAATCTTGTCGGCTTCAAAAAGCGGTAAATCTAAAACCCTTGCTGTATCGCGAATGGCAGATTTGGCTGCCATTGTTCCATAGGTAATAATTTGTGCGACCTGATTTTCGCCGTATTTTTTTATTACATAGTCCATGACTCTACTTCGTCCTTCGTCATCAAAATCGATATCGATATCAGGCATACTGACACGTTCAGGATTTAAGAAACGCTCAAAAAGTAAGTCGTACTTAATGGGATCGATATTTGTAATTTTCAAACAATAGGCCACAACACTTCCTGCTGCCGACCCTCGTCCTGGCCCGACCGAAACACCCATGTTTCGCGCTTCTCTTATAAAGTCTTCAACAATCAAGAAATAACCTGGATAACCCGTATTGGCTATAACTTCCAGTTCAAAGTCAAGACGTTCTTTGATAGGCTCTGTAAGTTCACCATAGCGCTTTTCTGCCCCTTGGTAAGTAATGTGTTTTAGGTAAGCATTCTCTCCTCGTTTCCCATTATCCAATTGATCTTCTGGATGTTTAAACTCATCAGGGATTTCGAAAGCTGGTAGAAGAACATCACTGGCAAGGTCGTAAAATTCAACTTTGTCCGCAATCTCTTTGGTGTGCAAAACAGCTTCAGGATAATCTTTAAACATCTGTTTCATGTCATCGCTCGACTTAAAATAGTAATCACTATTTGGCAAGCCATAACGGTAACCACGACCACGACCTATTGGTGTGGCTTGTTTTTCACCATCTTTTACACACAACAAAATGTCGTGAGCATTTGCGTCGTCTTGAGTTTCATAATACACATTGTTGGAGGCAACAAGTTTTACATTGTGTTTTCTAGCCAATGCGACCAGACTTTGATTCGCCCGTTCTTCGTCATCTTGGTGATGTCTATTCAATTCCACATAAAAATCGTCTCCAAATTCTTCTTTCCACCATAGCAAAGCTTCTTCGGCTTGCTTTTCTCCAACATTCAATATTTTAGAAGGCACTTCACCGTAAAGGTTACCTGACAATACAATGATGTCTTCCTTGTATTTTTTGACGATTTCTCGATCTATTCTTGGCACATAATAAAATCCTTTGGTGAATGCGATCGAAGACATTTTGGAAAGGTTGTGGTATCCTCGTTTATTTTTGGCAAGCATCACCATCTGGTAACCATTGTCTTTATGACTACGGTCTAAATGATTCTGACAGACAAAAAACTCGCATCCAATAATCGGCTTTACAAACTTATCTGCTTCGTCTTCAGCCAATTTCTTTTTATGTGCTTTTGCAGCATTCACAAAATGAAAGGCACCCATCATATTTGCATGGTCGGTTAGTGCTACAGCCGGCATATTGTTTTTAGCTGCAGCTCCAATCAAGTCCTGCACGGACATGGTCGATTGCAGAATCGAAAATTGGCTATGGTTGTGTAAATGAACAAAGGGAATATTTTCAATCGTCTTGAGATTTTCATCTAAATCCTTGTCGGATAATTGAACCGCTTTATCTTTTTGTTCTAATTTTCTAAGTTTTTCGGATTCCTTTTTAAGATTAAGATGTGTTAATCCGACTGCCCTAAATGTCCCTTGATGTCTATCTCTAAAGGCTTTAAGATAACCCAACTCTGCTTGTAAATCAGATTCTGAATAATGTGCTTTCCTAAGCAACTCCAGAAAACATCTTGTCGTTGCCTCCACATCTGCCGAAGCGTTATGTGCCTCCGCAAATGGCTCGTTGAATAGAAACTCGTGAAGCTCTGTCAGTGTAGGCAATTTAAACTTTCCACCTCGACCACCTGGAATTTGACATAAATTTGCCGTTTCCTCGGTACATGTATCTAAAACTGGCATTTCGGATAATGAGGTTTCCACGCCAGCTCTATAGAATTCGCACCCCATAACATTTACATCAAAATCCACATTCTGCCCTACTACAAATTTGGCTTTGCTTAATGCTGTATTGAATCGGTCTAAAGCTTCATGAAAAGGGATGCCTTGTTGCTCTGCCAAAGCGGTTGAAATGCCATGAATTTGTTCCGAATCATAAGGTATATCAAAACCATCAGGCTGAATTAAGAAATTATCATTTTCGATGAGTTCGCCCCATTCGTCATGAATTTGCCAAGCAATTTGTATGGCTCTTGGCCAATTGTCTGTGTCGGTTATTGGGGCGTTGTAACGTTTAGGTAAACCTGTGGTTTCCGTATCGAAAATGATGTACATGTAATGCGTGTTTGGTGTAAAATTATTAATTGAGTATCTGTATTCCCAATAAACTTTTTAAAAGTTATGAACTGTTTTTTTAGTGAATAGTAATTAGTTGGTAGTCGGTAGCATGTAGTAATTTAGTCTGGAGATGTTTGTAATTGTGATTACGAGTTTTGGGATTTATTAATTTCAAATTGATAAATTAACACATTTTCAAATTGCTCCATTTTCAAAAAAAGTCCCCTTTGGGTTTTTAGGGAACTATTTCATTCCATCCAGTTGAATATTCAAGGCCTTAACACTGATTTGAATTTCAATGATGGAAAGCACTAAAGAAAGCATTAGTAGGACTAACGAAACGCCGAAAACCAAACTCCCATAAAATTGAAGTTCTTCATAAATTAAAAACATGCTCAACACGCAAAGCAATAACGACACAATCCCAAATATTTGCATGTTTTTGATCAGATTTACTCGTCTTTTGAGGTTAACAATCTGTGCCTTGATATTTTTATTTGGATTTTCCTGATAGCTTTTATGTAAACTTCTTATCAATCCTGCTATGGTTAGAAAACGATTGGTATAAGCCAATAACAACAGTGATATGGCCGGAAATAATAAAGCAGGCGTTGTTAGAGAAATGTTCATGATGTATGTTTTGCTAACAATGATAAATAGCAAAAGGAATAGAAATCAACTTCTATCCCTTCACTATTACTATTAAAATATGTTGAGAACGCTGTTATATCAAATAAACCTCGTCGTCGTCTTTTGTGTTTTCTGTTTTGCTAAATATTTTTAACTGTTTCATCCAGTAAAAAAAGAACGCAAAACCTATAAGAAGAAAGACAAAATTTATACCGTTCGCCATCAACCACGAGCTGGGCTGAATTTCTAATCTTATATAAGTTAATGGAGCAAACAACACATCCATAAATAAAGATTGTATCGCTTCAAAAAAATCTTTCATGCCTTTCAGGATTATAATTACCTTGCAAAAATAAACATTTGATTGTAATGATAGTAGATTTTTTTAAACAATCTAAACCTGTTGTCTATATTGTTTTAGGTATAGTTTTGACACTTTACTTTGGTTTCGAACTTAGCCTAACACTTGAGCTACCTGTTGATTTTATCACAGTTGGACTTTCTGTTTTAAAATATTTTTCATTTGCTGGCACTCTTTACATATTTGATTTAACTCTAAAGCAGTACGAAGTTCAAAAAAGACATTGTTTAGGAAATTTATTTTTTGCCTTATTCATAAGCCTCTGCATGCCATTTTTGATTGAGGGCAATACGCTATTTGCATTACTTTTCGTTTCTCTGGCGATTTATCAATGCTATAAATTTTTGAATTCAGGACAAAAGAATTTGGTGATGTTTCAAGTCGTACTGTTTTTGTTTATAGCCAGTCTTTTTGAACCTAACTTCATCTATTTATTGTTCATTGCTTTTGGGGCTTCAATTTTATTCTCTAATCTGGAATGGCGGTTGTACCTTGTACCAATATTTTCAATTTCAACAGTCGTCGTTTTGGTTCAGGTTTTTGCGCTTTACATGTATAATAAGCCTTTTGGGGTAGATTTTTTTTTCCAAACTCCTAGTTTTAACTTTGACCTATTAACTGCCAATCTACAAATTTGGCAGTTGGTTTTTTGGCTATTGGTATTTATTCTGTTCGTCTATCAAATCATAAACGTGAACCAAAAACGTGCAATTTTTCACAAAAACAACGCAAAATATTTTTTCCTATTCATAATCATTGGAATAGTTACTCAGTTACTCACTACACCAACAATAGAGAATTTATGGGTATTATCTACCTGGCCATTTGCCATCTATATTGCTGATTTTATCTGGAGAATTCGATCAAAATTTTGGGCAGAGTTAGTTACCTGGATAATTTTTTTGATCATATTATCCTTAATCATTTGGAATTTGCAACTTAAGTTAAGCTTTTGATTTTCTGAAAGTCCAAAATCAAAAGCTTAATAGAACTATTCCTTAAGCTAATAGCTTTCAAATTAAGAATTTGTCTTTCTGTAATCTGCTAAGAATTTCTCTAGACCACTATCTGTCAACGGATGCTTTAGTAAACCTTCGATTGAACTCAATGGGCCTGTCATGACATCTGCTCCAATTCTAGCACAATCAATCACATGCATGGTATGTCTTATCGAAGCAGCAAGAATTTGGGTATCAAAATCGTAGTTATCATACACCTGTCTTATATCGGTAATAAGACTAAGTCCATCTGACGAGATATCATCTAATCTACCAATAAAAGGAGATACATAAGTTGCACCAGCTTTTGCAGCAAGAAGTGCCTGACCTACCGAAAATACCAACGTGCAATTGGTCTTTATCCCTTTATCAGAAAAGTACTTTATAGCTTTAACACCCTCTCTAATCATAGGTACTTTAACTACAATTTGTTCATGAAGATTGGCAAGAGCTTCGCCTTCCTTAACTATACCCTCAAAATCTGTGGCTATTACTTCTGCACTTACATCACCATCCACTATATTACAAATATCAATGTAATGTTGGATAATGTTATCATGACCAGTTATACCTTCTTTTGCCATTAATGAAGGATTTGTTGTTACACCATCTAGGATTCCCATGTCTTGGGCCTCCTTAATTTGCTGAAGGTTTGCCGTGTCGATAAAAAATTTCATGATTTGGAGATTTAAAGTTTATAGTGTTTGAGTAATATTTTTTCAAAAAGTTTTTGTGGTAAAATATGTTTTAAAGTTACAGAAAAACATTGTAAAAAAGCACCAGATTTGTAGTTTACTTTAGGCGAAGACTGGTTTATAATTCTATAAACTGCTTTGGCCAGTATAATCGGATCATTTCCTTTATCGACATCTGCATCCATAAGATCCAGAGATAGTTTATAATTGTCATGGTATGCCGAATCTTTCTTCAATGGCGCATGAAATCGGCCTTGTGCAATATTAGTTGCAAAATCTCCTGGAGCGAGATTTGTCATTTGTATATTAAACGTCTTTAACTCCATGCGGTAAGCCTCTGTAATTGTTGCCAGAGCAGCTTTTGATGCCGAATAAAAGCCTCTAAAAGGCAATCCCATGTGAGCCGCAATAGATGTAATATTTATTATTAAACCTTGTTTGTTGGCCCTCATGTATGGTAAAACAGTATTTATCACCGTTATGGTTCCAAAAAAATTGGTATCGAAATGTGTTTTGGCCTTTTCGATGGGAATTTCTTCCAAAGGTCCTGTTATTCCTACACCAGCATTATTAATAAGGATATCTATTTTTTCAGATTCTGAAATGATCTCTTGGATACAACTTTCAATACTTTCAGATTTTGTAACATCAAGAGCTTTGAGAATTACACCATTTTTTGTTGAAGTTTTTGGCTGTCTTGAAGTGCCGTAAACCTTGAAGTTTTTTTGGACTAGAAATTCGGCCATAGCTTGTCCTAGACCCGAAGACGCTCCTGTAATTAAAACAATTTTTGACATATTTAGATGTTTGAAATATCTAAAATAATGGAATAAAAAAAGGCAAGCTACCTACATCACACCGCTACGACCATCTACCTTTGCTGCGTTCCCACCCTGGAGGATTCGACAGGAGCTGGTTGTGTAGGACTTGCCAGGTGCAAATATACAACCTTTAAAATGTTTGCCAAGTTTATAAATTAAAAAAATCATATACTTTTGTAGCCTAATTCAAAGAATTTTGAAATGAGAAATCACTTCTTTCTATTCATGGCTTTTCTTTTTATATTGTCCTCCTGTGAAGACAAAGAACAATTTAAGCTTGAGTTTGTTTCGCCGATAAAAGAATTAAAACTAAATACCGAATTAAGTTTTAAAGTTAAGGCTTTGGAAGGCAAACCCATAGATTTAATAGCATACACCTTTCAAGACGTTGAAAACAGTTCTACTACCAATAGCATTGTTATACAATTATCCGATGTTTTATTGGGAAAGCACGACTTAACAGTCGTCGTTCATTCAGGCGACGAAACTTTTGAATTGACTAAATCATTGAAAATTTTTAATGATACACCACCAAAAATATATTCTTTTGAAGTTGTAAACGCTTATCCTCATCAAATTACTTCTTTTACGCAAGGTTTGGAATTTAAAGGCGATTCTTTATTTGAAAGCATTGGGCAATACGGCAAATCAAAACTTCTTCAAGTCGAGTTGGAATCTGGGAAAATTCTTAGAGAACATAAACTAAAAAATCACTATTTCGCTGAAGGCCTAACAATTATAGATGACAAACTTTATCAGCTTACCTGGCGAGAAGGCGAAGGCTTTATTTATGACATCAACACCTTTAAAGCCGAAGACAAATTCCGTTATAATAAGAGCAAAGAAGGTTGGGGTTTATGCCATGACGACAATTACATCTACAAAAGCGACGGGACGAATAAAATTTGGCGTCTAGACAGAAATACCCTTGCCGAAATTGACTACATACAGACGACAACGCATAATTCGATTTCTGGAAAATTGAATGAATTGGAATTTGTAGAAGGAAAAATTTATGCCAATACTTACCAAAAAGATGGCGTTGCCATCATTAACCCAAAGAATGGAGCGATAGAAGGTGTCATCAACTTTAAAAGTTTAAAAAATCAAGTTCAACAACATCCAGAACTTGATGTATTAAACGGGATTGCCTACCATGCAAAAACCAAAAAATTATACGTCACAGGCAAAAACTGGAATAAACTTTTTGAAGTTAAGATTGTTTCAAAATAAACCATGACCATAATCGTTACTTCAACATGATCGAATTTATTAAAAAGTATTTCCCATTTCTCATTATAATTACCATCATTTCGTTATCCTCCTGCCGAGAGGATTTTGAATTTGAATTGAGCTCTGGAGATTTAGAATTTTCGTCCGACACTTTATACCTAGATACCATTTTTAGCAATATTGGTTCGAGCACCTATCAATTTAAAGTGTATAACAAAAGTGATGAAGACATCAGTATTCCTAGCGTGAGCTTGTCCTTAGGTGACCTGTCAAAATACCGACTAAATGTGGATGGCATCCCTGGAAAATCTTTCGACAATGTAGAAATTCTAGCTCAGGATAGCATATTTGTTTTTGTTGAAGTCACTGCAGACATCAATGAAATAGCCTCACAAAACTCACAATTTTTATATACAGACAGAATTGAATTTGACAGCGGTTCAAACTTACAATCTGTAGAGTTAGTGACTTTGGTTCAGGATGCGGTTTTTTTGTTTCCAGAACGTTTTAACGACGGAACTACCGAAACCTTAACCTTAGGCCAAGACGACGAAGGAAACGACATCCTCATTGAAGGCTTCTTTTTAGACGATTCCGAATTAGTACTTACCAGCGAAAAACCTTATGTTGTTTACGGCTATGCTGCTGTTCCACCAGGGAAAACCTTAGAAATTCAAGCTGGTGCTCGTGTACATTTTCATGAAGATAGCGGAATTATTGTGGCTAATACAGGTTCGATTCAAGCCAATGGTCAACTTAGTCAAGATCAAGATGCTTTGGAAGGTGAAATTATTTTTGAAGGCGATCGACTGGAACCGGCCTTCGCCGATGTTCCCGGGCAATGGGGTGCCATTTGGATGACACAAGGGAGTACTAACAACAGCTTTAATCATGTAACCATCAAAAATGCTACTGTGGGTATGCTGATGGATTCTAATGATGGTACTGGAAACCCAACATTAACCATCAAAAACACACAAATCTATAATTCGGCAAATGTTGGGTTATTGGCTAGAACAAGTTTTATTGACGCCGAAAATTTAGTGGTTAATAATTCCGGGCAAGTATCCGTTAATCTCTCACTTGGCGGACAATACAACTTTAAGCATTGTACTATTGCCAACTTTTGGCAGAATTCGTTTCGACAGTTTCCTGCACTACTTATTGAAAATCAATTAGAAACACAGGAACAAACTTTTGTAGCAGATTTGGTAGAAGCGCGATTTTCAAATTGTATCATTTATGGCAACGAACGAGTTGAAGTGAATTTTAATCGTTCTGACGACGCTGCCTTCAACTTTAAGTTTGAAAATTCTTTATTACGTATCAATCCTTTCAACAATCAATTATTTGACGAACCTGAATTTGATATTGAAGACCCTACAAAATACGAGAATATCATTTTAAATGAAGATCCTATTTTCTTGGATGCACCATTAAATCGATTGATTATTGGTAGCGAGTCTCCTGTTGTAAACTTTGGGAATCCCTCGATTGCACAAGAGGTGCCATTGGATATTTTAGGCATAAACAGAACCTTAAGTCCAGATGCTGGCGCTTATCAAAACATCATTTTTGAAGACGAATAAAAACCTCAAAGATTTTAAATCTTTGAGGCTATTGATTTTAAGAATACAAAACAAATCTACTGCCCTTGCATGTATTTTTGCACAATTGGCATAAGCTTGTACTGTAATTCCTGTGCCATGCTACCCATTGCAGCTTTTGCCATTTCCTCTTGAACCTTTAATGATTTTTTACCTAAGTCCGAATCATAAAATTCCAAAAGTTGCTTTATGTCGTCATGTGTATAGTATTCCATGCTTTTTACAGCAATTTTTTCGTAATACTCGTTCATTATTGGTTCAAGTTCTGCCTTAAAGGCTTCTACCTTGTCTTCTGGAATCATGGTGTAGATTTGAGCCATGCCAGCTTCGGCAGCACCAGAACTCATTTTTGTTAGTTTTATAGCATCTGCTTTAAAGGCTTCATCTTGAGCATTTACATTCAAAAATGTCCCTAAAAATAAGGCGACGGCTATTACAATTGTTTTTTTCATTATTTTATTTTAAAATTTATACGTTACTAAACTATGGTTTCAGAAGTTGAAAACAAAGGCATATCTTTTACTTTACTTTCAATTTCTTCTTTAATGTCATTGAGTTTTTGGTCGTTGTCGTGATTCATGATCACTTCATCAATTTTTTCAACTATCCAACCCATGTCTTCTTCAGCAAAGCCACGTGTTGTTACGGCAGAAGTACCTATTCGTATACCCGAAGTAACAAAAGGCGATTGCGTGTCGAAAGGCACCATGTTTTTATTAACGGTTATCCCTGCTTTGCCAAGTGTTTCTTCAGCCAACTTGCCCGTAATATTTTTATTTCTTAAATCAATCAACATCATATGGTTATCTGTTCCACCCGAAATAAGATGGTAGTCTTTCTCGACAAAGGCTTTTGCCATGATCGCTGCATTCTTTTTTACTTGAATCATGTAATGTAAGAATTCATCGGTTAAAGCTTCGCCAAAAGCAACAGCTTTCGCTGCAATAACATGTTCTAGTGGACCACCTTGATTTCCTGGAAAAACACCAGAATTCATAAGCGATGACATTTTTTTAAGTTTACCACTTCTTAATTTTTCACCAAAAGGATTTTCGATGTCTTCGCCTATCAATATGATACCGCCTCTTGGGCCGCGCAGCGTTTTATGCGTTGTAGAGGTTACGACATGGCAATGTGGAACAGGATCCTGCAAAAGTCCCTTTGCAATCAATCCTGCTGGATGCGCAATATCTGCCAAAAGCACTGCACCAACCTTGTCTGCTATTGTTCGAAAAGCTTTATAATCTATTTCGCGGGAATAGGCCGAAGCGCCAGCAATGATCATCTTAGGTTGTTCTGCTACCGCTATGCTTTCAATTTTATCGTAGTCCAAGCGACCAGTCTTTTCGTCTACACCATAAAATACAGGATTGTAGAGTTTGCCCGAAAAGTTAACTGGCGAACCATGTGTCAAGTGGCCACCGTGAGCTAAATCAAATCCTAAAATTTTGTCCCCAGGCTTGAGACACATCGAAAACACCGCTGTATTGGCTTGCGATCCCGAATGTGGTTGGACATTGGCATAACTCGCGCCAAAAAGAAGCTTTGCACGTTCTATGGCAATATTCTCGATGTCGTCAACAACTTCGCATCCCCCATAATAGCGTTTACCAGGGTATCCTTCGGCATATTTGTTGGTTAAAACCGAACCCGTCGCCTTCATGACATTTGGACTTGTAAAATTTTCACTTGCGATAAGTTCAAGACCATTTCTTTGGCGGTTTTCTTCTGCATTGATAAGATCGAATATTTGTAAATCTTCAGTCATAGTCATTTTAGTTAAATTCATTCAAAAATAAGAAAAGCATTCGGTTAATAAACATAAAATAATATATTTGAAAGACCTTAACAATTCTTAAATACAAAACAGAAGCGCATGAGTTTATTGGCTAATGATCCTAAACGAAAAACCTGGTTAGACACACCAGAGCAAACAGATTTTCCTATCCAGAACATCCCTTTTGGGGTTTTTCTCACAAGAGACGACATCATTACTATAGGTACGCGAATTGGTGATTACGCGATAGATTTGGGTGCCTTGCATCAGTTAGGGTACTTTGAAGGCATCGAGTTGACAGATGATATTTTTCTTCAAGATACTTTAAACGATTTTATTGCCGATGGCAGAAAAACTTGGCGTAGAGTAAGAAATAGAATTGCTGAAATATTTGACGAAAATAACACGACTTTAAAAGTAAATGAAAGCCACAAACAAGCAGTGTTATTTAGCCTTGATGAAATAGAAATGCAAATGCCGGTTCAAGTTGGAGATTACACCGATTTTTACTCCAGTAAAGAACATGCGACAAATGTTGGCAAGATGTTTAGAGATCCTGAAAATGCATTATTACCAAACTGGCTTCATATTCCTGTTGGCTATCATGGCAGAAGTTCGTCGATTGTAACTAGTGGAAGAAAAGTACATCGACCACAAGGCCAAAAGTTACCAAAAGGTGCAGATTCACCAATATTTGGCCCTTCGAGATTAGTAGATTTCGAGTTGGAAATGGCATTTATCACGACGGCTGGAAATCCTTTAGGAAAACCTATTCCAATTGACGAAGCTGAAAACAACATCTTTGGAATGGTGCTTTTTAACGATTGGAGTGCGAGAGATATTCAAAAATGGGAGTACGTTCCTCTCGGTCCTTTTTTGGCCAAAAACTTTGCTTCATCGATTTCTCCATGGATTGTAACCTTGGATGCTTTACAACCTTTTAAAATTGATAGCCCAGAACCCATCAAACCATTACTGCCTTATCTCATTGCAAAAGATAAAAAGAAAAGCTACGACATTAACCTTGAGGTAAGCATTACTCCAAAAGACAGCACAGAAACTGTGGTGTCTCGAACTAACTTCAAATACATGTATTGGACAATGAGTCAACAACTGGCTCACCATACCATAAACGGATGTAATATGAATTCTGGAGATATGCTGGCTAGCGGCACTATTTCTGGACCTACACCAGATTCGTATGGTTCTATGCTCGAATTATCTTGGCGTGGCGAAAATCCGTTAAAGTTAAAAGATGGCGCTGAACGTAGATTTATCGAAGACTATGACACCGTAACCATTCGAGGTTATTGTAAAAATGATGACGTACGGATTGGGTTTGGCGAAGTAAAAAACATGTTGCTTCCTGTGTACAAACATAAATAAAATGGGGGTTGACAAAAACGACATTATAGCAAAACTCAAAAGCATCGTAAAGCCCTATGTCAATAATTTGGAAAGTTTCGAACAACTGAATGAGGGTACAGAATTTATCAAAGACCTTGATATCAATTCTGCGAATCTCGTAGATATTATTTTGGATGTTGAAGATGAATTTGACATTCGAATTGAAAATAAAGAAATGGAGAAAATGCTATCTGTCGGAGCTTCTTTAAAAATTATTGAATCCAAACTTGCTTCCTAAAGCTTTAAAATGCTGTACAAGCATGAGAACCTTTTAGAACGGTAACAGCTTTTTTGGCCATTAAAATTGAAAAAACTTCTAGCTTTTAGGCAAATAGGGCAATGGAATTGATAGGCAACGATATCATTGATTGGCACATCGCTAAATCGCAGTACCATAAATTAAGACCAAGATGTCTTGAAAAACTCTTCAACGCTTTTGAAATTGATTTGATTCTAAAATCGAACTCTCCTTTAAAAAGCTTTTGGACGTTGTGGTCCATTAAAGAATCTACTTACAAAGCTTGGCAACGCGCAACCGATTCGGCGCCTGTTTTTAATCCAAAATCCATTAAAATAAACTCTTTCAACAAAGTCTTTGAAAACATTGCCTCCAGCGTTAGCATAAATTCATTTGACTTATGCATTCATACTGAAATCACTACAGACTACATATACTCTTATGTCGCCTCAAAGATTTACTGCAATAAAATTTTTAGAGTTGACGAATATTCTGTTTTTAAAGGTCTTCTAGAGCAAAAAAACTATGCCATCGTTAAAAGCGACACAGGCATTCCAAGTGTATTGAATAAAAATAATAAGCAGAACGCCCCGCTAAGCATTAGTCATGACGGGCAGTTTGTCGCCATTGCTTTTAACCAAAGTATCATAGAGGAAAAGATATACAATGATCTTCATGTATTTATTTTTGTACCTTACCAGCCCGATATTAAATTTTCAAACTATTGTAAACCAAGGCTTAGTTTATTTTAACCGCTAAAGGACCGCCAAGATTTGCGCAAGGGTCACAAAGTGCTAAATTGTTGCGTATTTCCATTGTGTTCATTGCGGTTGATTTTTTAGTTTTGATAATCAGTTAACTAAAAGAATAAAAGATACTGATTAGTTACTTACTCGTAGTTATGATTAAAAAAGCCCACCAAATAGGCAGGCTTATATTACATATGTTGATAAAACAAAGCTAACGCTTACAAACTTTTTGAAACAAACAAAATCTTAGGTCTATGCACTAATTTGATAACCCAAAATAACTACGTTTTCTGTCGAATAGAGATTGAATCGACATACTTTTATTGTACTTGATACAAAACTTTTTTTTGTCTATTTCTTTTTAATCACTTTGAATCCCAAGTAAGCACCTAGAATAAGAAACGGATAGACCAAAAAATGAATAGGATTGTCCGCTACATCTCCAGTACCATCACCTGGTAGTATTGGCTGAGCCATTAGGTCAATGACAAACAAAAGGCTTAAGACTGCTGTTAATAGTATTCTATTTTTCATTGTTGTATAGTTTTTTTATAGATGTCTTTTAGACGTTGTCCAAAAATACACAAATTTTTTAGAGTTTATTTATTAATGATAAGTTTCGATGTTAAGCTTCTAGAGCCTTGAGTTAATTTAACGATATAGGTACCATTGTCAAGCTGAGCACTATTCACTTCCACTTCATTACCTATTAAAGCTTGCTGTTGTTTAAACACCACCTGACCTAAGACGTTGGTAATTTCTATAGTCACGTCTCCAGTCAAACCTGTCGTTGCTATGTTAAAATTACCATCACGTGTTGGGTTTGGATACAGGCTAAGGTCTTCACCAAAGGCATTCTCCACAACACCCAGCGTTGTGTTGTCAAACACCAGACTAAAACGGTCTTCGGCAATGCTTTCAGGGATATTGGCATCAACAGTGAAATCAAAAACATAGTCGTTGGTGATTTCTGTCTGTATGCCTAAGTAATTATCGTTGATAAAAACACCCATGCCACTTGGAACATTTTCCATCATAAATAATAGGCTGTACTGACTATCAGTATAACCTGTTATATTGAGTTGAATGATATCTCCTAAGGATGGCATATTCTGTTTGTCAATTGCCTTAAGTCCATTATTTACAACTGCGATGCTCTCGTTTGTATTTAGAAATTTATCAATATCTTCTGAACTATCACCAAGTGTTGTAAATTGGCTATCAAACCTTAACCCAAAGGCGTCTCTTTCAACACCGCCATTTTGAAGTGCAGAAGTTAAATACAATCTGGAATTAATATAAAAGATAGAGGTTTGGCTAAATACAGTTGTCAATGCTGCATTGTCTGTGGCTTTATCATCCTCATTAAATGTTATACTTGCAGCTCCATTCGTTGCGGTTTGTACAAAGAAAGCTATTCCAGGAGGTACAAAACGTGAATCGTCAGAACCTGGAGCAGGTACCGGTGCTGCAGCACATAAACCACCACCGCTATTTGATAAGTCAAGTTCTAACCAGTTTCCCACGGCACCCGATACACTTCGTATCCAAAAAGAATCATTTAAATTTGTTCTATCAACTGCGCATAAGTCAGTTATGGCTTGGTAGGGGTTAGGCACTATACTGTAATGACCTTGTGTAGAACTCAAAGCATCAAACGCTGTGCCTGATGCTTGTGTGCCAACATTCATTGTCCCAGTGGCTCTAAGGGTTGTAGAACCTTCAGCATCATCGTCTGTCAGATTAATGCCTCTATCACCTCTCACAAATAATGCATAAGTATCTCCTGCATTAAGTGTAATATTTGTTGATGTCATATTTGATGCATAACCATCAGTGTTATTGTCCCAAATAAATATAGAGTGATTACCTGTAAGAGTTTCATCAAAGCCACTTGTTGCGTTTACAGTACCTGCTGTTCCTTGCTCACCAGTGATATGTGTCCCATAACCTGGATTAGGATTGGAAATTGCTGTTGTTGCGCCTTCTTGCCACGCTTCTCTGATGGTTTGACTACCTCCAACTGGTGAAGTCACAAATCGAAACGCTCTGTTGGCGGACATATAGCGTTCTACGGTAAAATCTCCAGTTCCTGATAAAGTTCCAGTGAATTCGCCGAGTTGAGCCGAACCATTCACATCACTTTTAAAGGTTAAATTGGCTCCAGAATTGACATCTAATGTAGCTACACTTCCAATTGTTAGTACATTCGTTGACTGTACGGCAAGAGAGTTTGGTGAAGAAACCACCAATTGATTTAATATTTCTAAATCAGTATTTAAATCTACATTATGATTAATCTGAATTAGTCCTCTACCATCGTTAGGCGGAACATCTCCATTTAACCAAGTATTTATGTCTGTGTAATCTCCATCTTGAGTTGTGGTATAGGTTTCTCTGTCCACAGATAAATTATTGAAATAAACATTGGCTAGATTTGTATATCTATTGTATAAGGCCAAGCTTTCTAACTCAGTATTAGCAGTTCCTCCAAGAGAAATTCCTGATATTGTTACTGGTGTGCCGGATGGTAAGGTGGTCAGAACAACATCTACTGTATTTAAATCGACAAGCGTAACTTGAACCCTTATTCCACTTGTGGTAAAACCTACCCCTGTATCTGTTGTTGAAGCTCCTATTATACTATAATTAGTATTACCTCCAATAAACAAGAATTCAAATCTTGAGTCTGAATTGTAGTCATCTGCATTCAAATTATTAGTTCCAGATCTTAAGGTAAATCCCATGGAAAAACCAGTTTGAATATTTCCATGTTGAATATCCACTTGAAAACGATCTCCAGGTTTTAAAGTTTGATCAAAATTTCTAAACGCAGCCATTCGTGCCTCATTTCCTGAATTGGCAAATGTACCAAAAGACTTATTACCTGTGGCTATGTTTGGTGAATCAACGTTCGCATTCTGCTGTAAAAATTCTCCTGCAGCACCATTACCATCAAAATCCCTAAATGTCCAACTTCCAAAGCCAGTCCCTCCATCACCAGCCCATGCTGTACCATAATTTCCGGCATTATCAGCTGCTATGCTTGTAAAAGTCTGCCCAAAACCAATACCTGTTGAGCTCATAATTAAAACCAAAAGTAAGTTTTGTAATTGTTTTTTCATAATTTCATATTTAGTTTGTTTAAGTTTTTTTATGAATCATCGAAATCCTTTTCGTAGGTGTCTTTACAGTATTTCAAAAATATAAATTTAATCAAAATAAAACGTTAATACTCCGTACTAAATCGTTTTCGTGTTAATAAAATCCCATAGTCAAACTCATTTTATTTGTATTTCATTAGTTTTAAATTCAATTTTTTAAACCCTTGACTGTTATGCCATTGAAACATGTATGTATTGCTTTTATCCTATTTGGGATGTGGAGTTGCTCGGAAGCGGTAATCGAAGACGAAGATACAGCGCCTATTGTTGAGACCGTATCCTATAATCCAGATATCAAAGCTGTGGTTGATAATTTTTGCATCAACTGCCATAGTGCATCAGCCGCTAGCGGCGGTTTAAATTTGTCCACTTACGATTTGGTGCGCAACTCTACAGAAAATGGGAATTTGATCTTACGGATAAACGACGTGAACAACCCTATGCCACAAAGCGGGTTGATGCCTTTGGCAGATCGCGAATTGTTCGACAAGTGGGTTGAAGATGGTTTTCCAGAAAACGACGACGAATGAAGCTTTTCATCACCTTCCTCAGTTTATGTTGTTTTGCTAAACTGAGTGCGCAAAAATACTTTACCAAAACAGGCTTTACCGAGTTCAAAGCCTCGGTCGAAGCCTTCGAACCCGTTGAAGCGCAAAACAACAGCACCACGGTTTTACTCAATGTGGACAATGGAGAAATTGCGGGTTTGTTGTTCATTAAAGCCTTCAACTTTAGAGTAGCCTTGATGCGGGAACATTTTAATGAAAATTACATGGATGCGGATAAATTTCCTAAAGCCACATTTAAAGGAGCATTGGAAAATTTTCAATGGTCGGCTTTGTCTTCAACTGAAACCTATCCACTCCAAGGCGAATTGAACATTAAAGGAAAATCCAAAGCCATTTCAACTCAAGCACGTTTGACAAAAAAGGCGGATAAACTTCTTTTAGAATCAGAATTTACTGTGAGTCCGCAAGATTTTGACATAAAAATCCCTAGTATCGTCAGCGAAAAAATCTCTGAAACCATCACCATTTCCTTACGTTATGAACTTATCGAAAAAAAGTAAACTTGCCATTGCCATACTTTTATTTACAGCTGCCGTTGGTGTTGTGTTTTATGAATATGTCATGAAGCCACCCGCTACAATTGAAGATAGAGAGGTTGCCATGACAAGTGAAGCAACGGCTATTTTTGAAAAAGTAAAAAGCAATCCATCAGAATGGCAAGATAAGGTGGTCGTTATTTCCGGCACAGTCACCTCTACTGACGCAGCTGGCCTTAGCCTGAATGAAAACACCTATTGCCAATTTAAATCCAACACCGAGATTCCAACCAACAAGCTTAAAGTGACCCTAAAAGGCCGAATCATTGGCTATGACGACCTTTTAGAAGAACTCAAATTGGACCAGTGTATTATTTTAAACTAAAACCTTATGAAAAAAATTATACCATTACTTGTTTTCATTTTATTTCAAAATTTGAGTTACAGTCAAGATGATTTGTTAGACGAATTAGAAAGTGAAGCAAAAGATACGGCATCGTACCAACTTCCTGCCTTCAAAGCCATGCGCATTGCCAATTTACAATCCACTAAAATTGCTGAAAAAGGCGATTTTTACTTGTATGTGTCACATAGGTTTGGAGACATTACCAATGGGTTTGAAACCTTTTTTGGATTAGACGAGGCCAATACGAGGATTCAATTGGTCTATAGCTTTTTTGATGGTATTCAATTCAGTATTAGCCGAGAATCATGGCGACAAACCTATGCAAGTTCGGTAAAATATAGCATCGCCAAACAAAATGAAAATTTCGGGTTTAATATTGTGGGCTATCATATTGCCAACATTAATGCCGAACTGGATGAAGACTTTTTTCCAGCATTAGAGCCTGCTGACCGTTGGAGTTTTGCCCATCAGCTGTTGATTTCAAGACGATTTTCTGATAAATTTTCATTTCTTGTAGCACCGACGTATGTGAGGGAAAACTTTCAAGATGTACGAGCAACGGGATCTGCAAATCATAACCAGTTCGCGCTTGGTGCTGGTGGCCGATATAAATTAAGTAAACGCATCAGCTTAAATGCCGATTATGTGTACAACTTTAGCCGAGAAAGCAACTCTATTTACAACAATCCCTTAACCATTGGCATTGATATCGAAACTGGTGGTCATGTCTTTCAGTTGTTGTTTTCCAATGCACAATCCACCAACGAACCTGGATTTATCAGCAATGCCAGAGGTGATTGGGGCGATGCAGAAATATTCTTTGGATTTAATATCGTGCGGGTATTTTAGTGCTTTTGGTATTTGTGATTTAAAACTTAATTTTGCCACATGGTAAAAATTGGCGATATAGAATTAAACGACTTTCCACTGCTGCTTGCTCCAATGGAAGATGTGAGTGACCCACCATTTCGAGCCTTATGCAAAGAGCAAGGCGCAGATGTGGTTTATACGGAGTTTATCTCTTCTGAAGGATTGATCAGGGATGCCGCCAAAAGTGTCATTAAGCTGGATATTTACGAAAAAGAAAGACCTGTCGGCATTCAAATATTTGGTGCCAATCTCGATGCCATGCTCAAATCTGTGGAAATTGTCGAACAAACCAAGCCCGATATTATTGACATCAACTTTGGCTGCCCTGTCAAAAAAGTTGTTTCCAAAGGTGCTGGAGCAGGTATTCTTAAAGACATCGACTTGATGGTTTCGCTCACTGAAGCCATGGCAAAACATACCAAATTGCCCATAACTGTCAAAACCAGATTGGGTTGGGACCATGATTCCATCCACATTGTAGAAGTTGCTGAAAGATTACAGGATGTTGGTTGCAAAGCGATCTCCATTCATGGCCGAACTCGCGCTCAGATGTATAAAGGCTCTGCGGATTGGAGACCTATCGCCGAGGTAAAAAACAATCCACGCATGCATATTCCTGTATTTGGCAATGGCGATGTAAATACACCTGAACGAGCTGTGGAAATGCGAGACAAATACGGCTTAGATGGTGCCATGATTGGTCGTGCCAGCATAGGTTATCCTTGGTTTTTTAGAGAAGTGAAACACTTTTTTGGGACAGGAAAACATCTTGCTCCACCAACATTGACGGAACGCGTCGAAGTGGCCAAAAGGCACTTGCAAATGTCTGTTGACTGGAAAGGCGAACGCCTCGGCATCCTCGAAACACGACGACATTATACGAACTACTTTAGAGGTATACCCAATTTTAAACCCTACCGCAAAACACTTGTAAATTCTGAAAACCTTGTCGAGATTTACGACACAATGAGTGAAATAAAAGAAGTTTTTCCAGAAACGGAGTTTATGGTGTAGGTGGCAGTTGGTAGTCTGGTAGTCTTTAGAGGGTAGTCGTTAGTGTTTAGATATTTGACAGGATGTCTTTAGTGTCGAGTCTTTAGTCTTTAGCTGTTTGAAAGTACTGAGTAATTAGTATTTAGTAAAATCATGTCAACCAAATTCAAGAGCTCATACTGAACACTAGCCACTAATCACTAAATACTTCATGCTAAATACTTCGTACTTAAAACATAAACATTAAGAATTTAAGGTACATTAAACTTTGTGTCCCTTTGCGTATAAATCTTTGTGTGCTTCGCGTGGAACTCTACATAACAATAGAGCTTAGCGCCTTGGCGGCTTTGCGAGAGATTTCAACATAAGGCATTAAGTATTAAAAAACCAAAGCATTTTCATTAAATTTTGTATAAAAGAGACGTTTCATAGAGATGTATTTTTCATTTTTGTAGTAAACCCACTTGCTATGAAATTCTATTTTGCTTTAATTTTTAGTCTAGTTTTAGGTTTCGGGACTAACGCTCAAATTCTCAATGGCGCGTGGCGTTTAGTTGAAAAAAATGGAAAGCCCGTCGAGTACGAAGCTATTAAATTATATAGCAATTCTTATTTCACTTATGCGGCTTATGAAAAAGACAGTGGTCAATTTATGGAAGCTAAAGGCGGCACATACACCTTAAATAATTTCAGTTACAAGGAACATTTGGACATAGACTCTAACGAACCTAAACATTCTGGAACAACCAGGGAATACTTAAATGTATTGGACAATAAACAATTGACGCTTACCAACTTAATTACTGGTGATAAAGAAAAGTGGGTAAAATTTGATGAAGCTGACAATTACGAGATGGCGTTTTGCTGGCGTATCCACAAAAAGAAAGATGAAGGAGATGCAGAATGGCGAACCATAGAATACAGACCTCGTAAAACTTTGAAAATGATTACCAACAGCCGTTATCAAGTTTTAGCACTAAATAGCGAAACAGGGCAATTTGTTGGTTCCAGTGGCGGAAGTTGGTCTGGTAGCAGCAAGGATTATATCGAAAATGTAGAGTTTTTCTCAAAAGACCAAAGCAATGTAGGAAAATCTTTAGAATTCAAAAGAACCTTTGACAAAGGTCTGTGGCTTCACACGGGCAAAACCACAAAAGGCGAAGATATGATGGAAAAATGGCATAGGTATAAGTGATTGTTTGAGGATATGAGGTGATGAAGTTTATGGGGTTATGAGAGTAGTGGTTATGATTTAACCGCAAGAGCCGCAAGGGTTTACGCAAGGCAAACAAAGTCTACCCTCTACTAACTACCCTCTACTGACTTAATTTTCTTAATTTCTTAATGTTGAAAATTTTCACGCGAAGGTCGCTAAGATTTTACACGCAGAGCACACTAAGACTACCCTCTACCCACTAATAATGACGCCGTCATGACGGTTAACCGAAGACAATACCCACTTTTTTACCGGTTTCATCAATGCTGTTTTTATCAGAAATGATTTTTAATTTCTCTGAATTCTTATTAATCACATAAAGCGCCATAGCATCCAAGATATCGTCAGCTTTGACTTGGCTTCGTTTATAAGATTTCATCAAATTTTGGAAGACTGATTTTAATTCTTCTTGATGCCTAAAAAGCACTTGTTGTCGTAGTTCAATTCCTTCTTTAGTATGTTTAGAAAAATCCAAATCAATATTGCTGTTTAAACTTTTAAAACATAATTCCGGATGAGCTTCTAATACTTCAATATGATTAGGTTTGACATCTAACCATTTGTCTATTTCCTTAATTTTTGAACTGATATTGTAGGCTTGCACAGAAATACCTTTGCCTGTCATTTTTCTATTCAGTTCTAAGGCTTCCTTATAATTTGAGGCATACACTGCTTTTCGACAAGGCGGTGAAAACAGACTGGATTTTCGTTTTTCTAGGTAAGTTCTGGCTTTTTGATCTACAGTTCTTGTAAAATTTCCTGAATACAACCCTATTGGTATGTCGATAAGAATCCTTTCAACAGTTGGATAAGCATTTACAATTTGTTGAATATTTTCAACACAACCCCACACCATCGAATTGTTTATCCGACCGATAACACACCAGCCCATTTTACAAGCATCGATTCCAAAAACATTCAACTCTTAAATATTTAACAATTATAACGACTTCAAAATTAGATTTCTTCTGAATTAAAGTTTAAATTTGAAATAAAAAATGAGATTTTTTTATCTTTTTTTCATCTTTATAGTATTGTCATGTTCTTCAGCAAAAGTTTATACAGACTATGATAATGAAATAGATTTTTCGAAATACGCTAGTTTCGATTACTTTCTAAATGACAAAACCTGCTTATCACAACTGGATGAAAAAAGAATAAAAAATGCCTTGGAAAGTATTTTAGCTAAAAAAAGTATCACTAAAAAGACCATTCCAGATTTTAGCATCAACTTTTATGCGGAAGTGTACACTGTCGAAACCGAAAATAGCATTGGTGTAGGTTTAAGTACAGGTGGTGGCAGCGTTGGTGGTGGTGTTTCAGGTGGTATTCCTCTTCGAACTGAAAAAGAAATGATTGCTTTGACTGTTGAATTTGTAGACGCACTTACCAAAGAATTGTTTTGGCAAGGTGTTGTCGAATCCCGCATGAAGGACACAAAAAACCCAACTGAACGAGAAACTTTTATTAATGAATTGATTTTAAGCATTTTAGAAGAATATCCTCCAACTCGATAAAGTAATCAAAACCTGATTGTTACCTTAAAAGTAATTAGCCTCAGTAGAATTCGGCAGACTTAGTCTTTCGCCCAGTTTCTCACTCTGGAAACAGCCTTATGCCATTTGGAAAGCTGGGCTTTTGTTTCTTCTTCTTGTTTTAGAGGAGAAAAGCGTTTACCGATGGACCATTGCGATTGGAGGTCGTCAATTGAATTCCAAAAGCCAACAGCTAAGCCAGCCAAATATGCAACGCCCAAGGCGGTTGTTTCCTGAACTTGAGGTCTCACGACATCAAAACCAAAAATATCTGACTGAAATTGCATCAACAGATCATTAGCAGATGCACCACCATCTACCCTCAACTCTTTGCAGTCACAAGAGGCATCTTCTTCCATAGCTTTTGCAATGTCGTAAACTTGATAAGCAATGCCTTCCAATGTTGCACGTGCGATATGACCTTTGTTCGTACCTCTGGTAATTCCTAATATTCCACCCCTTGCATACGCATCCCAATGTGGCGCACCTAAACCAGTCAATGCTGGAACAAAATAAACGCCTCCATTGTCTTCAACAGAATTTGCTAAATCTTCTACTTCTTTAGAATCTTTAATCATTTGAAGTCCATCCCTTAACCATTGCACTGAAGCACCACCAACAAAAACACTGCCTTCCAAAGCATAGTTCACTTCCCCATTTATTTTCCAAGCTACCGTTGTCAACAGATTAGTTTTTGAAAAAACTGGCTCCTCTCCTGTATTCATTAATAAAAAGCAACCCGTTCCATATGTATTTTTCAGCATGCCTTTTGATGTACACAATTGTCCAAACAAGGCAGCTTGCTGATCTCCTGCCATACCAGCAATTGGAATATTTGCTTTTAAAATTGAAAAATCCAACGCGGCATACACCTCGCTGTTTTCTCTTACTTCTGGCAACATTGAACTTGGAATATCAAACAAATCCAACAATTCCTGATCCCAAGACATGGTATTTATGTTGAAAAGCAAAGTCCTACTGGCGTTACTTGGATCTGTTATGAAGGTATTTCCTTTAGTCAACTGCCATATTAACCACGTATCGACTGTACCAAAGCACAATTCACCTTTATCTGCCTTGGCTCTTGCGCCTTCGACATGATCTAATATCCATTTGACTTTTGTCGCAGAGAAATAAGCGTCTAAAACCAAACCTGTTTTGTTTTGAATCACTTCAATATAACCTTCATCTTTAAGTTGATCGCAATAGTTGGCAGTTCTTCTATCTTGCCAAACGATGGCATTGTAGACAGGTTCTCCAGTTTTTCTATCCCAAACAATGGCTGTTTCCCTCTGATTGGTAATTCCAATTGCTGAAATCTGTTCGGGATTTATAGTTGCTTTTTTGACGACATCCAACATGGTAAACCATTGAGAAGACCAAATCTCCATGGGGTCGTGTTCGACACAAGCTTGATCTGGAAAAATTTGTTCAAAGTCTTTTTGTGACATAGCGACAATTTCACCTGACTTATCAAAAAGGATAGATCGTGAAGAAGTGGTTCCCTGATCTAATGCTAAAATATATTTTTCTGACATCGATATGTAATTTTAAGATAAAACATAGGCCCTTGCCACATTAATAAATTCCTCTTCCTGCTGTTTTACCCATGTTGAGTTTTTCCCTAGTTCCTCAGCCAAAATCTTTGCAACCATAGGAGCTGCTTGAATGGCTGCTCTTGCGTCTAAAAATAACAAACGATTTCTTCTTGCTAAAATATCTTCAACTGTTCTTGCCATTTCGTTACGAACAGACCATACAATTTCTCCAATTTTGAAGTCGTAATCGGGATGTATTCGCTCATTGTATTCTGGCTTCTGAGCGATTAGATTGAATACTTCCTGAACTTCACTGCCATAAATGTAATAATGTGAATCTGTATTTGAAGTCTCTTTTACGTTACCATGAATACTTAATTCTCTTGTTTGACATGGCCTAAACTCCAATTGATGATATGCAATGGCCTTGTCCACCATCTCCTCAGCCATGTGTCGATAGGTAGTCCATTTGCCGCCTACAATGGAAAACATGCCTGAATCGGAAACAATGATTTTATGCCCTCTGGATATTTCCTTTGTATTTTTCTTATCACCCTCTGGAGCAACTAATGGCCTTAGACCTGCAAATACAGAAAGTACATCCTTTCTCGTTACTTTTTTTTCTAAATACTGAGCTGCAGTTTCGAGAATAAAATCAATTTCTTCGTCCAAGGCAATTGGTTCATATTTTGATTTTTTAATGGGTGTATCTGTAGTACCTAATAATAATTTATTGTGCCAAGGCACAGCAAACAACACGCGACCATCTTTGGTCTTAGGAATCATCAACGCTTCTGTTCCACCTAAAAAAGAGGCATCTATCACAAGATGAACACCTTGACTTGGTACAATTTTTAAACCATGTTTTTTTCTACCATCCAATTTCATGATTTTATTGGAAAAAACACCTGTTGCGTTTAAAACTACTTTGGTGAACAACGCATACTTTCGTTTTGTTTCTTTATCTTGGACGTAAACACCTTTTAGTTTACCATTTTGGTCTTTTATCAAATCCACGACTTTCATATGATTCATGACCACTGCGCCATGCTTGATTGCGGTTTGTGCTAAATTTAAAGCCAATCTAGAATCATCAAATTGGCCGTCATGATAAATCACACTTCCTGATAAGCCCTTTTTTATTAGGTTTGGCAACCTCTTTAAAGTCGATTTTTTTCCAACACTTGTTGTCTTCCCGATTCCCAATTTTCCAGCTAACAGATCGTAAATAGTCAAACCAATAAGATAATACCATCGCTGCCACCAACTGTAATTAGCAATTACAAACTTCTGATTTTTAAATAAATGCCTTGCATTTTTTGCCAACAAACCTCTTTCTTCTAAAGCTTCTTTAACCAAAGATATGTTGCCTTGCGCCAGATAACGCACACCACCATGAACTAGTTTTGTGCTTCTGCTTGATGTTCCTTTTGCAAAATCTACATTTTCAAATAGCACCGTTTTAAAACCTCTTGAAGAAGCATCTACAGCGGCACCTAAACCACTTGCTCCTCCTCCTATAATTACAAAATCCCAAAGCTCTGATTTTTCAATTGCTTTAAGTTGGTTTTTTCTTGAAATCAATTCCGTTTAGTTTTGTTTACATGCAAAAATAATAATAAACGAAACTTTACGAAACATAATTACATTAATTTATGGTTAACAATCATAAAATTATATATTTGCTTTTATGGATGGCATAAACGAAAGACAAATGCAAATTCTTACAGAACTCAACGAAGCTGGGTTTGTAAGGGTGCAAAATTTGTGCGACAAATTTGATGTTTCTTCTGTAACGATTCGAAAAGATCTTAGTTTTTTAGAACACAAAGGGTTATTATACAGGACTCATGGAGGCGCAAGTAAACAGTCTCTTTATGCTTTTGAAAGGAATATTGGCGAAAAAGAAAGCATCCAAGTTGACCAAAAGAAAAAAATAGCAGAAAAAAGTTTAACGCTTATAAACAACAGAGACTATATTATTCTAGGCTCTGGAACAACAGTCCTTTACCTTGCCAAATTGTTGGGAGACTTTGACAAACTTACCGTGGTCACCTCGTCTTTATTCGTCTCTGTAGAACTTTGTAATTATGAAAATATCAAAACCCTTCAATTAGGTGGTAATGTACGAAAAAGCTCAAATTCTGTTATTGGCTCTATCGCCGAACAAACTCTTAAAGACTATTCGTGCAATAAAGTATTTCTAGGCGTGGATGGCATAGACTTGGAATTTGGCCTGACAACCTCCAGCGCATTAGAAGCTCAGCTAAACAAAGCCATGATTAAAGCCTCCGAAAAAGTAATCGTCTTAGCAGATTCCTCAAAAATTGGAAAACGTAGTTTTGGAAAAATCGTTGATATTCAAGATATGGATGTATTGATAACAGATTCAGAAATTGCCAAAAAAGATAAAATAGCCTTAGAACATTTAGGAATAGAAGTTATCGTTACTTAAAGGTAACAAACCCGGTTTATAAAATTACCAAGAACTGAAATAACAGTTAAAGCAGAATTCTTCTCTTAGCCTTCAATTTCTTTTGCAATAATTTCAAATCACAAATAGTATAAGTAAAAGCTGAAATACCAAACGCATTAATAAAACACTGGACTTTTCAGTTATAAAAGAGAAGAGTTCGGTTTAAAAATGTTTTGCTATAAAATTAAAATTCAACCAATTCTAGGAATTCTAGTCTGAAGAATGAAAAAATTTGAACATTAAAATCTACCAGATAGTGATCAACTATTCATAGTTACTAAAAACTCTTCGTTGCTTCGGGTTTGTTTAATTCGGTCGTGAATGAATTCCATCGCTTCAATAGGGTTCATATCGTTAAGGTATTTTCTTAACACCCACATTTTCTGCAATGTATTTTCATGATGTAATAAATCATCACGACGTGTACTTGAGGAATTCAAATCGATAGCAGGGAATATTCTTCTGTTAGATATTTTTCTATCTAACTGCAATTCCATATTACCTGTTCCTTTAAATTCTTCAAAAATAACTTCGTCCATTTTAGATCCTGTATCGATAAGAGCCGTGGCAATGATAGAAAGAGAGCCACCATTTTCTATGTTTCGTGCTGCACCAAAGAAACGTTTTGGTTTATGTAATGCGTTGGCATCAACACCACCACTTAAGACCTTTCCACTTGCTGGCTGAACCGTATTGTAAGCCCTCGCCAATCGAGTAATAGAATCTAAAAGAATAACCACATCATGGCCACATTCTACCAATCGTTTTGCTTTTTCGATCACAATATTAGCCACTCTTACGTGTTCATGTGCCTCTTTATCAAAAGTTGAAGCAACTACTTCGCCTTTAACATGACGCTGCATATCGGTTACTTCTTCTGGACGTTCGTCAATTAAAAGTACAATTTGGTAAACTTCTGGATGATTGGCCGCAATGGCATTGGCGACATCTTTTAACAACATTGTTTTACCAGTCTTTGGCTGTGCTACAATCATTCCGCGTTGCCCTTTGCCTATTGGCGAAAACAAATCGATTATTCTAGTTGAAATATTATTGCCCTTGTCTGCAATATTCAGTTTTTCTTGCGGGAACAGCGGCGTTAAGTGCTCAAATGACACTCTATCTCTAACCACCTTAGGATCAAGTCCATTTATTTTAATAATCTTAATTAATGGAAAATATTTCTCACCTTCTTTAGGCGGTCTAACTTCTCCAAGAACTGTATCTCCTGTTTTAAGTCCAAATAATTTAATTTGAGATTGTGACAAATAAATATCGTCTGGAGAAGACAAATAATTGTAATCTGATGACCTTAAAAAGCCATACCCATCTTGCATAATATCCAGAACCCCTTCTGATTGAATTAACGCATCGAACTCATACTGCGGATGTCTGTATTTGTTTTCGTTTTGAGGTTTTTCGGCCGTTTGGGGCGAATTTTGATCTGTCTTTACACTTGGCTGATCTGCAGATTTGGTTTGATTCTGATTATTTTGTTGTTCAACCGAATTCTTTTGACTTTGATTACTTTGAGGAGATTGCTTTTGATGAGATCTTGAAGGTTTGTTGTTCGATTCATTATCTCTTCTTACCGACTTTTGTCTAGGATTTTCTCTTTTTTGCTCTCGGTTTTCCGTTTTTTTATCTTCCACTTTAGGTTTTTCCTCTATTGTGTTTTCTTCCTTTTTGGAAACTGCCGTTGAAGTTTTAGAACGTACAGTTCTCGGTTTTCGTGGTTTTCTTTGATTTGTTGGCTTTTTTTCAACATTTTCAACTTTTACTTCTTTTTTCACCTCTACTTTTTCTTCTTTGGTACTAGAAGAATCCAAATAGGACTTTACTTCATTCGGATTAGAAGCTTGAAAATCCAATATTTTATAAACTAAATCTAATTTTTTAAGCCCTCTGTATTTTGGGATAGACAAATCTTTTGAGATTTGTTGTAATTCAGCCAATTTTCTTGACTTTAATTCTATGATTTCGAACATGTATAAATAAAAAAGCGTTATTAACTATACTAAAATTTGTAATATTAACCTTTGAAGAAGTTGTTGAGTTGTTTATGCATTGAGAAATTGCCATCAGCAATTATGCATTGCAATAATACAACATATTTTTCTTTTAAATTTAGTTTTTTGCAAATAAACCTCTATTTTTGCAATCCTTTTTAAAGAACATATGATTCAAAGAATTCAAAGCATTTATTTAATTGTTATCATCATTATTAATGTTGTTGCTTCTTTTTTCTTCAAAACAATAGATCAACTTGTTAATATCATTGAGTCTTTTGCTTTTGAATATTTAGTTGTCTTTATATTGGTTATACTTCTTTCTTTCTGGACCTTGTTTTCATATAAAAACAGAAGTCTTCAAAGCAAGTTAGGTATGACAATTTTTGTTTTAAACTCTGTCGTACTAGGCTTTCTAGCATACACTTTGCTAACACTACCTGGAGAATTTAATTTTTCGCAGAAGGGTATTTGGATCATCATTCCTTTCATTTCTATTGTTTGTATTGTATTAGCTCTTAGGGGCATCAAAAGAGATGATGAACTTGTAAAATCTGCAGATCGTTTTAGATAGTCTTTACCTTAGTATATTTAGTGCAAAACCCAAAGTTTTTTCTTTGGGTTTTTTTTATTTAAAAAAATCTTTAAATAATATGCAAATTATTATTAAAATATTATTTTGACCTTCTTTTTTAATATCCATTTTATGCCTGATTATAAGTCCATTAAATTTTTGTTTACCTTCTCTTTATTGACCTGTTTTACGTTTAGCAACCTAAATGCTCAGCAAAGCGATGTGAGTAAAAACTTCTCGAATTCCAAACTTGACAAAGTGCTTATAAAAACCTTAGAATCTGACACCTTGGTATGGTTTTTTGAAGACTTTAAAAAGACCATGATTATAGATTCTTCATGGCAAGCTCTATTGGCAAACTCGTCTATGTTTAAAGTTCAAGAAGATGCTATTAAAAACAACAGTTTTGATAAAAAAATAAATTTCAAACTCGATTCTGAGGCCTTGAAAAAAAATCTTGCAAATCTCAATGCTCAAACGCCTTTAGATATTGGCTACCACCCAGATTTAGAGAATGTTATTAAATTTTATTTAAAAAGAGACAAAGGCATCAATGAAAGATTACTCAGTCTGAGCACCTACTACTTTCCTATGTTTGAAGAAATTTTTGACAAGTATGACATACCGCTGGAGTTAAAATACCTAGCCATAGTCGAGTCGGCTTTAAACCCAAAAGCAAAATCTTGGGTTGGCGCAACCGGCCTTTGGCAATTTATGTTTCAAACAGGAAAAATATACGATCTTCATGTCAACAGTTATGTTGATGAGCGAATGGACCCTATAAAATCCACAGAAGCAGCAGCTAAGTATTTAAGAGACCTCTACTCTATTTTCGACGATTGGAATTTGGCATTGGCTGCTTATAACTCTGGTCCGGGAAATGTAAACAAAGCCATAAGAAGAAGTGGAGGACAGAAAAACTATTGGGCCATTCGATCGTTTTTACCTCGAGAAACTTCTGGTTATGTTCCAGCATTTTTCGCCGTGATGTACATTTTTGAAAACGCTGAATTATATGGCTTGAAACCCAGTTTAGGCTATACACCTTACATTGCAACAGACACAATTCAGGCAAAAAACCTCATCAAATTTGACCAAGTTGCCGAAATAACGAATACCGATATAAATTTTATAGAATTCCTAAATCCAAGCTATAAACTTAATATTATTCCTGAGGACAAATCCAGAAAATATACCCTTCGATTGCCTTACAAAGCCTTAGGCCTTTATGTCTCAAACGAACAAGAAGTATATAATTACGCTCAAGAAAATATTAAAAAGTCCAAAGAAAAATTACCCCAATACGTTAAAATGGGTGACAGAATTAGATATCGTGTTCGCTCTGGTGATTATATGGGAAGAATTGCTAGAAAATATGGTGTGAGGGTTTCACAAATTAAGCGATGGAATGGTTTGAGGTCTAATAATTTAAGAATTGGACAACGACTGACGATATATCCAAGATCTACCAATTTTGATCATGTTGCGAAAGCTTCTACATCCAAAAAGAAAACACCTCAAAAAATAGCCAATTCCAATGCCACTTATACGGTGAAACAAGGTGATTCTCTTTGGAGCATTTCTCAGAAATTCAAGAATGTAAGCATTAGCAATCTTAAAGAACTTAATAACCTTAGAGGCAATAGCCTAAAACCAGGAATGGTTTTAAAAATAAGCCCTTAATTGAACACTCCCAGTATGAATGGTTCTAGAGCCTGAAGAGTTTCGACCTGAATAATTTAGATTTAAGTCTAGAAAAGACGTAATCTTACGCTGCAGAAATAGATTCCATGTAAAATTGTCGTCAGGTTGTAAGCCTTCTAACATGGTAAAAGCAACTGGCGAAAAACTATCGCCTTCAAATATGTTTTTGATGTAGTTTACATCTCCATTGATGTTGTATTTACTTCCATTGATAAAGGTAAAAGACACGCCAGCGGTTTGTTGTGTAAGTGTTTCGTCTCCAGTTAAGTTTTCCTGAGATTTATATTCGTAATACACATCAAAGCGCTTTTCGTTGGATAACAAATAGGATAGTTTTAGGCGAGCTTCATTTGCATTTAATTCAAAATTTCTATTGTCAAAATTTTCTGAAATACTCTCGTTCAATGTGTAACTCAAATTGGTATTCAACAACCAAGTTTCACCAAACTTGTGAAGGAAATCCCACTGATGACTTTCAAGTATATTATCCTGTAAACCAGTACTTAACAAACTTTTATTTACATTGGATATATACGTGTAGGAATTGGTATATTTTTGTCTACCACGGTTAAAAAACAAGGTGTTTCTAAAATTTGAAAGGAGTGCCAACTCCTCAGAATTACCAGAAGAAAATGGATTGATTTCTATAGCATTGGCATCTCTTGCCAATTGCCTGTCGATACTGAACGCCGTCTGATTGAAAAAATGTGAAAACATTTTTTTTATTCCCTTCTCTTTCTCCCATGAGCGCAAATTGATATTCATCTGGTTGGAAAAGCGATTTTGATTTACTCCAACAAACACCTGATTAGGCAATAATACCCGCACATATTCCGCTTGATCTTGAAATTGAGCAACCTCAAACTCGTCAAGTTCCTGAATGCCATTAGAATTATAATCCACCCATGTAAATTGACCTTGACCAGGTTCAACTTGAACAAATGTAAAATCTTGTCTTGCCACAGTACCACTATTCGTTTCATAAGTCGTTCTAAAAGTGATTTTCTGCTTAAATAGGTTTTGGTTGTATTGAATTCTAGCATTCACAATTTCACGGTCTTGAACTCCTGGTCTATCGAATTTTATTGTTCTATAATTGGCAAAAACATTCAACTGTGAAGCTTTATTTTTTATTAAAGTCGATTTAAGATAAATGTCATTTGATGTTGAAGACCTTGCCAAATTTCCATCCATTAAACTATCGGTCTCCCGATACCTATAACCCAATTGCACATGGACTTTGGTGCTGTCTCCTACGCCAAGAAAACTTTCATAATCCTGAAAACGTTGCGACTTTGCAGTCAACGCATCTTGTGTGATATCAAACTCCTGAACATCTTCCAAATCTACTTTTGCACCAATCCAATACTTCTTTAGACTGTAAGTCGATTGAGCATTTAATCTAAAAAAATCTGTTTTAAACTGTTCCGATTCGGCATTCAGCACACTCGTATTCAATTGAAATTGAAGCTTCTCCAAATCCATTTTAGAATTCAACACATGTTTATTGCCACTAAAACTCTCCGAAAAATCCAATTGTTGAAATCTATAGGTTGAATTTAATTTATTTTTCCAATTCATTTTAGTATAAACATCTGTAAGAACCTGATTTCCTAGGGCATTATCTATGTTCCAATCTCTTCTGAATTCGACATTAAAAAGTCTTTGTATAGGTGTAAAATCCTTGTCAATATAGTTGACATCTACTCCAACATCTAGGGCCAGCGTGTCTTTGGTTTGTAAAATATTTTGTTGAATATTAAGTCGTCCTGCAAGACCAGAGTTATTATTATCATCAATTTCTGAAAACAAGTTTTTGTCGTTTTGGCTTATCGCCAATTCGTAATTTACAGTTGTCTTATTGGCCACTTTGTAAGTTCCGTTTACCGAGGCAACTTCAAGATTCTGAGGCGCAATAAGTTGACGAATAGGCTCAAAATTACCTTGTGGAACACCATTTGATGGAGGCACAAATTCATAAACATTGGTTACAGCATTGTCATTTGTCAAAATATAATTTCCTTGATTTGCACCAACATCGGTAAAAACGACATTGAAAAGAACATCCTCTGTATTATTAGAAAGCACAAAAGCTTCAATCCCCTCAATGACTTGTTTTGTATATTGAATCCTGTTTTCAGAAAATTCGGTTTCCACAGCACTTGGAATAAACATTAAATCTTGGTTGTCGCCAGCATTTGCCAAAGCTTCGACTTGCGCTTGGTTCAAATTTTGTTGTAAGGGTTGATTCTTCAAATCGCTTTCGACAAAGTACATGCCATTCATGCGCCATTTTTCAGCTTGATGAGACGCTTTTCCGTGAGCCACAACTCGAGTGAAATTCTGTTCGGTATATTGATATTCGACAACAATTCTCATTTCTGAAGTCACTGGAAATGTGGGATTAAAAATCAGTTCGCCCGCGTTGTAATTTATAACGTAATCGAAATTCTCACCACGTTGTAATCGTCTGCCGTTTACAAAAACGGCTTCGCTTCCGGAGACAAGCAGCACAAACAATTCTCCATTTGGTCCATTAATTTTGTAAGGGCCTTGATTGCCTTCTTGAGCCACTAGTTCTGCTCTTGCAAAAACACCTCTCACCAATGCGCCAGAAGCACTGACATTTGTTTTGTGCTCATCGTCGCCAAAACCTGCTTCGACTCTAAGTCCTTGAACCCTTTTGGTAAAAGCCCCGAAAAAAGAGTTCTGCTCAACAAGATCTATATCTCCTGCTCTTATTCCCCAATTAGGCCCTTGTAATTCTATAAATATCTGGTCAAATTCGTCCAGACGCTGAGAAAACCCATTGGTTTGTGTTGGCACATTGGCATCTTGTATTGAGGCACGTAAAGTAACATTGGGCGAAATTTTTCCAGAAATTTGTAAATCTAATTCAGATTGAGTTACTGTATTTTGATTATTACCCACAACTATTGCCCTTGAAATATTTCCCACCGTATTTAAGCCCTGAAATGGAGAAGTAATTTGAGATTTTTCAGATTTAATCAAATCAAAATAACTGTCCTTGTTTGTGTTTTCTTTTACAATTAAACGCCTATCATAAAGACTATACGTTTGTGTGAGGAATTTTGGCAAAGGGTAATAAAAAACCTGAATTTCGCTAAAACTATCTTTTAATTTTTGCTTTGGATAAAGTGTCGCTTTGGAAAAACTTATGTCGTAAAAGCTTGTATCTAATATTTTTTCATTGCCTTGAACCTTAAAATCGAAAGGACTTATGCTTATAGAATCCAAGACTATACTGTCCCTTACTTTAAAACTCTTGTTTATAATTGTTTGAGCCTGAGAAGAAAAGCTAAATATTAAGAATGTGATATAAACAATGCCTTTGCGCATAGTGGTAAAACTACTGCAAATAAGGAATATTATGTACTGAACGGATAATAAAACTAGTTATCTCCGTCGAGAAGATTGCCAATTCCTCCAAGAATACTGCCTTCGCCTTTATCCCTTCCGCCAGCTTGTGGTGCCGATGCTATTACTCTATCTGCCAATCTACTGAATGGTAAGGATTGGATATAGACTTTACCTGGCCCTTGAAGTTTGGCAAAAAACAAACCTTCGCCTCCAAAAATTGAATTTTTAATTCCGCCTACAAATTCGATATCATAATCAACGTTTTGGGTAAATCCAACGATACAGCCGGTGTCCACTCTTAAAATTTCTCCAACTTCTAAAGTTCGTTCGTACATATTTCCACCTGCATGAATAAAAGCCATCCCATCGCCTTCTAGTTTTTGCATGATAAAGCCTTCGCCACCAAACAAACCTCTACCTAAGCGTTTGGAAAACTCGATACCAATGCTCACGCCTTTTGCCGCACATAAGAAAGCATCTTTTTGACAAATAAATTTACCGCCAGCCTCAGATAAATCTATCGGAATAATTTTACCTGGATAAGGCGATGCAAAAGACACTTTTCGTTTTCCAGTCAAATTGTTGTAAAAAGCCGTCATAAACATACTTTCGCCTGTAAGTATTCGTTTTCCTGCACCTAAAATTTTACCAAAAAAACCTTGGTTCTTTTGTGAGCCATCTCCGAAAATAGTTTCCATCTTTATCCCATCGTCCATCATCATAAAACTTCCGGATTCGGCAATAACTGCTTCTTGAGGATCTAATTCAATTTCAACAAATTGCATTTCTTCGCCGTGAATTTCATAATCTATTTCGTGTGCATTCATATGTTTAAGTTTTATGTCAAATTTACGTGATTTTTTTTATCTAGAAACCCTGTGAAGCTCAGCATATCAATTATGATTAAATGCCTTTTAATAAAATAAAAAAGCAACCAAAAGCATGATTACAAAAGCTAATGGTATAACGAAAAATAAATAGATTCCACTAATAATGCCTGTTTTAATAAAACTCCAAAACCAATGTTTCTGATAAAACCGTACAATGGCACGCCATAGATAGAAGAATGTTGATAAAATAATCACAATACTTATCCAAGCTGGAATATTTTCATCTATCCTATTAGCGGTCAAAACAATGCTAAAAACTGTAAACAAAAAACAGAAGAAATAAAAACTGAATACCAAATGATGCGAATAGTTGCCACTTCGAAAATAAAATACCTTTAAAATAAAAGCAAATAGTGGCATTAAAACAAACATCGCCAAGGGAATGCTGTCTATAAAATATTGAAATATCTGTCCGAAACCTGTGGTTCTATAAAGTTTTAAACTCTGGCTATAAAATCGTTTTGTAAAATAACCAGCATCATCGTCCATGCCCATGGCCTTATAGATTTTGTATTCCGAAGCATTGACAGCTATTAAGGAATCTACAGCATTGCGGTCGAAATCAAAATTTACCCAATCGACATTGCCTTTTGTGTTGTTTAAACTGTCCTTCGTCTTATACTTATTGGCTTCGATATCTTTGGCAATTCTATTGATATCATCAAAACTTTGCACTTGTATTGTATCCAAAAGCTTTGGATCTATTTGTACAATGGTATCCAAGCGCTTAATATCGTTATCAATTTCTTCAAACACATTTTTGGTGTTGTCTTCAATCACTTTTCTGGTGTCTCTGACGTAATAACTAAAGACAAAAAAGAAAATAACAGTAACAAACAGATACATCTGTCCGGGATGCAGGTAACGTAATCTTCTACCTTTTACAAATTCTGAAGCTATATAACCTGGTTTGAATAATAAGGGAATTACACTTCGAAAAAATCGAGCATCGAACGAAAAATAATTGCCTATGGTATTGTAAAACAGAAGACCAAAAGTCAAATCGTCTCCAATCTTTTGACCACAATCCATGCAAAATTTAGCATCTTCTGGATTATGATGCCCACAGTTTTTGCAGATGATTGGATTTTCGTCCATAAATCAAATGTAAAAATATTTAAGAAATAATAGAGTTGTTGTTAATTTTTTTAAAGTTAAAAATTATCATTCAACCTAAGTTTAAAATACAAATATTTATCTATCAACATATTACAAAACATGGCACGCCCTTTGTTTAATGAATGGTATAACATATAAAACCCTTTAGTCATGAAACGATTTTTTTATTTTTTAGCAGGGTTTGTTTTTTTCAGTACAGCTGCATGGGCAAACCATTCAAATTCAGAGTTTGAAAATTCTTCAAACTATTACTGGAACTTTAATCAAGGGCAGTCTTTTATTTTTATGGAAAACGGCATAGAGTTTTCAGTATTTCAGGACGGACAATTTGATTTCTTTATTCCAAACTATGGGCCGAACCTAAATGTAGGTTTTGGTAATGGGAATTTTAATTTCAGTTTCAATACTGGATTCAATTACAATCCTTATGTGCAATACGATAGTTTTGGAGCGATCATTCAAATAGAAAACACGCCGATATTTTACGATTACTTTGGACGTGTAAATCAAATAGGTAACATCCCAATATTTTATAGCAACTTTGGATTTGTCAATAGAATCGGTGGATTGAATATTTATTATAGAAACAACATATTCTGGAGACAAAGAGGATTTATAAATGCCTTTAACCGAAGATATGTTTGGAGACCTTGGCACAGATTTTACGCTATACCACCCGCACAGTTTTGTGTAATAAGTCCATTTGCTTATAGACAATTTTACACTCCTGTAAGACATATATTCTACAGGCCTTACATTAACAATACAAGACACTTTATTCAAGATAGGAGAAACTTTAACTATCGAAGTAATGCCAATGTAAGAAGTAATAGAAGGTATGCACAAGCTCCAAGAAACAGAAGTGAAAGGGAGATACGCTCGAACGTAACCAGACGAAATTCTGAAATAAACAGAACAAGAACATCTAGAGTGGCATATACAGATACAAATCGCGTTCACCAAAATACGGCAACAACAAGAAGCACTTCAAGAGCACACAGAGAAGCTTCAAGTATAAACCGAAGAAATTCAGAGCCAAATAGACAATCGACGCGTTTTGAGAGAAATAATTCTAGGACAAACAGAGCGTCTGTAACAAACAATAGCAGAAATAATTCGAGAAATACTACTGAACGTACATTTGGTAATTCCAGAAATCAAACGAGACAGAGTAATGCCACATCTACTTCGAGAGATAATAGAAGAAGCCTTTCAACTAGACCTTCAAATTCCTCGAGAAAAAGTGAAACTGTATCAAGAAGATCTAAGAATAGCTCCAAACTAAGTAGCAATAGAAGTTCCAATAGAAAAACATCGGCATCTCAAAACCGTTCAAGATCAAGCAGAAGTAAAGCGACTTCAAGCAAATCTAACAGAAGTAACAGCAACTCCACTCGAAGCAGCAGAAACCGAAGTTGATCATAATTTTGGTTTAGGTTTTATACCCCTTTTGAAAGCAATTTCATGAGGGGTTTTGACATTTCTAAATTCTCAGTTATAACTTCCACAATAAAAGATAATACCATGCTAAATTTCTTTAGGAAAATTGAAGAGTTATATTTAAAGTTAAATCAATCATTTAACTCGTCTATTCTGTTCATTGGTAAGGCGCGATGAAGTAAGTCTAATTGTGCTTTTTGATTTAAAGGCTGTGCTTCTATAGTATATTCATCGATTAAGGTCCATGTATCTGGTAAAATGGTATTTAAATCGTCATTAGTGATGATACAGACATCATCCGAACCTGTTTCTATAGCCAAATAGTCAAATTTTCCTATAATTTGATAATCATTCAATTGTAATGTTTTTACGTATTTTGGTTCATCGGGATGTTTTATTTCAATATAACTACCGGAAGTAAGTGGCAATTTGTATTGTAGGTGCCTAATCCAGAGGTCCAGTTGCACAGCTGCATCATCCATAGTTTCTAAACGAGAAATAAAATTATACCCAATATAAACAGGACGATGAGGTCCATAAATGGTTATGGTATCTTTACGTTTTGCCAGAGAGCTAACGACCTTAAAATCATTTTTAAATCTTTCCTGAGTTGAAGTCAAGTTTATTATTTCTTTTAGGTTTATGTTTTCGTCTTCATTTTCGCAAACACCACCAAATTCTTCTGCAATGGCTTGACCTATCCAGTTGACTAATTGATAATCAATATGGTTAGACAAAATGAATACACAAATTTCTATATAGGGATCATCATAAGTAACTTCTACACCTCTGGTCGATTCATTCTCAACCCAAAAAAGCCATTCATCACAATTAGGGTTCTGAAATTTAACCCCATGCCATTTGGTCACATTTTTAAGTAACTTTTGAGGATCAAAGGCTTTATGTGGTTTGATAAAATAAGACTTACTCATAGTTGTTGAGTTTATTTAAAATGCCATTTCAAATAGATTAGACAGATTATTTAATGCTTATTTTATGATTATCATTTCAAATACTTGTCTAAAATCGCTTGTTTTTTTCCTTTTGTACTTTCTATAATTTTGTTGGCTTCGCTAATCTTTTTTTCTAATTTATTAATATTTAGCATTAATTTTTTTTGTTCTGCTACCAAAGGTATTGGGATTTTAACAGATTTAACTCTTGATATATTTAAGTTATCTACAGTGGTCCCTGTGGCCAAATCTGAAAATTGCTGTTGTACTAATTTGCTACCTAGAATATAATATAGATAATCCTTATCTAATCTGTCATTTATATCAGAAAGTATTAACCAACCATCATGAACACAACCATCAATTTTTAAAATATATGGCCTACCATAACTCATCGAATTAGATAAAATAAAATCCCCTTTACTTACAAATCTAGATTTACTTGCTCCTTCTTTTGTGATTTTTTCTTGTGTCTTTGTAATGTATTTAGAACCTTGTGATACGTCACCAATTTTAATCCAATTTATTCCATCCTCATCTTCTGTTAAATATTTTCTTATTGGTCGGGGTGAAGCTCCCCTAGTTATATTCATAATGTTACTTAAATATTCTTGACTTCCTTTTACTGCATTTATTTTAACTTCAATTTCTTTTTTTAAGTTATCGATTAATTCTTTTGCTTGATTGTTTGATTTATTTATAGCTTCACATTCTTTTATAATTTCTTCCTGTACGCTTTTTGGAGGTAAAGGAATTTTTATGTTCTTAATTTTTTCTTGAGATAAATTTGCTCGAGCAACACCTGTCCTGATACTTAAAAACATTTCTATCTGAGTATTTAAGTATTCATATGTAAAAATATGGTTCACTTTATTATTTGGTAATAACGCACATATAGCTTGATTTGTTGATGCTTCAAAAGTCAGGTAACCTACTTGGCCAGCAGTAGCACCATACATGGCAATTAATACCGTATTTTTAGGGAATAATTTTGCTGAAGAATTTTCTAAACCCTCTTTTGTTATAAAATTACTCGTGCTACTTATTGGCCCAATTTTAACTTCCCCACTATTAATCCAAGGGATTTTACCATTTAAGTAGTATTCTTGTTTAGTTGATAATGGAGTGCCGCCAGATGATGTTTTATATATTTCTCCAATTTTTACAAGCGAATATTTAGTTTGATAATCACTAACTTTTTTTTTGGGTGTAAGTAAAAACGCTTTATTAAAATCTTTTCTGCCAAAATCTAAAAGATTCGTACAATCTGTATAAGTTATTAAATTTTTATACTTTTCTAAGTCTTTTAAATCACTAGGTTTTTCGCCTAAGAAGTTTTGTTTTATAAGAAAGTTGATTTTGGTTTCATCGTTTAAATTGAGTGGATTAAAAAGTGGTGTTTTAATGTCATTTAAGGTGTTACCACCAGTATATCTAATACCTTCACTACCTTTTGCTCCGCTCCATTCGTAACCTAAAAACTTCTTTTGTTCTTTGTTCGTATTTGGACTTTTTACAATTAAAACCTTTTGCTTGTTTTCATAAGCTAGCATGTAATAGTAAAGCTTGTCTTTTTCTATTTGGTAGATGTATTTTATAAACCGTTTGTTGAGTTCTAACTCCTTTTCTTCCTTGGTTTTATCTTTAAATATCTTCTTCTTTTTGTAGTTTTTAATTGTTGTAGAATTGTCAAAATCTTTTTTATACTCGACAAATATTTCTGTTTTTAATAAATTATCAAGTTTATCAAAGTTTAAAGTTGTTATACCAAATAGCTTTTTGTATTCTTCAAATGGTACATCTATATGTTCACAATATTTTTTTACCAGATATAAATCTTGATATACTGCTGTACTCTTATCATATTCATTAATTCCTTCAAAGTAATCTTGCACACGGTTAGCGTAGTGTTCAGCAGGTTCTGGCTTTTGAGACTTACGTTTTAAATATAAAATTACCGTGTTAGTTCCTGTTTTACCAAAAGTCCCACTTCCTAATTCTACAATAGAAATGATATCGAAATATTTTAAAAGAATTTCTCTTGTCCCAATATGTGTACCGTCTGAGTTGGAAAGAATTGATGAAGGTACAATTATACCAGCAACACCGCCAGGCGACATTAATTGTTTGGCTCTTTCAATGAAGAAACATTGAATGTTACTCGTATTAGAATTTAATTCTGTGGTTTCTATTAAACTGTAAAGCTGTTTTTGCTTTTCACTAAGATTTAATAAAAAGCCTTCTACTGCAAATGGTGGATTTGCTACCAGAACATCGTAAGTTTCTTTTTTTATACCCGAAATATTAGCAAGTGCGTCTTCTTCTACGATATTAATCTGGTCTTGACCATACATATAAGCAGATACTTTTGCAATTTTTGCAAGTCGGTCTTCTTTCTCTATGCCAGTTATATTTTCGTAGTATTTGCTAACATCTATTTCTTTGTATTTCTCGACTAATGGTTTTATTTGATGAGCATATTCCGTAAGGAAATGACCTGAACCACAAGCGTAATCAATTGCTTTTAATGGCTCTGTTGAATTTTTAATTTTATCTTCTAAAGGTAACGAACCAATAATAAATTTAGTTATTGGCATTGGTGTAAAAAATTGCCCTTCAGATTGTTTTATTGAGTTGTCAAGAAAATACTCAAACATATCTCCTAAAAACTGATTTTGTTCTTTGGTTATAAGTCTTAAACCTTGCCACATCTGGACTAATTCAACCAGTACTTTTGTGTTACGATTAAACAACTTCTCGTTATGAACATTGAGAAGTGAGAATGCGTTATTTGAGTAAAATTTTAAATTTCTAAAATACTTTTGAATTTGTTTCTTAGTTGCATTTCTTTCGTTTTTTACTGTCCAAAAAGCATTGTCTATTTGTTCGTTACTGATATACATGACTTCATCTTTCAAAAACTTTCGCATTCCATTATGATATAGCTTTTGTAATCGGTCTATAAAATCGTAATAATTATCATAGGCGACACCTTTCCAATAAAATTCTAGGTTGGTTTTGTTTTCTTCTTCATCTACTATTTTAGCTAAAAATAAATTAACTAAAACTTCGAATGCCGTTTCTCTTCTAGCAATGTTGTGTTGGCGTAAAATTGTTCTAAATCTATGATATTTACCTTTTTTATCTTCGTTTCTAACTGGTCGAGTGTCAATATCTAACGTGTAATTGCTTTTACCAATTTCATATTTTCTTATGTTATCTTCAAAAATTCCAGATTCTGTATATTCAAGTTGATAGGTTTCTTTCCAAACTTCGAAACGTTTTTTTACGTTACTTGCTTTTCTAAAAGATTTTAATTCGTCACTTTGTTCAAGTATTTTTTCGTTGTCTTTATGAGAAATGATTCTTTGTTCTCTTAATATTATATTCTCTTTCTCATCAAATTCACTTGCGTATAAACAAAGAAAATCAGTTTCAGATATCTGTTGAGCATAAGAAAAAAGCTGGCCGCCATCTTCTTGAGTGTCTTTCCAGGCTTTCTTAAATTCTTTTCCGTAAGTTTTACACTCTATTAATAGTAAAGGTTTGTCATTTTGATTTTTAACTAAAATATCAGCCCGACCACCACTTGGCCCACGTCCTAATTTCCATTTTGGTTCAAGTTCAATATGTTTTGGTTTGTAGCCTTTGTTTAAAAGCTGATAAACGCATTCAAAAACAACTGCATTTTCTCCAGAAGAAAAGTTACAGGTTTGCCTTTCATTAATTTTGAGTCCAACTAATTCGGGATATTCAATAATTTCCCTAAGAAAATCAACCCTTAAAAAAACTCCGGGTTCTTCAAAATCTTTTCTAAAGACCTGACCATTTTTCTCAAAATCCAAATGTTTTAAAAGTGCCTTAAAATTATTCTTATCAATCATTTTACACTAAACTGTTTTTTAATACTCAAATATACTTTATTATCATTTAGCCTTGGATAAAAAGCTCTTTTGGTTTTTTTAATATTGAAAAAATGAAGTATCTTTAATGAACGTAGACAAAAAGTATATTTACATCTCGCTAAAATACGAAACCCAATACTGTATTTTACATATCATTTAAAATAATTCTCATGGGAAAGAGTTTATGCGTGCTGCACGATACAAAATTAAAGTTTTTAGATATTGAACAAACTGCAAAACAAATCAGTCTATTTTTTAAGAAAAATGTGTCTTACAGGACGATTAATTATGACTTAGAAATTGATGATAAATCGTTCATCAATCAGTTTGAAAATTTTAAACATTTGGAATCATTTCCAGATGAAGAATTTTTATGTCTAACGCGCGAATTCTTTGCTACACAAGACGACTTTTGTTATGAAGTTGAATCAGAAGGTATATATTTTGATCTTCATCCTTCCTGTATTAATAACTTAAAATTCTTTATTGAATGGTATCTTTTTAACCGTAATTTTTTATTTAAAAAAGATTCTAGTTTAGACAAAATAGTAAATGATTTCAGGCAAAAATTTTACAGGCAAGTTCAATTGTTTGGTGGCAAAGAAGCTTTATATTTTTCGGAAAGTAATGTACCTGAAGACATTTATGAAAATATAAATTGGACTGACCTAAAAAGTAAAATCTTCTATGAAAATAAAGGCGATATATTAGATATTCCCGAATTTTTTCAGAAAAACAAACAGGAGCGCCTAGACTATCCTGTTTATATTGATCGAGCATTAACCTCAGAAGAGTTTGATAGAATCCTTAACGAAGGATGGCGGCTAAATGTAGGCATTAGAGATGATTATGAAGTGTTTTTTGATGATTTTAGGGATTTGATATAAAAATTTCTTTTAAAAAACTACTGTTTCCTTATTTTTACATGCTGTAATGACGAATTGGCGGTTATACCAACAATGCAGTGATTTACATTTAGGCAACCCTCGGGTTGCCTATTTAATTAATCTTTCTTTAATTTTTTAATATGACTAAAAAACCAAAAGAACTACATCCATTAAATAATAGAAGTTGGTTACAAGCTTTTTTTAAAAACTTTAATGGTAAGCCTCCTAAGTTAGTTGGAAAAGCAGCCATTACAGGGGTTTTATCTAAACCTGCTACAAAGAGAAAAGTTACCATTAGAATTAATGAAATATTGGCTAAGGCTTCTGAAATAAAGATTGGGGTCATGGGCGATACATTAGTTAGAATGGATAGTAATGATTACAGAAAAGGATTTGAATTTGTTGAGCGTGTATATAAAAGCAAGAGCAAAGAAAAGATCATTGAATATGAAGTTGAATTGATTAAAAAGTTTAAAGCAAAAAAAGATAAAAAAGTAACTAATATTTCTACAAAAAGAGCTTGGAGACTAACAACTTACAACGGATTTTATTTTATATATGTCGTGTACAATATTTAAACAATTTTTTTTGATTCCTGTACTATAATTTTCATCTATGTTAATTCATTTGCAAGATTATAAATTGATATTTTTACTTTACTATTTCTTCTTTAATTTCAAAAATCTGACTACTGTTTAAATAATTATATTTTAATCCTGCAACTTACTTAATCTCATTCTATAATCCTATCGCTGTATTGTTTATATTTATTGATTAACGACCACATATCTTCATGTGCTGCAAGACCGATCAAATGCGAAAAAATGGTCAATTGTTCACAGTTTATCTTGTTGATACCTTTGTTTTCGTAATGCTTGAACTTTTCAAAAACTTCGATGGCTAGAAATGATGCCTCACCACTTATTCTATCGAATATGTTGTGAGACTTATCTTTTTCATCAAAACAGAAATGAGGGTTTGCACCCTGTAATAGCAAGGTTTTAGTTTCCTGAAAATTAAAAGATTCTGCACTTATAAACAACTGTCGATCAATTTCTCTGAATTCACCGTTGAAATCATAAGCAGGATCATCTAACCTATCCATTTCATCTTTACACAAACAAAAGAATAGCTCACAGTACTGAGAATACGCTGGCAAACTAGCGCCATCAATAAAAATACCTTCAGCATTCCAAAACTCAAGCATGTTCTGGGTGTTTTTCTGACGAGATTCCACTTTATGCATAACCTTATTTACCCAATCGTGTTTATTCCAAACCCGGTAATTTAAATGTGTAAGCAAGGCCAATTCTATTTTGATGTCCAAATAGTTTTCATCTGTTGTTAGTTTAAAATCAAGGCAATAACGGTAGACTTCAGGATATTCATGCCTAACCTTTAATAAAGTGGTCAAATCGTTAAAATAAACCGCCTTAAAAAGTTGATTTTTTATGCCTTCTAAAGTTTGCATAGAATTGTTTTATTTATGCCAATATAGCAATAACTAAATTATTTGGAAATACTCTGAATAGTTTTTCAGCTTCCAACATAGTTGTAATTAACATTCAGTCCATTCGTGCATTGGTGGCCATCATGTCAGAATAATATGTTTAAAATTCACAAATCAAAAGGTTCACCACATCTTACAAAAACCTTATTTTAGCGAAGTAAAAACCAAGTGATGTTAAACTGGGAAAACCTTTTATCCTTAAAACGCTTTGGCGACAAAACTAAACGACTACGAAAAGAACAAGACGAAACGCGTTTAGGTTTTGAAGTCGATTATGACCGCGTTATTTTTTCTTCGGCATTTAGAAGTCTTCAAGACAAAACACAAGTCATTCCGCTTTCCAAAACAGATTTTGTACATACCCGATTAACACATAGTTTGGAAGTGTCTGTTGTTGGGCGGTCTTTGGGACGTATTGTAGGAAAAGCCATTCTCGAAAAGTATCCACATTTAGAACAATCGCTTGGTTATCAATTCGGCGATTTCGGGGCCATTGTAGCTGCCGCAGCTTTGGCACATGACATTGGGAATCCACCATTCGGCCATTCCGGCGAAAAGGCCATTGGTGCATTTTTTGAACGAGGAAATGGAAAAAGATTTAAAAATGAAATTTCTGAATGGGCCTATAAAGACCTTACAAAATTTGAAGGCAATGCCAACGGGTTTAAATTGCTTAACGAATCTAAACACGGAACAGTAGGTGGTTTACGTCTGTCTTACGCTACGCTGGGCGCTTTTACAAAATACCCTAGAACTTCAGAGATAAACCCAGACGAAACACATGTGGCTTATAAAAAATATGGTGTTTTTAAGCCAGACACCGACTTGTTTGAAGATGTTGCTAAAGACTTAGGCCTAGATTCTACGTCTCAAAATGCCTTTATGAGGCATCCTCTTGCCTATTTGGTTGAAGCCGCAGACGACATTTGCTATACCATTATCGATTTTGAAGATGGCATCAATCTAGGGCTGATTCCAGAAGATTACGCCTTAGAATACCTTATCAAACTGGTGAGTCCTAAACTTAATAGAGAAAAATATGCGCAACTCACCAATACAAATCATAGGTTAAATTATTTGCGTTCGGTTGCTATAAGTCAGTTGATACAAGAAACCTCACGACTATTTATCGACAATGAAGAGCGCATAAGAAAAGGAGAATTAACAAAACCATTGACTAAATTATCCAAATACAAAGCTCAGATTGACGACATTATTAAAGTTAGCGTCGAAAACATTTACGAAAGTCAAGAGGTATTAGAAAAAGAAACGGTTGGGTATCGGGTCATCTCCGAAATATTAGACCAATTCTCCTCTGCGATAGACAATTATAAAAAAGGAAAAGACAACCATTATGACCGCATCATCATAAAATCATATTTGAAAGATTTTGATTTCGAATCGCTTAATACCGAAGAGTGGTTGTTAGAACTTTGCAGTCAAGTGGCTTTACTCACGGATAGCAGGGCACTGGACATTTACAAAACCCTTTCTGGACAAAATCTATAATGGGAAAGGATTCATTATATACCCAACTGTTGAATTCAAAATCCAATGGGCAAAAATTACTAGCAATACTTTTAGATCCAGACAAAATCGACATTTCTAAAATTGACATTATTTTAAACAAGTTGCCTGAATGCGATTTTTTATTTATTGGAGGCAGTAAAGTGGAAAACGGCAGGACAGAAAAACTCGTTAAAGCTCTTAAGGCTAAATCAACTTTGCCCTTAGTTTTATTTCCAGGTGATGTCAATCAAATAACAGGTTATGCCGATGCCATTCTTTTCCTTAGTCTTATGTCGGGTGACAATCCTGAATATCTTATACATCAACACATAAAAGCTGTCCCAAAACTGAAAGATACTTCATTAGAGGTTATTCCAACTTCGTATATTTTGATCGATGGAGGCCATCAATCTGCTGTAGAACGTGTAAGTAAAACCAAACCAATTTCTCAATCACAAGTTGGTCGTATTTGTAGTATCATCCATGCCGCTGAATATTCTGGCAAAAAATTAATTTATCTTGAAGCTGGTAGCGGAGCTCGATTCCATGTTAACGAGACCATTGTAAGTCAAGCTAGAAAAACAACCCAACTTCCAATAATTGTTGGTGGCGGCATTAAAACTGAAAAACAAAAACAATCCATTTACGAGGCTGGCGCAGACGTGATTGTGATGGGAACTGTGTTCGAGTAGTTACTACTTAACCAGAAAATGGATGTGGTCATCATGCCTTACAGCTTGACAACCATGAAAGCGTATTTTGGAATGAGACAAGTCTAACCTGTTTTTTAAGTGTGGTTCAATAAACAGTTTCTGAAGACTCTCTTCTTCTAATATTTTTATAATCAAATCTTTAGTTCCTTTTTTAGAAAATTGGACATCAGCATTTACTTTACCCAAAGACAAATATTTTGGAAAATCATACTGCCAATACCCATAGCTTTTGCAAACTTCTGTCTGATTACTTTCATTATCTCGAGGGTTTTCATAAATTCCATATCCGCTTCTGGAGGGTTTTAAATTAACAACATGAGCATTACTATCTTCATAAATAAAAGTCACATCGATTTTCTTACCGTCATTATGACTTAAATGAGGTAAAAGTGGAAATCCATCTATAAAAGGAAAATTGGCGTCAAGATATATCAACTTAAGCTTAGGATATTTTGAATTTAAATTATCAGCTATAGAATGTAATGTTGAATGTAATTCTGAAGTTACATAATCTCGATTGCATAATTTATAAACCCAAGAATGTACTTCTAAGTGATTCGAATCCACAATTTTCTCTCTTCCAAAAAATGGTGCAAGTTGAGGCACAATAAAATAGGTTGAACCTAAATACAAACTTATGAAAACAAGACTTTGTTTTAGTTTCTTTTTAGTTTGAGAATCTCGAAAAGTAAAAAGAGTGATAAGGTAAATCAACCCACCTATTTGTGTGACTAAACTTAAAAATACAATTAAAACCGAATGAATTACAATCTTTAATGCCCTTACCATAAAATAACATGTTGTTATAACAGACCTCACAGGTCTTTGAGACCTGTGAGGTATAAGAGTATAACTAAAAAGCCCTTTCAAAATTGTATTGAAAGGGCTTTTAAATTTTTACGTTTAATTCTTAAGCCAGCATTGTGACTGGATTTTCGATGTATGTTTTTAAGGTTTGTAAAAACTTAGCTCCTGTGGCACCGTCAACTGTTCTGTGGTCGCATGCCAAAGTCAGTTTCATAGTATTTCCAACTACAATTTCTCCATTTTTTACAACAGGTTTTTGGATAATCGCACCAACAGATAATATTGCCGAATTTGGCTGATTTATGATACTTGTAAACTCTGAAATACCGAACATACCTAAGTTTGAGACCGTAAATGTCGAGCCTTCCATTTCGGCAGGTTGCAATTTCTTATCTCTAGCTTTTATGGCCATCGATTTTACATTTTGACCAATCTGCATAAGCGATTGCTGATCTGCAAATTTTATAACAGGTACTACTAGACCATCATCCACTGCAACAGCAACGCCAAGATGAATATGCCTTGCGATTTTAGTGGTATTTCCATGCCATTGAGAATTGACTTGAGGATGCTTTCTCAAAGCCATCGCCGATGCTTTTAATACTAAATCGTTAAAAGAGATTTTAGTATCTGGCATGGCATTAATCTGCTGTCTAGACAGCATTGCATTATCCATATCGACTTCGATATTCAAATAATAGTGTGGTGCAGTAAACTTAGATTCTCCTAAACGCTTAGCGATTGTCTTACGCATTTGAGAATTCTTAGTTTCCTCAAATTGTTCTTCGCCAACTGGGGTATAAATTTCAACAGGTTTTGCAACTGGTGCTTCAACTTTTGGAGCTTCTGCAACAGGACTTGCTTTTGGAGCAGAAGGTTCGGCAGAAGGTTTATAGTTTTCTATATCTTTCTTAACGATTCTACCATTTTCACCACTGCCCTTCACTTTGCTCAGGTCGATGCCTTTGTCAGAAGCCATTTTCTTAGCAAGAGGTGAGGCAAAAATTCTTTCGTTTGATGCAGAAGTCGCCTCAGTAACTTGTTCTTCAACTGCAGGACTATCTTCAGCTTCTACTTTAGGAGCAGAATCACTCGATGCCATTGTATAACCTCCTTTTAAGCTATTCAAGATTGCCTGAACATCGGCTCCATCAGGGCCAATTATGGCAAGTACGTCGTCTACTGGTGCACTAGCACCTTCTTCTATACCTATATGTAATAAAGTTCCCGAATAGAAAGACTCAAACTCCATCGTTGCTTTATCCGTTTCGATTTCAGCAAGAATATCGCCTTCCTCTACTTTGTCGCCAACTTGCTTTAACCATGTTGCGACCGTACCTTCTTCCATCGTATCACTTAGACGAGGCATGGTGACCACTTCTACTCCATCAGGAATAGCAACAACCGCTGTTGTAGCCTCTGCTTCTTCAGCAGAAGATTCCTCAACTTCAACTGTTTCTGCTCCATCTGAATCACCATTTAAAAGTGCTGAAATATCTTCCCCTTCATCGCCGATAATGGCTAAAAGGGAATCCACTGGAGCACCATCGCCTTCTGCAATACCAATATGTAATAAGGTTCCTTCATGAAAGGACTCAAATTCCATTGTTGCTTTATCTGTTTCGATTTCAGCAAGTATATCTCCTTCTTCTACTTTATCGCCAACTTGTTTTAACCACTTTGCCACAACACCTTCTTCCATAGTGTCGCTTAGACGTGGCATATTTACTACCTGTGCCATTCTATATAATTATTTATGAGGAATAAATGGATAATTGTCTTGTTGGTAAACCACATCGTACATGACATTCTTCTCTGGGAATGGAGAATTTTCTGCAAAATCTTCACATTCTTTTACTTTCGCTTTTACTCTTTTATCAATGTCTTTGATATCGTCTTCCGAAGCATAGTTTTGCTCCAATATAGTTTCTTTTACATAAGTAATTGGATCTATTTTTTGGTATTCCTCTACCTCTTCTTTGGTTCTATATTTTTGAGCATCACTCATCGAATGTCCTCTATACCTGTAGGTTTTTATATCCAAAAATGTTGGTCCACCTCCAGATCTTGCTCTCATGATAGCTTCGTCAAGTGCTTCGGCTACTTTTTCTGGTTTCATTCCATCCACTGGACCACATGGCATTTCATATCCCAAACCAAGTTTCCAAATATCCTCGTGGTTAGCTGTTCTGCTTACCGAAGTTCCCATCGCATATCCGTTGTTTTCTACACAAAACACCACTGGCAACTTCATATTCATAGCCATATTGAAGGTTTCGTGAAGAGAACCTTGCCTTGCAGCACCATCGCCTAAAAATGTGAGCACTACGCCACCTTTATTAAAGTATTTTTCAGCAAAAGCTAAACCAGCACCTAGCGGTATTTGTCCTCCTACAATCCCGTGACCTCCATAGAAGTTATGTTCGGGAGAAAAAATATGCATAGAACCACCTAAACCTTGGGAAGTCCCTGTAGCCTTTCCATACAATTCTGCCATAACACGTTTTGGGTCTTCTCCCATGCAAATCGGTTGAACGTGGTTTCGGTAGGCTGTTATCATTTTGTCTTTTTCACGATCCATGACATGCCATGCACCAGCCATAATAGCTTCTTGACCATTATACAAATGCAAGAAACCTCTTACTTTCTGCTGAATGTAAACTTGGGCTAATTTATCTTCAAATTTTCTCCAAAATAGCATGTTCTCATACCAATCGAGATAAGTGTCTTTGGTTATCTGCTTCATCTAAAATTATTTTTAAAAAACACGAAAGACAAAAATAAAATAATAATTATGAAATGAAACCGACTGCCTTAAAATATGAGTAAGAATTACAATTAATTTTAGATTGAAATATAACTACCTAAAAATAAAGCACATTCATCTACATTGGTATGCCAATGAAGCAGCAGACATTAACTTAATATTTCATATTCTCTAAGTTAAAAACCAATATTTTAGTTCAATTTTGCAAAAAAGTAAATTTTGAGACTAATTCCAGCCATAGATATTATCGAAGGAAAGTGTGTTAGACTTTCTAAAGGTGATTACGACACAAAAAAAATTTATAACGAGAACCCTCTTGAAGTTGCCAAAGCTTTTGAAGATCACGGCATTCAATATCTGCACTTGGTAGATTTAGATGGTGCAAAATCCAAGCACATTGTCAACTATAAAATACTTGAAACAATTGCTTCTAAAACCCAGCTGAAGATTGATTTTGGTGGCGGTTTAAAATCTGATGAGGATTTGCGTATTGCCTTCGAATCCGGCGCTAGCCAAATTACTGGAGGAAGCATAGCGGTCAAACAACCCGAAGTTTTTGAACAGTGGCTAAGGATTTATGGGCATGAAAAAATCATCCTTGGAGCAGATTGCCATCACAATAAAATAGCGGTTAGTGGATGGTTGGAAGAAAGTGAACTCGAAGTACAATCATTTATCAAAGATTACCACACAAAAGGCGTTAAGTATGTCATTTGTACAGATATTTCTAAAGACGGTATGCTTGAAGGACCTTCAAACGCGCTTTACAGTGAGATTTTGAAAGAAACACCTGATATCAATTTAATAGCTTCTGGAGGCATCACGACTATCGATGATTTACATACTCTAAAAGACATGGGGTGTGAAGGAGCTATTATCGGAAAAGCGATTTATGAGAATAGAATTAACCTTAAAGAAGTATATGAGTTTATGGGGTTATGAGGTTATTGTTAAACAATAAAGACTTATTATACATTACCGTAAATCTTTACGACATTTGTATTCGAAATATTCTCATAAACGCATAAACTATAAACCCATAACCTCAAATGTTAACAAAACGCATTATCCCTTGTCTTGACATCAAAAACGGCAGAACTGTAAAAGGAATTAATTTTGTGGGATTAAGAGATGCAGGTGATCCGGTGGAACTTGCTGAAATTTATGCTAATGAAGGTGCCGATGAATTGGTGTTTCTAGACATAACGGCGACTCACGAAAAACGTAAAACACTCGTGGAATTGGTAAAACATGTGGGCGAAAAAATAAACATTCCTTTTACTGTTGGCGGTGGCGTATCGAGTGTTGAAGACGTCAAAGCAATTTTAAAAGCTGGTGCAGATAAGGTTGCCATCAATTCTGCAGCTGTAAAGCGACCGGAGTTAATCAACGAATTATCCCTTGCTTTTGGCAACCAGTGCATTGTCGTCGCTATTGATGCCAAAAAAATAGGTGATGAATGGAAAGTCCATTTGGTCGGTGGTAAAGTCCCAACAGACATCGATTTGTTCGAATGGGCAAAAGAAGCCGAACAACGCGGCGCAGGAGAAATCTTGTTTACATCCATGAACCACGACGGTACCAAAAATGGATTTGCCAATGAAGCATTACTTCAACTTCATAATTTGTTGAATATCCCTGTCATTGCTTCTGGTGGTGCTGGAAACATTCAACATTTTGTGGACACGTTTAACCATGGAAAAGCCGATGCAGCTTTGGCAGCGAGTATATTTCATTTTAAAGAAATTGCCATACCTCATTTAAAACTAGAATTACAACAAAAACACATACCTGTAAGGTTATGAAAATAGATTTTAAAAAAAGCCCTGACAATTTAGTCCCAGCCATCGTGCAAGATATTGAAACCAGACAAGTCTTAATGTTAGGCTATCAAAACGAAGACGCTTTTGAAAAAACATTGGAATTAAAGAAAGTTACATTTTTCAGTCGCAGCAAACAACGCTTATGGACCAAAGGCGAAGAAAGCGGAAATTTCCTAGAGCTGAAAGATTACAAAATCGACTGCGATTACGATACCATATTATATTATGTCACTCCTCATGGACCGACTTGCCATAAAGGCGATGACACCTGTTGGGCTGAAATTAACGTAGAACAATTCGGTTTTTTATCTCATTTGGAAAACACCATCGAAGAGCGTAAAAACAACAGCTCTGGAGACAAATCTTATGTCGCTTCATTATTTGAAAAAGGCATCAATAAAATCGCTCAGAAAGTGGGTGAAGAAGCTATAGAAACAGTCATCGAAGCCAAAGACGATAATGAAGAGCTGTTTCTAAATGAATCTGCGGATTTATTATTCCATTACTTGGTCTTGTTGCAAGCAAAGGGCTTTAAACTAGAGGATGTGGCTAAGGTTTTAAAAGAAAGGCATAAATAAAAAATTCATTATAGTTCGTTTAATTAGAAATCTATAATTACAAGGACTAAATAACACACCTCACTATAATCCCTCAAAGTAGTAAAGTTAGTGTTTAGAAGCGCGTGTATCTTTTAAAGCCTATTTTTAGTATATTTGATTATTGTATAGAATGGTCGATATGAAACCTCAAATCACAGACATATCTCAACTAGATTTAAATAAAACATACACATATGCAGATTACCTCACTTGGAAATTTAGTGAACGCGTAGAACTTATCCGAGGGTGGGTGTACAAAATGAGTCCAGCACCCAAAAGGATTCACCAAAAAGTAGAAAGCAATCTTCACATAGAAATAGGAAGTTTTTTTAAGAAAAGTAAATGTGATGTTTACGAATCTCCATTTGACGTCCGTTTGATTAAAAACAAAGGGCGATCTGATAATGAAATAGTTACCGTTGTACAACCTGACATTTGTGTTGTATGTGATTTGTCGAAATTGGACGACAAAGGTTGTGTTGGTGCGCCAGATTTAATCATTGAAGTTCTTTCGCCATCCACCATAAAAAGGGACTACACAGAAAAATACAATCTCTATGAAGAAAATGGTGTTAAAGAGTATTGGATTGCAAATCCTGAGGGAAAATCTCTTCAAATATTCTATCTAGAAACTGGAAAATATGAAGAATTGGAAACTTATGAAGAGAAGAACGAAACAATAACTTCCAAACTATTCCCAGAATTACATGTAAAAATGATTGATGTATTTGAATATTCTTGAATAACTACCCTTCATCCCACCGATAAAGTGCACGACCTGTTGTGCCAAAACTATTGATGGTTACCACATGAACCCAAGAGAAAGGATTAATACCATTTATAACTTGAAATTACCGTAATATATCGCTCTTTTTTCTTTATACAGTAATTTCAAATCACAAATGGTATAAACTTAAGAATATTGATTATAGGTTATTTTTTATTTTCTTTTGTAACATATATTTGATCATTACTATGTATGGTTTTGATAATAAATTTCTATTTTAGATAGCCAGAAATAAAAAATGCATTACTAACAATTCATGCAACCAAAACGTTTTTATTACCTCATCTCATTTCAATACCTGGGCTTTAGATACCACGGCTGGCAAGTTCAGCCGAATGTCAAAACTGTTGAGCTTATGGTCAAACGAACTTTAAACTACATTTTACCAGAGGTTAAAACCAAAGTTTTGGTATGCAGCAGAACAGATGCTAAAGTCTCTGCCAATCAAACATATTTAGAATTGTTTTGCAACGAACAGCTCATTGATTTAGAAGAGTTTATGACAAATTTCAATTTAAATCTTCCTTCAGACATCAGAGCGTTAAGCATTAAAGAGGTCGACAAAAACTTTAATGTAATTCAAGACACAAAATTTAAAACTTACCATTATTATTTTGCGTTTGGCGAAAAAATTCATCCATTTTCTGCCGCAATTATGGCGAATATCAATTATTCGTTGGATATAGAACTGATGAAAAAAGCGGCTCTACAATTTAAAGGAAAGAAAGATTTTTACTCCTACACCTTTAGACCCAACGAAAACACAAATACTATTGCTGAAATATTTGAATGCAGAATCGAAGAAAATATAGAACTCACAGCTAGTTTTTTTCCTAAAACCTCTTATGTGTTAAAAGTGACTGGCAAAGGCTTTAAACGCGGACAAATAAGATTGATGATGGGCATGCTCATTGATCTTGGAAACCACGCGAAGACTTATGATTTTTTTCTAAAAACGCTTGATGGAACCCAAAAAATAAAGCTGGAACATGTTGCTCCAGCTTCTGGTCTTATTCTTCACGAAGTAAACTTGTAAGTTACTGCTTTGGCGCTTCCTCTGTAGGAATTCCTAAATTTTTCATCACCTTTAAAGTAATGTCGTAATCTGGCGAAATGTAAATCATGTTACTGCTATTGCTTTCAAAAACATGTGTAAAACTTTCAGCTTTAACTATCTTTTCAACCTCATCGCCAATCTTTTTATATAGCGGTCTTAAATCTTCGTCTTGTCGCACTTGGTACAATTTTGCAGAATTTGCTTGCAGTTTCTGGATATCCTCTTCAAGTTTCAAAATATCTTTTTGTTTTAACTGCTTTAAAGCTTCAGTATAAGTACTTTCTTTTTCGCCGTATTCTTTCATTTTAGATTGGTATTCATCATACTTTTCCTTGATACTGGCATCCAAACTTTCTTTGTAGGTGTTCAAATCTTTTTGAACATCTTCGAACTCAGGTAATTTTGTAACAATGTAATCGGTGTTGATAGTTCCAATTTTGGACTGAGCAGAAACTACTGTTGTAAAAACTAAAGCTATTATTAAAAAATATTTATTCATTTTTTTAAAGTTTATATTTAAAATTAAAATCTCCTATAATTCACAAAACCCAAATAATCATGTCAGGTCTTAGCCTATCTTATCTATATCCATGCCAAATTGAAATTGATGCTAATCATTTCAAAATGTTTTTTTAAGGTCTGCAAAATTACAGTTTAAAATGTAAATTAGTAACGTTTTTAAAATAATTATCAATTATGAAAATTCAAGAACAGATTGAACACTTAAGAGAAGAGTTAAGACAACACAATTACAATTATTATGTCTTGGACAATCCCGTAATTTCTGACTTTGAATTTGACCAAAAACTAAAAGAATTAGAAAAACTTGAAGAAGAACATCCTGAGTTTTATGACGACAATTCGCCCACCCAAAGAGTTGGCGGACAAGTAGTTAAAACATTCAACACCGTTACACACAAGGAGCGAATGTATTCGCTTTCCAACTCATATTCCAAAGACGACCTTGAAGATTGGGTAAAACGCATCCGAAAAACGATTGAAGGCGATTTGGAATTTACTTGTGAGTTAAAATACGATGGTGCTTCAATAAATTTAACTTACGAAAACAACAAATTTGTAAGAGCTGTCACAAGAGGTGACGGATTTCAAGGCGATGACGTAAGCCATAACGTAAGGACTATTAAATCTCTTCCTTTAGTTATTAAAGGCGAACATCTGCCTGAAAATTTTGATGTTCGAGCAGAAATTGTTTTGCCATTCGAGGGCTTTATGAAGATGAATGAAGAACGAATGAGCGAAGGATTGGAACCATATGCCAATCCTAGAAATACAGCTTCAGGCTCTTTAAAATTGCAAGATAGCAGTGAAGTCTCCAAACGTCCATTAGAATGTTTGATCTATGGCATTTCTGCAAATAATGTGGAACAGGAAACACACTTTGACGTCTTATCCATTTTAAGGCAAAATAAATTTAATGTTCCTAAAGAAGTAAAGCGATGCAAAACTGTGGAAGAGGTTTTAGAGTTTATAAACATATGGGATACAAAAAGATACGACTTACCTTATGAAACTGATGGAATTGTCATCAAGGTGAACAACCTCAACCAGCAATTTGAGCTAGGCCACACTTCGAAAGCGCCAAGATGGGCAATCGCTTACAAGTTTAAGGCAGAAGAAGCCAAAACAAAACTCGAAAAAATCACCTACCAAGTTGGACGAACAGGAGCCATTACGCCTGTCGCCAATCTAGAACCTGTCGTGATTAGCGGTACAACTGTGAAAAGAGCTTCTCTTCATAACGCAGACCAGATTGCCAAATTAGACATCAGAGAAGGTGATACCGTTTATGTTGAAAAAGGCGGAGAAATTATACCAAAAATTACGGCGGTAGATTTTAGCCAACGAAATGCACATTCTCAACCGACCGAATACATTACACATTGTCCAGAATGTGGCACTGCACTGGTAAGAGATGAAGGCGAAGCTGTTCACTATTGCCCAAATACAATGTCATGCCCACCACAAGTTATGGGAAAAATCCAGCATTTTATCTCCAGAAAAGCTATGGATATTGATGGTATTGGCAGCGAAACTGTAGTCGCGCTAGTCAATGCGGGGTTAATAAATGATTATGCGGATTTGTATGAGCTCCAACAACGTGATGTTCAGAATTTAGATCGAATGGCAGAAAAGTCTGCAAAAAATTTAATCGCGGGAATAGAAGCCTCCAAAAATCAACCTTTTGAAAAGGTTTTGTTTGCTTTGGGCATACGCTTTGTTGGCGAAACGGTAGCAAAAACATTGGCTAAAAAATTCAAGACTTTAGACAATATCATCAATGCAGACTTCGAATTACTCATTTCGACTGATGAAATTGGAGACAGAATTGCACAAAGTGTGATTGACTTTTTTAAAGACGAAAACAATGCAACTATAGTCGATAGACTTAAAACCCATGGATTAACTTTTGAAATTGAAGAACAAGAGAATTCTTCCAATGCACTTGACGGATTAAAAATTGTTCTGTCTGGTATTTTTAAAAAATACGATAGAAAAGAATTAAAAGCTTTAATTGAAAAGCATGGAGGCAAAAATGTGAGTTCGATTTCAAAAAACACGCATTATTTTTTAGCTGGAGACAATGTCGGACCTTCTAAACTTGAAAAAGTAAACAAACTCAAAATTCCAACAATTAGCGAATACGACCTTGAAAACATGATAAATAATGGAGCGTAAACCAAATTTATCAAAAGACTTAATACTTAAAACTTCTGCTCAATTGTTTAGCGAAAAGAGTTTCTCCCAAGTAAGTATGAGAGAAATTGCTAAAGTCTTAAATGTAAAAGCTGCCAGTCTTTATAACCATATCCAGTCTAAAGATGAAATTTTAGAAGCTGTCATCTTTGATTTGGTTAATATTTTCATGACAACCATAGAAGAAACTTCTGGAAAAACTATTCCCACTGCTAAAAAACTCGAGGAAATTATAAATACATATATCAGTATTGCTGTAGAACGTCCTGATAGTTTTGCTACCTTAAATAACGACTGGAAATACCTTAAGGGAGATACAAGAAATAAATTTATCGCTAGTAGAATTCTTTATGAAAAAAAGTTAGAAGCTATTATAATCGATGGGATAAAATCTGGAAATATTAAAGAGGTTAACCCGAAAATCATGATTTACCAAATGTTATCACCGCTTCGCAACATTCATCTATGGAATAAAAAAAATCATATGACGACAGAGGAATTGAAATCTCAGCTGCCACAGCTAATTTTAAATGGGATACTAAAGTAATCTAAATCAAAAAAAACAAAGCGTATTGAATTTTAAGAAATTCAATACGCCTTGTTTTAGTATTGTAATTTAAGTTGACTTAAAAGAAAATATTCACATTACATCTTAATGACCTTAATTACTTGTTGAGAGGACTCTGAATAAATATTCAAAATGTAAGTTCCTGCATTAAATAAAGACATGTCAATCTCAAGATTTCTCTGTCTTGTATTTAAAGTCTTTAGTTTTTGTCCTAATACATTATAGATTTCAACTTTGTCTATCTCTTTAGAATACGACACATTTAGAACATCAGTTAAAGGATTAGGATAATAGCTCAATGCATCACTATCAAAATCTTCAACACTTAACACACTGCTTTCATCAACAATTACATCATCAATCAAAATATCATTAAAATAAGGAATACCAGGGCTATTTTCTTCTATAGAAAATTCAACCCTAATTATATTAGAATTTAATGTAATAGATGACAAATCTATCGTATAAGTTGACCAGTTATTCGTTGGCCCCTGTAAGGTTAACACATTCAAAGTTTCATTAGCCGCATTACTTACAGTTACTCTTAAAGTATTGTAGGTAAAATCGTCAGTATTCATACTAAACACCGAAAATTGTAAGGTTGGAGTAGATAATTGAGAAACATCTATATCCATTGTTTTAAGGTGACTTATATGCTGTGCACCATTTGGCGAAGAAGCATCTATCCAAGCGTAATGTGTATTCTGTCCAGAAGTATGATCCCCAGCCGAAGCAGCATCGTATGCAGCGCCTAAGCTAAAGTTCCAGTTTTCACTTCCATATTCATCCCAACAATCTGGAATAGTAGTATGTGCAAAGTGTTCATAAAACGGAGCTAAATGAACTGCACATGGTGTTGTAAACGACACTGGACCTATCCAAGCACTATTGTCAACAGAATTTGTACTACAGATTGCTCTTAAATACACATCGTATGCGGTTACTGGAGTCAATCCTGCTAGTGTATATGGATTGGCATTTGTTGGTACAATTGTTCCACTGCCTTGAGTAAAACCAGCTAAGCCATATTCTATTTCCCATTCGGTCTCTGTACTACCAGCAACCCAACTCAAATCGGCACTATTACCTAATATGTTAGTCACCGCTAAGTTACTTGGCGCAGAACAAGAGGACCATACAACAACTTCGGTATTTGAAGCCACAGACTCAAGGCCATTATACACAGCAGTAACATAATAGGTATATGTACCGTAAGCCGGAAGTATATCTGTGTAAGTAGTCACTGTAGTCGAAGCTATAACTATATTGTCCCTATACACATTAAAACTTGAAACAGTATTATTGGAAATATTCTGATTAAAAGTATGTGTATAAACTTGATTTGGAGTAGATGTAATTTCACCACTGATTGAAATACCCGACACCACAAAATCCATTGTTGTAGCATTATCGTTACCTGTCGAAATTTGATCTGCATACCAACATCCACCGGCAGCATTGGTACCACTCATATAATTTCCTTGCACTGTTCCAGTATATTGAAATCCGTTATCGAACGTAAAAACAATTTGGTTGCCTGTTAACACCCATGTCCCTGAAGAATTTTCACTTGGAACTTCGAAAGTAAAATCGTCATAAAAGATGATAGGAGCACTAACATCATCAAAACCATTACAACTGACTGATAAATTTATGATCCATTCTCCAACAATAGAAGCAGCAACTCCCCAATTTAATTCGACTGTACCATTTATTTCATCCGTTATCTCTGAGACCAAATTACTAGGAGGATATAATTCAAGGGTTGTGAAAGTTACAGGCCCTATCCAATTACTATCGTCATCTCCTGGGTTAGTGCCACAGTTGGCTCTCAAGTAAGCATCATAAGTTGTATTAGGATTTAATCCCGATAGCGTATATGGGTTTGTATTAACTTGAACAATGTTTCCACTTCCCAGCACAAAACCTGTAACACCATACTCTATCTCCCATTGAGTTTCTGTACTTCCAGCATCCCAACTGACATCAGCAGAAGACTCAGCTACGTTAGTTACAACAAGATTATCAGGCTCTGGACAAGTAATGAATGAACAAGTAACAACAGCTTCCCAACCACTACTCGTAATACTTCCATCTGAAGAAAACAAAAATGTTAAAGCACCAGAAGCATTTGATGATGAAACAGAACCTGGACTATTAAATCCTTGGTATTGGCCAATAAGGGGCGCATTTGTGTCGACACCATCAAAAATCTGCAAATAATCACAACAACTCTCTGTTTGAAAAGAGTTAAAATCAACGGTTACGGTATTAAATCCAGCCGAAGGATAGATGGTGGTGGTATTAAATTCGCCGTTAGAATAATTGCCATTTGGGCCACCAGAATCGTAAAAAAGATCTCCATTACAATAATCTGGTAGAGTAGTAAAACTTACAGGACCTATCCAATTGCTATCATCATCTCCAGGATTCAATCCGCAATTGGCTCTTAAATAAATGTCGTATGTCGTAAGTGTATTTAGACCCGTCAACGTAAATGGATTTGTATTAGTTTGTGCAATCGTTCCGTTTCCTTGCGCAAAACCTGCAAGACCATATTCTACCTCCCATTGTGTTTCTGTACCTCCGGCATCCCAACTGATATCGGCACTTGATCCCGTTATACCCGATGTAAATAAATTACTAGGATCTGGACAAGTAGGCATTTCGTTGAACCTAATGTTATCAATTGCGATATCACTTTGAAAACCGAATCCTCTAATGCCTCTAAAGACAACAAAAATTGTCTGATTGGTATAAGCAGTTAAATCAATAATTTGACTAAGAAATGGATCATTCTCAAAATTTTGTTGACCACTAACAGTAAATACATTATCGGTTCCATTCACAAGAACTTCTAAGGTTCCCATATCGCCTCCATACATATGATAATCAAACTGTAACGAAGGAATAGCTAAATTGCTTAAATCGATTAGAGGAGATGTTAAATCCGTAGTATCGCCAGAACTACTATTTGAAGCTTCTGTAAACAAATAATTTCCCGTGCTTACGCCAGGAGCTGGACCAGTTCCTGAGGATGAGGAATCTCCGGTGTCTGCAACTTCCCAATAATAATTTCCACTAACAGATGTCCAACAATTCTCGTCTACAAATGGAGAAGAAGATACTGTAAAGGTTTCAAAATCTTCTGTATATGGTGCTGTAAATGCTGCACAAAGGGTTGTAAAACTTACAGGGCCAATCCAATTACTATCATCATCCCCTGGATTTGTTCCACAATTTGCTCTCAAATATATATCGTATGTCGTAAGTGGATTTAAACCTGTCATTGAAAAAGAATTTGTGCCAACTTGAACTATCGTTCCACTTCCTTGAGCAAAACCTGTAACACCATACTCTATCTCCCATTGAGTTTCTGTACTTCCAGCATCCCAACTGACATTAGCAGAAGACTCAGTTACATTAGTTACAACAAGATTATCAGGCTCTGGACAAGTAATGAATGAACAAGTAACAACAGCTTCCCAACCACTACTCGTAATACTTCCATCTGAAGAAAACAAAAATGTTAAAGCACCAGAAGCATTTG